>JBILLV010000195.1:0-17645 GCA_044375895.1 Polyangiales bacterium | reverse complement strand
GCGTCAAAGGGAGGGGCCATCTGCTCCCGCCACCGACTCCCTCGCAACGAGGCGACGGCGGCGAGGCGACGACGGCGGCGAGGCGACGACGGCGGCGAGGCGGTGATGAAGCGATGCCGACAGGAGTTGATGGAGGTCGTAGCTCGTCGTTGCAGTGAGTCGGTGGCGGGAGCAGATGGCCCCTCCCTTTGACGCCGTCGCGGCGGCGGAGGGAGGGGGAAACGCCGCGAGCGAAGCGAGCGGGGGGAGGGAGGACTCGCAGCCTCGTCGCCGACGTTGATGCACATCACGTGGGCGTGCTGCGAGCCCAGGGTGAGCCTTCGCGCGCTGGTCGATCCACGTCGGGCGAACCCTGGGTGCGAGGCGGGATCGAGTTTGTCCGACGCTAACTGACCGGCATTGCCGCTAAACCCTCCGCGGAGAAGCGGCTCGCAAGGCTTGACCGGGCTGCCTGGGTGCGGTCGTATGCGCAGCGTAGGGGGCGGAATGGCCCCGGAGGGACCGTACAGAATGCCATCACGCAAGTTCAAACTCGAGGCCGCCGGGCCCGAGCGCCTCGAGCTCCGCTGGAGTGGGATCTTCAACAACACCGAGGTGCTGTTCGACGGGCAGGCCGTCGGCGCGATCCCGGACAAGGCCGCGATCAAGGCCGGGCAGCGGCTCGCGCTCCCCGACGGGTCGGAGCTGTGGGTTCAGCTCGAGGAGAAGTTTGGCGGCGGCGGCCTCGCGGTGCTCCGCAACGGTGTGCCCGTCCCTGGGAGCGACACCGACCCTGCCACGCTGGTGAAGGGCGCCGCGAACATCGTGTACTTCATCGCGGGCCTCAACCTCGTGCTCGGGGCGGTCGCGATGGCAGGCGTCGAGTTTCTGCAGAATCTCGGCATCGGCCTCTACAACATCGCCTTCGGCGCGCTCTACCTCGTGCTCGGCTACTTCACCGGCAAGCGCTCGCGGGTGGCCCTCGGGGTCGCGATGGGCATCTTCCTCGTCGACGGCGTGCTGGGCATCGCGGCGACGGTCGCGGCCGGACACACGCCGGGGGGCGGCGGCATCGGGATGCGCGTCGTCCTGCTGATCACGATGGTGCGGTCGTTCCAGGCGATGGGGGCGCTGTCCACGGCGCCGACGACGCCCCAGCCCTATCGCTGAGCCGTCGCGTCCTACCGCACCTGCGCGAGCGCCATCGGGAAGCGCGCGGGCGTAAACTGGTTGTCGAGCTCGCCGTCGGCGACGCGGTTGGGGTCGTGGGCGGGCTCCCACGGGAGGTCAACGCGCATCTCCGTGAGGATGTCGCGGTACGTGCGGAAGCGCCCGTCGAGGAGGGCGAGCATGAAGCGCGCGGACGAGAGCCCCGAGCCCTCCAGGTACACCTCGATGCCGTTGGTGACGGTGTCGAGGTTGGCCGTCCCCCCGGGGTGCGCGCGGAAGAGCTGGTTGTAGTAGTTGAACGACACGCAGCTGTTCACCATCAGCATCTGGTACTTGTTGGGAAACACGCTGGCCGGGTAGTGCTGCGGGTCGAGGGGGCCGAAGCCGAGGTGCGAGTGGCCCGTGTACTGGAACACGTCCGCGTCGGCGAAGGCCGCCCGGTAGCGCGCCACCGCGGCGGCCTGGTCGATCTCCTCGTCGCCGTAGTACGTGCGCAGCTCGACGGGCACCTCGCGGGCGCGGCCCTGGGTCGTCACCCGCGCGCGGGCGCTGAGGTTCACGTAGTGACCGCGCCACTGCCGCAGCACCTGGAGGCGAAACGCGCCCACGTCGGCGCTCGCCACCTCGGCGGGGTAGCCGGTGTTGTTCGCCATCCACTGGACGACGCGGTCGAAGGTGACGCCCGCGATGTCGCGCCCGCGCCACTGCACGCGGAGGAGCTGCGCGCCGTCGGGCGTGCTCATCGTGAGGGCCGGCCACGCGGCCTTCACGGTGCGGAGCCAGATGAAGTAGTTGCGAGCGCCGTAGTCGAAGGGGTCGTCCTCGCGGTCGAGGCCGAAGTACGAGTACGCCACGAAGCGGTCGTCCTCGTAGAGCCGGTGGTACTCGGGTGACGCGGCCTCGTTGGACTCCAGCGGCGTGAGCTGCATCACGAGCGGGAGGTAGAGCCGCGCCACCTCGGACTCGGTCACCTGACGGTCGGGCGTGGCGAGCCGGCGGCGGTCGGCGTCGATGCGCTGGCGCTCGCCCGCGATGGACTCCGCACAGCCCGGGAGCGACGGCTCGAAGTGGTACCAGATGCTCGACGCCGTCGCCGACTGCGCGTCGCGGGCGTGGCAGCGCGTGATGATCTCCTGCGCGCGGCCGGTGTAGTTGCTCGGGAAGAGCGTCGCCGTCGGCACCGAGCTGGCCGTCCCCAGCGTGCGCGGCACCACGGCGCGTGTGCGGTACGTGTAGCGAACGCGCCAGAGCATGCGCGTCGGAGCGCCCGGTCGCGCCGTGTCGACCACCGTCACCGCGTCCTTGCGGAAGGAGGCCACGTTGACGATGGGCTGGCGCTCCGAGAGGCCGATGTCCGCCGTGCGGGCCGCGCCGAACAGCACGCGCATCTGCGACTTCACCGCCGTGGTGATGGTCGCGTCGGAGGTGTTCACCGGCACGTAGACGTAGCCCTCGACCGCCATGCGACGACCCACCGAGTTGGCCCCCACGATCTGGTCGGCGCCGAACTCGTCCTCCGTCGGCGCATCGCCCTGCGAGTCCGGCGCGCAGGCCGAGAACATGGCGAGGAGCGGCAGGAGACGGAGGGAGCGGTGTAGGTGCGTCACGCACCCGGTGGTATGCCCAAGGTTCTGGGCTGTCAAGGCGCTGCGACGGTGCAATTCGTGGGTTTGGAGCGCGGTCAGTGGGCGGGGGCGCCCTTGGGCTGGGGCTTCGCGTTCCACACGCGGGTGCAGAGGAGGAGGCCCACCACGGCGACGGGGATCATGGCGCCGGGCCAGATGGTCCAGGCGGAGAGGTTGCGGGCGGCGGCGCCAGAGGGGAGCGTGCGGCCGTAGAAGAAGGCCTGGGTGCCCGTGCCGAGGTAGACGAAGCCGTCGATGACGCCGGTGACGAGGCCCGCGCGCTTCGAGCCGCCGAAGTCCATGGAGGCGGTGCCCGAGAGCATCCCGTGGACGCCGATGACGCAGAGGGACATGAACACCACCGACCACGCGAGGGCGGGCGTGCCGAGGGTGATGAAGGCGACGAAGGCGCCAGCGAGCAGGCCGCCGTAGAGCACGGACGCGACGGGGCCGCGGCGCGAGTCGAAGACGTGGTCGGAGATGAAGCCCGCGAAGACGCCGCCGAGGATGCCCGCGACGCAGAGCACCATGCCCCAGTTGGTGTAGACGAAGCTGTGGTCTTCGCCGACGCCCTTGGCGAAGAGCCGGTACCACTTCATCACCGCCTGGCGCAGGAAGCCCGAGCAGAACTCGATCGCCACGATCGTGAGGATGATGCGGTTGGAGAGCATGCGCCGGACGACGGCCATCACGGGCTCGACCACGGTGTCGCCGCTGGTCGCATCGCCCGTGTCGAAGTCGGCGAAGCCCGCCTTGCCGGGGGTGTCGCGGATGAGCACGGCCGCGATGCCGCAGCACACGGCGAGGACGCCCGCGGGCACCCAGAAGGCGGCGGTGAAGCCGTAGGCCTCGGCGAGCATCTTGGCCCAGTCGTAGGCGAAATAGAGCCCGAGGGAGATGAGGATGCCGAAGAGGCCGCCGAGCACGCCGCGCTCGCGCACGTGGAACCACGGCGCGTTGACCTTCACGATCGAGACGGCGCCGAAGCTCTGGAAGTACATGTTGGCCGCGTTGGCGACGAGGAGGGCGTTCTTGAACTCGTCGCCCGAGAAGCCCCCCGCCTGGGCGCGACCGACGGCCCAGGCCATCGCGACGTTGCAGAGCGCGGAGCCCCCCGCGGCGATGAGGATCGTGACGCGCCCGCCCCAGAGGTCGGTGAGCGGGCCGTTGAGGAGGAAGGCGACGCCGTAGACGATCGCGCCGATGCCGTCGATGTCGCCAAACTGTGCCTTCGTGAGCAGGTGCGCCCGCTCGAACTTGTCGACGATGGCCGAGAGGTTGTAGCGGCCGAAGTAGAGGAAGGCGTAGGTGAGGCCGAGGGGGACCCAGTTCATCACCCGGCGCCGCTTGAAGGCCTCCGAGTGCCCAACGTCCACCTTGGGGAGTCGGGAGACGACCACGCCGATGGCGGCGAGGAGGAGCACGATGGGGAGCGCGTTGGAGAGCCAGGTGGGCATCGGTGTTGGCCGCGGAGCATCGCACGACGGCGTCGCCCGGCGGTAGTTTCCTCACGGTGGGCACTTCCCCCGCCGGGGCTTTTCGGGTACTCCCCGCGCGCCGTGAACGACCACCCCCTCCGCGCCATTCTGGCCGAGATCGAGCAGCGCCGCGCCGAGCGCCCCGTCGTGATCTTCGACCTCGACGGGACCCTCTACGACAACCGCTCCCGCACGCTGCGCATCCTGCACGCGTTCGCGGCCAGCCTCGGGCACGAGCACGCCAAGGACGCGGCGGTGATCCGCGCGCTGCGCGTCGACAGCCTGCTCTACCGCATCGAGGACACGCTCGGGCCGCGCGGCGTCTCGGCGGACGTCATCGCGCGGGCGCAGAAGGCGTGGTTCGCGCGCTTCTTCACCGACACGGCCTGCGCGGACGACGTGCCGGTGCAGGGGGCGGTGGCCTTCGCCCGCGCCTGCCACGCGCGTGGGGCGACGGTGGTGTACCTCACCGGGCGCGACATCCCGGGGATGCTCGTGGGCACGGTGCGCACGCTCCGCGACGACGGCTTCCCCATCGGCGTGCCGCGCGTGGAGCTGGTGTTCAAGCCCACCTTCGAGGAGCCCGACACGGCCTTCAAGATCGGGATGCTCGACGCGATGGACGAGCTCGGCGCCGTGATCGCGACCTTCGAAAACGAGCCGGGCAACTGCAACATGTTTCACCGCCGCTGGCCCGACTCGCACGCGCTGCTGGTGACGACGCAGCACGCGCCCGGCGCACCGCCGCTGGACGAGCGCTGCGTGCGCATCCCCCACTTCGATCACCCGTAGGCTACGGGAAGGCGATGCTGCACGGCCAGTTCCCGGTCGACAGCGACGTCACGCCGTTGCGCAGGCTCCCGATGTAGCCCGCGGCCCCCGCGCGCATCTCGAAGGTCACCGCGCCGCCGTCGTCCACCGTGATGCGCCCCATGTGGACGGCCGCCGAGCACACCGAGCTGTCGTGCGTGTAGAGGTTGGTGCCCCAGCACGGCGCCAGCGTCCCCCGCGGCGGGCAGCGGTAGGTGTACCGCTGCCCCGCCGTGCACGCGAGCGCCATCGCGCTGGTGCTCCAGGTCGCGTCGATCACCGTCCCCATCGGCTCCGCTGGGACGTCGCGCACGTCCGGCACCGCGTCGGCGGCGACGTCCGGCGCAGCGTCCATCACCACCGCGTCCACACCCGCCTCCACGCGCGCGTCGACGACATCGGGCGCCGCGTCCGGTCGGGTCGCGTCGAGGCCCACGTCCATCACCGGCGCCGCGTCCGGTGGCGTGATCGTCAGGTCAGGTGCGGCGACGTCGACCGCGCGGTCGGGTGACGGCGCGACATCGACCGCGGCGTCGGGGCTCATGTCGCCCATCACCTGCCCCTCCGCGCAGGCGCACACGAGCGCTACCGCCAGGCCGTATCGTCGTGTCGTCCGCTCCATGAAGCGCGGCGACTCTACCGCAAAAGCTCAGGGCGGTCGCACCCGCATGCGCAGCAGCACGGCCTCCAGGATCGCCGTCGACGCCCGCTGGTTGGCCTCCGCCGCCAGCGTCGCGCGCGCCTGGGCGCGGGCCGTCGCGTAGCGGTCGCGCAGCATCCGAATCGCCGCCCGCTCACGGAGCTCCGCCTCGGGGATGCGCGACTCGGGCACCCGCTCGAGGCGCTGGACCACGTGCCACACGTCCACCGCGCGCGCCCGCGGCCGTCGCCGTCGACCCGGCGGACGCGGCGGCTGAACCGTCACCGTCCCGCGCACGGGCGCGTCGGCCACGGCACCGTCGGCAGCGATCGCGAAGCCCGCTTCGACCACGGCCGCGGACACCCCTGTCGCCCCCTCGCGCGTGAGCAGCCCGAGGTCGCCCCCGTCGCGCGCCGCGAGGGGATCGATGGAGCGCGCCAGGAGCTCATCGAAGCTCGCCCCCGCGCGGAGCGCCGCGATGGCCGCGCGCGCCTCCGCCTCCGTGGGGAGGACGAGGTGACGCAGGTGCACGCGCTCGTCACGGACCGCGGCGTCGGGGTGGTCGCGGAGGTAGCGGGCGAGGTCGTCGTCGTCGGGGCGCCGCTCGGCGAGGGCCACGCGCGCGTCGGCGCGGATGAGCGCGTCGACGAGCGCCCGCGCGGCCTCGGGCGACGTGAGCCCGCGCGCCTGCGCCTCCTGCGCGAGGAGGGCGTCGTCCACCAGCTCGCGGAGGATCGCGCGGAGGTCGTCACCCGAGAGCCCCGCCCTCATCCGCTGGACGCGCGCCACCGTGACATCGCACGCCGTGAGCACCGTGTCGCCGACGCGCGCCACGACGAGCCCCGGGTCGTCCATCGCGAAGGGGCACTCGACGCGCACGTGGTCGCGGTGATGGTGGTGGCGGCGTACCCCAGCGTCGTCCTGCGCGCGCGCGACCGGGCCGACGAGCAACGTGGCGAGCGCGAGGGCGGCGGGCGTTGGACGCATGCGGCGGCGCGAGGGTAGCACCTCACGCGGGTCATTTCGGATCCGCGCGACGCGAAGCCCGGGTTTGTGGCAGAGGAGAGGCGATGAACCAGGTGTCCAAGACGGACGCACCGTCGCCCGCGTCGCACGCCGCCGACCGCCACGACCAGATCCGGGTGCGAGGCGCCCGCGAGAACAACCTCAAGAACATCAACGTCGAGATCCCCAAGCGTCGGCTGACGGTGTTCACCGGGGTCTCCGGGTCGGGGAAGAGCTCGCTGGTGTTCGGCACCATCGCCGCCGACGCGCAGCGGCTCATCAACGAGACCTACAGCGCCTTCGTGCAGGGCTTCATGCCCACGATGGCCCGACCTGACGTTGACCTGCTCGAGGGCCTCACCCCGGCGATCGTCGTCGACCAGGAGCGCCTCGGCGCCAATCCCCGCTCCACCGTCGGCACCGTCACCGACGCCAACGCCCTCCTCCGCATCGTCTTCAGCCGCCTGGGCCAGCCGCACATCGGGCCGCCCGGCGCGTTCGCCTTCAACGTCCCCTCGGTGAAGGCGAGCGGCGCCATCACGGTCGAGCGCGGCGAGGGTAAGACCCAGACGAAGAAGGCGACCTTCAACCGCCTCGGCGGCATGTGTCCGCGCTGCGAGGGGATGGGCTCGGTCACCGATTTCGACCTCACCGCGCTTTACGACGACAGCAAGTCGCTCAACGAGGGAGCCCTCACGATCCCGGGCTACAGCATGGAGGGCTGGTACGGCCGCATCTTCCGCGGCTGCGGCTTCTTCGACCCCGACAAGGCCCTCCGCAAGTACACGAAGAAGGAGCTGCACGACCTGCTCTACCGCGAGCCGACGAAGATCAAGGTCGACGGGATCAACCTCACGTACGAAGGGGTGATCCCGAAGATCCAGCAGTCGTTTCTGTCCAAGGACGTCGACGCGATGCAGCCGCACATCCGCGCCTTCGTGGAGCGGGCGGTCACCTTCCGCACGTGCCCCGACTGCGGCGGGACGCGCCTCAGCGAGGCCGCCCGCTCGTCGAAGATCCAGAAGATCAACATCGCCGACGCCTGCGCGATGCCGATCAGCGACCTCGCCGCGTGGGTCCGCGACCTGAGAGAACCCTCGGTGGCTCCCTTGCTCGCCGCGCTTCAGCACGTGCTCGACGCCTTCGTGGAGATCGGCCTCGGCTACCTCTCGCTCGATCGGCCGTCGGGGACGTTGTCGGGCGGCGAGGCGCAGCGCACCAAGATGATCCGCCACCTCGGCTCGTCGCTCACGGACGTCACCTACGTCTTCGACGAGCCCACCACGGGCCTGCACCCGCACGACGTCCAGCGGATGAACGACCTCCTGCTCCGCCTGCGGGACAAAGGGAACACGGTGCTCGTCGTGGAGCACGAGCCCGAGACGATCGCCATCGCCGACCACGTCGTCGACCTCGGCCCCGGCGCCGGTTCTTCCGGGGGCACTGTCTGCTACGAGGGATCCGTCGCAGGGCTGCGCGCCAGCGGCACCCTCACCGGCGGCCACTTCGACGACCGGACGCCCCTCAAGGCGAAGGTGCGCAAGCCCACCGGCAAGCTGAAGATCCGCGGCGCGAAGGCGCACAACCTCCGCGACGTCAACGTCGACATCCCCCTCGGCGTGCTCGTCGTCGTGACGGGCGTCGCGGGCTCGGGCAAGAGCTCGCTCGTCCACGGGTCGATCCCCGCGGGGGCGGGCGTGGTGTCGATCGATCAGGGCGGGATCCACGGCTCACGTCGCAGCAACCCCGCCACGTACACGGGCCTGCTCGAGCCGATCCGCAAGGCGTTCGCGAAGGCGAACGGCGTGAAGCCGGCGTTGTTCAGCGCCAACTCGGAGGGCGCGTGCGAGGCCTGCGATGGCGCGGGTGTCCTCTACACCGACCTCGCGATGATGGCGGGCGTCGCGACCCCCTGCGAGGCCTGCGAGGGGAAGCGCTACCAGCCGTCGGTGCTCGCGTACAAGCTCGGCGGCCGCGACATCAGCGAGGTGCTCGCCCTGTCCGTCACCGAAGCCCGCACGTTCTTCGCGTCGGGTCCGGCGCACACCCCCGCCGCGACCGCCATCCTCGATCGGCTCGCCGACGTCGGCCTCGGCTACCTTCGTCTCGGCCAGGCCCTCACGACGCTCTCGGGCGGTGAGCGTCAGCGCCTCAAGCTCGCCACGCAGATGGCCGAGAAGGGCGACGTGTACGTCCTCGACGAGCCGACCACGGGCCTCCACCTCGCCGACGTCGCGCAACTCCTCGGTCTGCTCGATCGCCTCGTCGACGCGGGCAAGTCGGTGATCGTCGTCGAGCACCACCAGGCCGTCATGGCGCACGCCGACTGGATCATCGACCTCGGCCCCGGCGCGGGCCAGGACGGCGGCCGCATCGTCTTCGAAGGGACACCCGCCGCGCTCGTCGCCGACCGCTCCACGCTCACGGGCCAGCACCTTGCGGCCTACGTCGGCGCGCGCCCGTCGCGTTA
Source organism: Polyangiales bacterium (assembly GCA_044375895.1). Taxonomy (GTDB): domain Bacteria; phylum Myxococcota_A; class Polyangia; order Polyangiales; genus CAISKJ01. Next base: position 8,468 of record JBILLV010000195.1, on the reverse strand, counting down.
GCGCAGCGATCGGCGGGCCGCGAACGCGCCCTCATTGCGGCCCACCGCCCCTTTGCGGCACCATTCGCCCCTCGTCCGTGCGCCCGTCGCCCGCCCTCCTCGCGCTCTTCGCCCTCGCCTGCGCCGCGCCCAACCGCCGCGTCGACGACGGCGGAGCGCTCGCGGACGTCCGGGCCGAAGCCCCGCCCGACACGGCCCTCCAGTGGCCCGAGTGCCGCCTCGGCGAGCGCCGCTGCCACACCTCCGTCTTCCAGACCTGCGTCGCAGACGGCGAGCTCCTCCGCGCCGACAACCGCGACTGCGCCGAGGAGGGCCTCGTCTGCGACCCCGCCCGCGCGTGCCTCGCGTGCCACCCCGGCGAACTTCGCTGCACCGAGAACAACCTCGCCGTCGAGCGCTGCGCCGACGACGGGAGCGCGTGGGCGCCGTCGACCACTTGCGACACGGCCCGCGGTCAGGCGTGTCGGGGCGGGCGCTGCGTGGTGCTGTGCGGCGACGACTCGGTGCTCCGCAGCAACGTCGGCTGCGAGTACTACGCCGTCGACCTCGACAACATCGTGGAGAACCGCGAGCGCGCCGCGGCCGCGCAGCAGTACGCCGTGGTGGTCTCCAACCCCGACCCGGTGCTCACCACGCGCGTCGAGGTGCACCGCAACAACGCCGCCCCCGGTGAGCCGCCGCGGCTCGAGCGGGTCGCGTCGGCCATCATCCCCCCGCGCGACCTGGAGGTGTTCGCGCTCCCGGCCCGCGAGGTGGACTGCTCGACGGCGGCCAACCTCAACGACGGGACGGGCACGTGCCTCTCGTCGCGCGCCTACCGGGTGACCTCCACCTTCCCGGTGATCGCGTACCAGTTCAACCCGCTCGACAACGTGGAGGTGTTCTCCAACGACGCGTCGCTGCTCGTGCCGGTCAACTCGCTCGACGGCGCGTACCGCGTCCTCGGGTACCCGCAGCAGTACTCCGCCGTCGACAACCCCGACGGCGAGCGCCCTTCCGAGATCCGCGCCTTCATGACCATCGTCGGCACCGCGCCCGACACCACGGTGACCGTCACCCCCACCGCGGACGTCATCCCCGGCGGGCCGTTGCGTGAGCGGCTCCGCGCGGGGACGCCGGTGCGCTTCCGCCTCGGGCCCTTCGACGTCTTCAACCTGGAGACGGGCTCCTTCCTCGCGGACTTCACCGGGAGCACGGTGCTCGCCGACAAGCCCGTGGCGGTGTTCTCGGGGACGGAGTGCAGCAACGTGCCCTTCTGGCGCACGTCGGCCGAGGTGGTGCGCGCGTGCGATCACCTGGAGGAGCAGCTCTTCCCGACGTCGTCGGCCGGGCAGAGCTACGTGCTCTCGCGCACGCCGCAGCGCACCGAGGCCGTCACCAACGCGGGGGCGCGCGTCGCGAGCGCGGTGACGGTGGAGTGGTTCCGCGTGCTCAACCCGGGCTCGGGGCGCGTCCACGTCGACACCACCCTCCCCGCGCGGATGGACGATCCGACGGGGCCGACCGTCGCCTTCGACCTGGAGGAGGGGCAGTTCCGTGACCTGCGCGCCGAGGCGGACTTCCTCCTCCGCGGCAACGGGCGCGTCATCGTCGGGCAGCTCATGGGCGGCCAGGCCACGACGGGCATCCCCTTCACGCTCCCGGGGGGCGACCCCTCGCTGCTCATCGTTCCGCCGGTGGAGCAGTGGCGCTCGGACTACGTCTTCCTCACGCCGGGCAACTACGCGTTCGACTTCGTGCAGATCGTCGCGCGCCCCGAGGCGGTCGTGTACCTCGGCGACGGCTCGCGCGAGACGCCCGTCGCCGATTTCGCAGACTGCGCCCGCTCGCGCTCAGACGGGTGCGTCGACACGCCGCGGCGCACCTGCCCGCCGCCGACGTACGTGACGTACCGCTGCCAGCTCTCCTTCCCGCGCATCGAGGAGGGAGAGCGCGGCGCGACGGCGCGCGTGCTGCCGGGCCGACAGGGCGACGGCGTCCACACGGTGCGCGCGGAGGGCCCCAACGGCGGGCCGCCCGAGCGGGTGATGGTGCTGGTGACGGGCTTCGATCTGCGGGTGTCGTACGCCTACGCGGGCGGCACCAACCTCACGCAGTTGCGGTGAGGGCTACGCGCTGGCGTCGTCGTGGGCGGCGGGCTTCGCGGTCTTGCGGGCGCCGGGCTTCTTCTTCTCGCCCTCATCACCCGCATCGTCGTCGTCACCCGTCGGCGCGTCGGCCGGACGCGAGTAGTCGCAGCGGTCCTTCACGCACTTGATGACGGGGTTCTTCTTGCCGCCGGCGTGCGTGAGGAAGGTGGCGCCGCACTTCGGGCACGCCTCCTTGATGGGCGCCGTGTAGAGCTTGTAGTCGCACTTGGCGTCGCCCTCGGCGCGGAAGTTTTCGCAGCCCCAGAAGGGCTTGCGGCCCTTGGCCGAGCCGATCTTCACCAGCTCGCCGCCGTCCTTCGGGCAGGTGATCCCCGAGGGCATCGGCGCGGTGAAGTCGCAGTCGGGGTTGACCTTCTTCCACCCCGAGCACGAGAGAAACTGGTCGTCGGTGCCGCGCTTGGTCTTCACCAGCAGGTCGCGGCCGCACTTCGGGCACTTGCGCCCCTGGTACACCTCCGGGGGCTTCGCCGGCGTCTCGTCGACGATGTTCTTGCACTTGGGGTACGCGGTGCACGCGTAGTAGTCGCTGTTGGGGCCCCAGCGGCGCACCATCGGCGAGCCGCACTTGTCGCAGATGCGGTCCGACGGCTGCGAGCGGGGCCAGCCCTCGCCCGGCTCCTTGGCCGCGAGCTCCTCCACCACGAGCTTCTTGAAGGGCTTGTAGATCCGGTCGACGAGCTTCACCCAGTTGGCGTTGCCCGCCTCCACCTCGTCGAGGTCGCGCTCGATCTTCGCGGTGAACTCGTAGTCCACCACGTCGGGGAAGCGCGCGATGAGCCCGTGCGTCTTGGCCGCGCCGAGCTTGGTCGGCACCAGCTGCCGCTCGCGCTTCTCCACGTAGTCGCGCGAGAGCACCTTGCTCACGATCTCCGCGTAGGTGCTCGGGCGCCCGATGCCAGCGTCCTCCAGCGCCTTCACCAGCGTGCCCTCGTTGTAGCGGGCGAGCGGCTGGGTAAACTTCTGCTCCGCGCGCACGCCCGGCGGGTCGACGGCGCTGAGCTTCTCGCCCTCCTTGAGCGGCGGGAGCGTCTTCTCCTCCTCGCGGGCGTCGGTGGCGTGGTCCTCGCGAACCACCTCCTCGCCGGCCACCTCCTCCTCGCGCTCGGCCGCGCCGTGGGCGTCGAGCCAGCCGGCGAACTTCAGCACCTGCCCCGACGTGCGGAGCGTGTGCTTCTCCTTGCCCTGCGCCTCGATGATGACCGTCGTCGCGTCGTACACCGCCTCGGCCATCTGGCACGCCATGAAGCGCTCCCAGATGAGGCGGTACACCTTGCGCTCGTCGGCCTTGAGAAACTTCTGCACCGCGTCGGGGTGGTGCTCGGTGGAGGTCGGGCGGATCGCCTCGTGGGCGTCCTGCGCCGAGCTCTTGGTCTTGAAGAAGTTGGGCTTCTCCGGGACGTGCTGCTTGCCGAAGCGCTTGCCGATGTACTCGCGCACGGCCTCGACCGCGTCGACCGAGAGGCGCGTCGAGTCGGTACGCATGTACGTGATGAGGCCGACGGGGCCCTCGGCGCCCATCTCGATGCCCTCGTAGAGCCGCTGCGCCACCTGCATCGTGCGCGAGGCGCTGAAGCCCAGGCGGCTCGACGCGTCGCGCTGGAGCGACGAGGTGATGTACGGCGGCGGCGCGCGGCGGCGGCGCTCCTTGCGCTCCACCGAGGCCACCGAGAAGCGCGCGCCGCGGAGGTCGGCGGTGATCGCGTCGGCCTCGTCCTTCGCGCCGATCACGCGCTCGGTGGGCTTCACCGCGCGGTCGCGCGAGGGAGTGACCACCTTGCGCCCGCCCGTCTCCACCAGCGCCGCGGTGAACGAAGGCTTCTGCGTCCCGAGGAGGTCGACCGCGACGGGCCAGTACTCCTGCGTCTGGAAGGCCTTGATCTCGTCTTCGCGGTCGACGATGAGGCGCAGCGCGGCGGACTGCACGCGGCCCGCCGAGAGGTAGTGCCCGTTCACCTGGCGCGCGAGGCGCTTCCAGAGCACGGGCGAGAGCTCGTAGCCGATGAGCCGGTCGAGGATGCGCCGGGCCTGCTGCGCCTGGAAGCGGTTCTCGTCCACCTGGCGCGGCTTGTCGAGCCCGAGCTGCACGCCCTTCTTGGTGATCTCGTGAAACTCCACGCGCACCATGGGCTTCTTCAAGCCCTTGAGCTCGTGGGCGATGTGCCACGCGATCGCCTCGCCCTCGCGGTCGGGGTCGGTCGCGAGGTAGATGGTCTCGGCGTCCTTGCCCGCCTTGCGCATCTCGGTGACGAGGGACTTGTGGTCTTCGAGCACCTCGTAGTTGGGCTTGTAGTCGCCGTCCACCTCCACCTGGAGGCCCGACTTCGGCAGGTCGCGGATGTGGCCCTTGCTGGCCAGCACCGTGTGATCCTTCCCGAGGTACTTCTGGATGGTCTTTGCCTTGGCAGGCGATTCGACGATGACGAGGGCCTTGGTCATGGGACGCGTCCTGGTATCCATTCCTCGCCGCGTTGTCTAGGCGCGAGCGAACCGACCGTCACCGCGATCGTCCGCGAGCCCCGAGAGAACCAGCGTCGTGAGCGAGCGCTGGAGCCTCGCGGCCGGGAGCCCCGTGAGCCGTGCGAGCTCATCGACGTGCCGGGCGACAGAGGAGAGCGAGTCGTACACGAGCCTCCCGTCCCCGTCCAGCGACGCCGTGAGCTCGTCGTCGGATGCCTTCTCCGAAGGCATTTTCGTCTGTGGCGCGCGCTCGCGAGGGGCGCGCGTACGGGGCGCGTGAGCACCCGCGCTCGCGGGAGCGCGCGCGAGGAGGGGGCCGTCGGACTGCGCGAGCGCGGCGAGGATGTCGTCGGCGTCGGTGCACGGCATCGCCCCCGCGAGGAGCAGCCGCACGCACCCGGCCGACCGACGCTCGGACGGCGCCGCGGGCACCGCCATCACCCGCCGACCGAGGCGCTGCGCGTGCCCCGCGGTGAGCAGCGCCCCCGAGCTGGCGGAGGCCTGCACCACCACCACGATGTCGGCGAGCGACGCGACAAGCTCGTTGCGCCGCGGGAAGGTCCAGCGCGTGGGCGGGGTCTCCGGGGGAAACTGCGACACCAGCGCGCCGCCCGCCGCGAGCACGTCGCGGTAGAGACCCTCGTGGCGCTTGGGGTACCAGTGGGCGAGGCCGCTCGGGAGCACCACCACGGTGCGCCCGCCGCCGAGGAGCGCCCCGCGGTGCGCGGCGGCGTCGATGCCGAGCGCGCCGCCCGAGAGCACGCGCACGCCGGCGCGGGCGAGGTCGGTGGCGAAGCGCCGCGTGAGGGCGCTGGCGACAGCGTCGGGCTCGCGCGTGCCGATGAGCGCGACGAGCGGAGGGCAGAGCGCCGTCGGGTCGCCGTCGAGCCAGAGGCGCTCACGCAGCGAAGCGGGGACGCGGGACGGTGCAGGGAGGGAGCGGACGTCGTGGGGCGAGTGGTCGGTCATGCCCCTGTCATCGAAGCGACGCGCGAAAATGGCGCGTCGCACCTGAACGGGTGTTTACGGGCGACCGGTCGCGTTGGCGATCTGCGCCATCTGCTCGATCTCCGTGCGGGTGATGGGGCGGCAGGGCGTCCCCGGCGCGTGCGGATGGGTCACCCACACCCCCGGCTCCGCGCCAGCGGGGACGCCCGCGGGCATCGCGCGCGTCGGGGCAGGCGCGGCGGCGCCGAGGAGCGCGGGCGCAGGTGCGGGCGCGGCCGAGGGGGCGAGCGACGGGGCGGCGCTCGGCGCGGCGCGGGGCGCGAGGTCGGCCTGCGGCGCAGGGGCGGGCGGGGGCGAGGGCATCGGGGTCACCGGCATCGGCGCGCCGCCGAGCGGCATCGGGGGGAAGTGGGCCGGGTCGACGCGCACCGCGGGAGGGAGCGACGGCGCGACGTCCGGCGCGATCGGCGGCGGCGGCGGCGGGTCGGGCGGCGGCGGGTTGACGGTCGGGCGCTCGCCCTTGCAGGCGCTGAGGAGGGCCGCGAGGGCGGGCATCGCCGTGGTGACGATCGACGGGCGGAGCGGGCGCTTCATGACCGCGATGGATTCATGGAGTCGCGGAGGCGGTCAAGGGCGACGTCGTGGCGGGGGTGTTCTCCGCGATCTCCCGACGAAGAAGCCCCGTCAAGCCTTCACGTTGCGCCGCCAGCCCGCGATGCTCGCCAGGATGCCGAGCACCCGCGCGAGCTCGGTGACGGCGTACTCCTGCGTGTCGAGCGTCACCTCGTCGCCCGCCAACGTGAGAAACTGCCACGCCACGCCCGTCGTCACGGCGCCCCCGATCCGCTCGGGCGCCCGGCCCTCGCGCGCGTTGAACAGCCGCGCCCCCTGGAGCGTCGCGATACACTGCGCGAGGCTGTCTTTGAGGTTGTCGTTCTTCGCCTCGACGACCGCGAGGACGGGCGCGTCAACGAAGAGACGCTCGACGCTCCCGCAGAGGAGAAAGTCCACGCGCCCCGAGAGCCCGCTCGCGGCGTCGACCGGGAAATCGCTGCCCGAGAAGACGCGCAGACGCTCCCCCGAGAGCACCTCCAGCTCGTCGAGCAGCGGCAGGATGAGGTACTCGCTCCGCGCTTTCTCGGTGTTGATGTCCTTGGCCTTCGTCACCCGGCGAGGGATGGACGCGCTGAGCGCCTCGGTGGGAGCGAGCGGCAGCGCGTCGCCGAAGCACCCGAAGCGCTCAGCGATCGTGAGCCCGAGCTTCGTACGGATGTCCTTGATCGTGAAGTCGCTGTAGCTCATCGCGGAGGGAGCATACCGCAACGCCACCTCCAATGGCTTCTTCGACCGCTTTGGGCAGAGCGCCGCGTGCGTCGGGCGGTTGTCGATCGCGCGGCCTTCGTGGCATCCTCGCGGCATGTCGTCGCGATCGTCTCGCCCCGCCGTGAGTGCTCCTGGTGCTGCATCGCACGCCGTGAGCGCGCCCTCGCGAGACCCGGTGTGGCCGCGCCTCGACGACCGCCTCGTGACGCCCGAAGGGCGCGAGGAGGTGATCAACGGCCAGCGGGTGTACGCCGCGCCCGCGAACCCCGAGCACGGCGACCCGCACCTCCGCATCGACGTGGTGGTCGGCACCAACGTGAAGCCCGGGTACGTGGGCTCCACCGACATGCTGACCCGAAGCTCGGCGAAGCACGACTTCGCGTCCGACACGAGCGTCCGGCGCGAGGGGATCAACCCGTTGACGAAGGAGCGCTACCTCGAAGAGCTCGTCATCGAGGTGGTGAACACCCAGGGCGACAAGGGCATCACCGACAAGGCCGTCGCGATGACCGAGCGCGGCGTCCGGCGCGTGCTCGGCGTGTTCGTGCGCGACGAGCTCGTGTGCGAGTGGCGCGGCGGCGCGTGGGCCGAGCTGCCCCTCGACAGCATGATCGAGGACGTCGCCCTCGCCGCGCCGCTGAAGGTGCGCGCGCTCCTCGACAAGGCCGCGATGGGCGAGGCGGCCGTGCAGGGGCTCATCGCCCGCAAAGAGCCCGCCATGCTCCGCGCGCTGACCGAGAGCGAGAAGCGCGGTGAGGAGCGCGGAGAGAAGCGCGGTGAGAAGCGCGGTGAGCGCAACGGGGAGCTGAGGGCGCGCCGCGCGACGCTCCGCACGGTGGCCGGGGCGCGAGGGTTCTCCCTCTCGGCGGCGCAGGAGGCGCGCGTCGAGGCGTGCGACGACGCGGCCGTACTCGACGGGTGGATTCGGCGCGTGGTCACGGCGGGGAGCGTCGACGAGGTGCTCGGGTAGAACCTCGGCGCGGAGGGAGGAGGGCTTCAGCCCTTGACGGGCGCCGTCGGCGCAACGGCCGGGGCGGCGGCACCTTCGGCCGTCTTCGCGTCGGCCTTCGCGTCGGTGGTCTTCGCGTCGGCCTTCTTCGCGTCGCCCTTCTTCGCGGGCTTCTTCGACGCCTTCGGGCGGAGCGCCGCGCGGAGCTGCTGGAGCCCGATGCGCGGGACGGTGGGGTCGAGCTCGTTCGCGCCCTCGAACGCGTCCACCACCTGGAGGAGGAACCACGCCGCCACGCCGCGGTTCCACACCCGCTCGCCCTGCAGCGGGGACGCGGGGGCGACCTCGGCGCGCGACGAGGCCCCGCGCAGCGCCTCGGCCTCCGCGCGGAGCTGCGCCTCGAAGTCCTCGACGAGCGTCACCTTGCCGCCCGCCGCGGCCGCCTCGGCGCGAAGCTCCGTGGCGTCGACCGCGAGCGCGTCGAAGGAGCTCGCGAGGGCGTCGAGGTCGTCGGGTACCCGTTCCGTAGACCCCGTCGTGACCACGTAGGCGTGCCGTCCTACGCCCGCGCGCATGAAGCGGAAACGCAAGGCACGCCGCCGTAGCGCGGCACAGTGGGCGCAGCTCCTCGCGGGCTGGGA
>JBILLV010000016.1:0-58155 GCA_044375895.1 Polyangiales bacterium | reverse complement strand
TGACTTACAAGACCGCCTGCGCGCGCTTTACGCCCAGTAATTCCGAGCAACGTTTGCATCCTCTGTCTTACCGCGGCTGCTGGCACAGAGTTAGCCGATGCTTGCTAAGGAGATACCGTCAAGACCCATGGATATTAGCCATGAGCCGGTTCGTCTCTCCCCACAGGGCTTTACAACCCGAAGGCCTTCGTCACCCACGCGGCGTCGCTGCGTCAGACTTTCGTCCATTGCGCAAGATTCCCCACTGCTGCCTCCCGTAGGAGTCTGGACCGTGTCTCAGTTCCAGTGTGGCTGATCATCCTCTCAGACCAGCTACCCGTCGTTGCCTTGGTAGGCCGTTACCCTACCAACTAGCTGATGGGCCGCGGACCCATCCTAGAGCGCGAGCTTGTAAACATCAGCCCGCTTTGACCTCACAGTCGAAACTGCGTGGTCTCATGCTGTATTAGCCCACCTTTCGGCAGGTTATCCACCACTCCAGGGCAGGTAATCCACGTGTTACTCACCCGTGCGCCACTGTACCGGGGGTTGCCCCCTTTCTCGTGCGACTTGCATGTGTTAGGCGCGCCGCTAACGTTCGCTCTGAGCCAGGATCAAACTCTCCAGTTGAACTTGTGTCGACACCGTGAGGTGCCGGTACAGGCTTGATTGGAGCGCCATCCCAGGCTTTTGGCCTGATTGAGCTCATATAGTAACTTGCACTCCGTCTCGTGACCGAAGCCACGGGGCGGGTGCGTTTCCGCTTCCTCTACCGACGATCACCGATTGCTCGGCATTCGTCAGCGCGTCTGGCTCGGCTGAGCCAGACATCCTGCAACCAGGTTTTCAAAGATCGACGGAGGCCGGTGGCCTCTTCACTCGTCTGTTGCCAGAGGGAGTGCGTCTTCCGTTTGATGCCTCAAAGACGGTTGGGTCACCCTGCGGCGTCCCGGGTCGTCTCTGCCTCTCTCTCGGAGGGAGCGCGGTTCTAGTCGCGCTCTCTCCGCCCGTCAACATTTTTGGCGGCGGGTTGTGTTTTTTGAGCAAACCGCTTGTTTGAAAGCGTTTTCGGCGGAGCGGGCCGGCTCAGCGCGCGCGCTGCGGGAGCACCCAGCCCGCGCGCGGGTAGTGGCAGGTGTACCCGTTGGGGTAGCGCTCGAGGTAGTCCTGGTGCTCGGGTTCGGCTTCCCAGAAGGGCCCCGAGGCCGCCAGCTCGGTGACCACCTTCCCCGGCCAGAGCCCCGATGCCTCGACGTCCGCGATCGTGTCCAGCGCGGTCTGCCGCTGCGCCTCGGAGGTGTAGAAGATCGCCGAGCGGTACGACATCCCGAGGTCGTTGCCCTGACGGTTGCGCGTCGTCGGGTCGTGGATCTGGAAGAAGAACTCCAGCAGCTTGCGGAAGGTGACCCGCCGCGGGTCGAAGATCACCTCGATGGCCTCGGCGTGCGTGCCGTGCCGACGGTAGGTGGCGTTGGCGACGTCGCCGCCGCTGTAGCCGACGCGCGTCGCGCGCACGCCGGGGATCTTGCGGATGAGGTCCTGCATGCCCCAGAAGCATCCGCCCGCGAGGATGGCCGTCTCGGTGTGGTTGTCGGTCGTCATGGCGTCGTGTCCTGTCTGTGGGAGTGGGGTGGAGCGCTGAGGATACGCCAGGCGCGTGCGGGCGGTTGCGACGCGTGCGGCGGCGTCAGATGGCGCGGCCGAAGACGCGGAGCCGGTTGGCGCCGCCGTCGGGGTACGTCTCCAGCCGCACGTGGGTGAAGGGACCCTTCGCGCCGATCGCATCACCGTCGAGCGCGAGCGAGGCGCCCGCGAGGGACTTCACCGGCGTGCGCCCGAGGAGCTCCACCCACGCACGCTCGTCGGGCAGCGCACCGTCTGCGACGTGCGCGCCCGACAGCCGCAGGGCCACCGGGTTGTTGAGCACGAAGTATGTGAAGTCGACCTCGACGCGCGTGACGACGCCCGCGAGGCCCAGCGCGACGACGACGTGGTCGGCGTGCTCTGCCCCGCGGCTCCGGCTCGTCTCCCACCCGTCGCCCATGCTCTTCGGTGCGGCCTCGGCGAGGAGCTGCTGGCTGTGGCCGTAGCGGTTGTTGCTCGTCGCCACGACGCGCGCGCCGAGGGCTTCGCTCGCGAGGTTCACTTCGACGCCTGCGGCGGCGGCGCGCCGGGCGGCGATGTCGGCGTCGGTGGGGCCGTGGTGCGCGGTGTCGCCGCCGCGGGGGATGGGCGCCTCGTGTCGGATGTGTCGCGCCGTCGCGTCACCCGGATCGGTGGTCGCGGGCGCGCGGACGGCGTAGCAGCGCAGGCGGGCGATGCCGCCGTCAGGGTGGTTCTCCAGCATCACGTGGGTCCACGCGTCGGTGGTGCCCCGCGGCGTGCGGAAGACGTTGTGCGCGTGACCGTCGAGGGGCGATGGTGGGAGGAGCTCGACCCACCGCGCGTCGTCACGTGCGGGCGACTCACCCGGAGCGGCGCGCAGGGCGTACACGGCGCCGCGCTCGGCGTGGTTGCCGTCGTGCCAGTGCGTGTCGACGTCGACGGTGCCGATGGGGCCCGGGGCGCCGAGCGCGAGCACCACCCAGTCGGGCGCGCTCGGGTTGTGCCGACGCGTCTCCCACGAGTCGAACTCCTGCCCCTTCCCCGGGATGAACACCCCGAAGCGGAACTCGGGCGCGCGGGTGGCGAGGAGGTTCTCCGCCGGCGCGAAGCCCTCGTCGGAGCAGGCGAGCACGCGCCCGCCGGGGAGTCGGTCCAGGGTCTCGTCGGTCATGTTTCGCCGACCGGTATCACGGATCGACAGGCGCCGTCAGCGCGGCCGTGAGCTCGTCGAAGTCGGTGACGAACCAGTCTGCGCCGGCCTTCACCTTCTCGCGCACCACCACGCCGCCGAAGCCGATGAAGCCGTCGGCGGGGGGGCGCGCTTCGAGGTCGGTCACGCCGTCGCCGATCATGATGAGGGGCGAGAGGGCGCGCTCGGCCTGGAGGCGCGCGATCGCCGTGGCCTTGCCCCCGCTGCGGCTGGTCGGCTCGTTCGCGTCGAAGCCCGCGTACGACCCGTCGTCGTGGAAGAGGATCGCGTTGGCGATGACCCGCTCCTTCGCGATCGCCAGGCGCTCGGCGACGGGTTCGATCATCGCGCGGAAGCCGCCGCTGATGAGGTACACGGCCACGCCGCGCGCGTGCAGCGTCGCCACCAGCGTCGCTACGCCCGGCGTCAGGCGGGGAGGGTGCGCCGTGAGGCAGCGCGCCACGAGCTCGCGGGAGGGCCGGATCAACGCCAGACGTCGCTCCAGCGCGACCTCGAAGGGGAGGGAGCCCCCCATGGCGTCGGCCGTCATGGCGGCGACCTCGGCGCCCACGCCCGCGTACGCGGCGAGGACGTCGATGCCTTCGTCTTGAATCACCGTGGAGTCGACGTCGAAGCAAACGGCTCGGGCGGCGGCGAAGAGGGCGCGGATGGAGGGCATCGGGTGGAGGATATTACGGGGACGACGCGCCGAGGCCCCGGAGCGCGTCGCGGGTGCAGCGCAGCTCGCCGCGCTGCCAGTACGACTCCATGGCGCTGCGGCGCGGCCCCTCGCTCTGGCGTCGGAGGCACCGGAGCGCGACCTCGAGGCACCGTCCGCGCGCGGTCGCGGGCGGGAGCAGCGACGGATCGCGCGGCCCCTCCCCGAGGGGCGGGAGCTCGTAGGCGTCGTGGCAGGCGGCCTGCGCGAGGTCGAGCTCGATCGTGCGTCGGGAGGCGAGCACCGAGCGGGCGAAGAGCACGCCGACGATCGCGCCGGCGAACAGGAGCAACGGCGCGCTCAGGACAAACGCTCGGAGGTACCAGCGATCGAGGGCCGAGCCGATCGACGGGTCCCTTCGAGAGCGGATCCACGCCCGCTGGGTGACGCCCACGATCACCGCGCAGGGTACGCCGAAGACCGCGTACTCCCAGAGCTCGTCGCGCCGCACCAGCGGCTCCGCCGCGAGGTACGACTGCCCGAGGAACACCGTGATGGTCGACAGGATCGCGCCGGCCGCGAAGAGCGCGGTCACGGCGCAGAACGCGCCCATCAGCGAGATGGGGACGTCGATGGGTGGGGAGGGGGGAGGGGAATCGGGGTTCATCACTTATCCGCCGCGCAAGAGTGCTAGCAGTTCGCGAGCGCGCGCGGGGTCTTGCAACAGCGCCCGGCACGCTCGACGCAGCGACTCCTCGCCGACCGCCTGCTCGCCGGTCACCGACTCGACGTAGCGCGCCACGCGCACGAGTTCGCCCTGCGGCATCGGTCCGCGCTCGGGTGCGCGGGTCGCCCCGTTTCGTCGCGGTGACGGCCGTGCGCTCGCGGCCCACGGCGGGGTCGGTGGCATCCCACCGGGCGGCGATGGCGGGGTCGTGGGCGCACGCACCCGCAGCGGAGCCGCTCGTCGCGGCACGCGCAGGGGACGACCCTCCCGGGTGCTCGACGCGTCGAGGGGCATCCACCGCGGGCCGCGCGCCGTGGGGAGGAGCGCCATCGCCCAGAGGTGATCGGCCTCGGTGGCGGCGCCGTCGTCGAGCACCCAGCCCGTGCACACCGCCGCGGGAATCCCCACGCGACGGAGCAGCTCGCACACGAGGGCGTTGAGTTCGAAGCACACGCCGGCGCCGAGGTGGCGACCGGTGCGCCCGGCGTGGAGGGCCGCGAGGGCGCCGTGCGCGCGCCCCCGCCGCACCTCTGCGAGGAAGGCCGCGACCGAGGCGTCTTCGAGGTACCGCGGGTCGTAGCGGTAGTTGGCCCGCACAAAATCGCGCACGTCGAGGGCGCGAGTGTAGGAGGGTTCGGGCGACGACGCGACCGACTCCGCGAAGGCGAGCACCTCGCGCGGCAGCTCGTCGTCGGGGCTCGTGAGGGCCGTGAGCTCGGGCGGCGCGCGCACCGCCTCGTCGCGCGCTTCGAACACCGGCGCGCCGCCGAGCGTCACGGTGAACTCCACCTCGCCGTCGCGCTCGGCGCGGTACCGCAGCTCGCCGCTGGCGGAGGTCTCGATCACACCATCGCCCGCGCTGCCGCTCAGCGCGCCGTAGAGCGGCATCGGCAGCACGAGCCCGACGCCCGCGGGGACAGCGCCCCGAAACGCCACGCGCGCCCCGGTCGCAGCGCCGGGAGCGCGCCACGCGGCGTCGCACGGACCCTCCGCGAGCCAGCGCTGGGTCGCCCGCTCGAAGATCCGCGCGAGGGTCTTTGGTGCGTACACGTACGGGGCGGGCAGCGCGCGCGGCACGTGGACGAAGCCGAAATCCGACGCGCCGGCCCGGTCGCGGAGCCACGCGGTGGCCTCCTCGGTTTGTGCGTGGAGGGCGTCGGTGGGCTCGTACCAAGCGCGTCCGCGGGGCGCGGGCTCGTCGACATGGGGGGAGGGAGACTCCTCGCGGCGAAGCCAGCTTCGAAAGCGCCCCAGCAACCCTTCTCCACGTGGTGCCTCGGGCGGTGATTCGGGCGCGGTGACCACGGGCTCGGTCGGCGCGATGGACGGCGGCTTTGCTGGGACGCGCAGCGCTTCGGCGAAGCGGGGGAGACGCTCAGCGCTCTCCGCGAAGCACCCGTGCCCGTCGCCTTCGAGAAACAGCTCCGTGGGTGCGCAGGCGACCCCGCGGTCGTCGGGCACGAGCGGGCGTCCCGAGAGCTCCTTTCGAAGCGTCGCGGGGGGTATGCGTCCCTCGGCGAGGGCTCGTTCGATCCAGCGCAGGGCGGTCGCGGAGAGGCCCGCGCGATCGGCTCCCGCAAGCACGTCAGAGAGCGGGAGCGTCGCGGTGTGGCCGAAGGGCAACCAGCGCGCGATCTCCGCGGGGACCGCGAGGGTGAAGGCTTCGCTGACGCGGCGTCCGGGCGTGCGGCCGATGAGGGCGTCGAGCTCTCCCGATGGCCACCAGAGCGCCCCTGGCCGCTGCCACCCGCCGCCGTCATCGGGAACCCACGGGCGGCGATCGAGGTCGAGCGCGTGACGGAGCGCGGGGGTGGCCAGCGCGGTCGTCGCCACGTAGCGAGCGAGCGACAGCCGCGCTTCATGGCCGGGGTGGAGGCCACGCCCGTCGAGGAGCTCGCGGAGACGTTCGGCCGAGAGCGCGTCCGCGACCCCGAGGGCCCGCACGAAATCCCGCAGCGTCGGGTCGTCGTCGTAGCGCGCTGAGAGTGTCGGGATGTCCCCGATGCGCGCCACCCACGCGCGCTGCGACGGGGGGATCGCCACGAGCTCGCGCGGCGGGTGTCGGGTGTCATCGTGGGCGGCCACCGTCACCGCGCGGTGCACCTTGAGTTCGCGCGGCAGCGAAGCGAGCGCCTCGGGCGTGGGGACGGCGCGCGCGAGGTGGCCGAGCAGCGCCTCCATGCGGGCGTCGTCGCCAGCGTTCTCGGCGCGCGCGAAGCCCTCCAGAAGGTGCCGCACGAGCGTGGTGAGCCGCACCGACTCCAGCCCGTAGGTCTCCCGCAGCCACCCCCGCAGCGCCGCTGGAACCTCCTCCGCCACCTGCCAGTCGAGCCCCAGGTCGGGCGGGTCGTCGTCGAGCAGGAGCTCGCCCGGACAGCGCAGCACCGCGCCGCGCGACGGTACGACCGACGCTCGTCCGAGCGACGCCCGCGCGGCCGGGTCACCCGCGATCTCCGCGGCGTGGGCGAGCAGCCACGCGTAGAGCCCCTGGCGCCGTGCGGCCTCGCGCCACCGCGGGTGATCGGCGACGGCGAGCGCTGCGCGGCTGTCCTCCTCCAGCGTGGCGACGAGGCGCGCGAGGGGCAGGGGCTTCACGATGCCATCCTCGGTGGAGAGTGCGGACGACGGGTCGGCCAGGGTGCGGGCGAGGGAGGTCCCTTCGCAGAGCGCGTGGGCGTCGGGTGGGGCCGCGTAGAGGGGCGGCGCGCAGAGCTCCCCACGGATGTTGCGCGCGAGGGCGAGACCCTCCCACCACCGCGCGCCCTCGCCGCGAAGCACTTCAGCGACCGCGCGGAGGGCGTCGGGGTCACGCGCCCACGCCACCTGCTCGGACTGTGGGACGCCGGGGCGAAGGTCACGGGTCGCGCGCAGACGCACCAGCGCTGCGGTCGATGCGAAGGGCCCGAGGGCGTCGAGGGCGCTCCCCCAGAGCGCCTCTTCGTCGGTGGCGAGCAGCGGTCCGCCGAGCGCGCGCACGAGGTCGCGCACGGCGGGGGAGCGTTCGCGGTGGAGGGCCGTCGCATCCGCGAGCGCGCCGTCTTCTGCGCGGAGCATCGCGAGGCG
The DNA here is from genome assembly GCA_044375895.1 of Polyangiales bacterium. Lineage (GTDB taxonomy): Bacteria > Myxococcota_A > Polyangia > Polyangiales > CAISKJ01. The sequence continues at coordinate 50,934 of JBILLV010000016.1, read as the reverse complement.
TGCGGCCCGCTTGCGCCACGGGTCCTTTGCGGTAAGCGCGGCGGCACGGACCGCTTCGGCAACGAGCGGGCGCGCGGGCCACGCCGCGGGGTCGCATGCCGCCAGGTCGTCGAGGAGCACGTCGGCGTCGCAGCGACGGCACAGCGCGCGGAGCCCGAGGGCGTCGGCGATGCGCGCGGCCTCGTCGCCGAGCACGGGCTCGACCCGCCACGCCGCGTAGAGCCGCGCCAGAGCGGGATCGTCCGCGGGCCAGCGCGATGACGACAGCGTCCGGGGGACGCCGTCGAGGTCGTTCCAGAGGGGGGCTTCGGCGAGGGCGGCGCGGTCGTCGGGGTGGAGCGGGGTGGGGTTGGCTTCGAGCCACGTCAGCGCATCGGTGACGAAGGTGGCGCCGAGCGATGCGCCGCCGAAGGCCGAGGGGTCACCCGTCAGCGCGCGCACGATCGCCCGATGGCCGACGGGCGCGACGAGCCCTGCGGGCAGCGCCGCGAGGAAGCCCTGTTCGCGCACGTCGCCGTGAAGCCAGGGCGCGTCGGGGACCAGCGCCTCGATCGTCTCGCTCGCCGACCACAGCGCCGCGTTGGGGCCGGTGAGCGAACGGGCGCGCTCGCTCCGGTCGAGGAACCACCGCGCCGTCGCCACCCGCGTCCACGCGGAGGGAGAGAGCTCGTCGCGCAGGGCGGTGAGCACGGCGTACAAGCGGCGCAGCGCGTCGGGGGAGAGCTGGAGTGACGAGGCCGCGCGGAGCGTGTCGAGGTCCGCCGTGGCCGCACCCATGCGCGCGAGCGTGGCGCCGTAGGTGATGGCGACGTCCGCTCGCACCAGCGGAACCTCCGTCGACCCCTCCGCCGCGAGGAAGTCCCCGAGCGCCCCCGCGGGCCGGTGCCACGCGCGTTCGCTTCCGACGAGGGGGCGGTGGCGACCGTCTTCGCTCGGTACGATGGGGAGGCGCCCCAACGCCGCGAGCGAACCACCATCCCACCCCTCGGCGTACCGCAGGATGCGTGATGCGCCGTCGTCGCGGAGGAGCGTCGCGCGGAGGGATTCGGCGGCGAGGTCGTGGCGCAGGCGTTCGGGCGAGAGGCGGCTGACGCCGAGCGCGTCCCAGAGGCGTCCGAGTGGGGCGGGTGCGGTCGCCGTCGCGAGCGGGTCGAGGCGCGCATCGAGCAAGCGGAGCGCCCCGCGGTAGACGCTGCGGGCCCCCGCGTCGCCGCGCGCGAGGTCGCCGGGCGGCGCGAAGTTGCCGTCGTCGTCGAGACCCACCGCGGCGCCGCGCAGCCACACCCCGCTCTCGGCGACGGTCGCCACGGAGGCAAGCGTCGCGTAGACCGCCGCGCGGGAGCGTTCGTCGGGTGGATGGGTGACGGCGCGGGTGAGCCACGCGCAGAGGGCCTCCGCGCCGAGCGAAGGGACCCGCAGCCAGCGCGCGGCGGCGAGCTCACGCCCGGCGAGCGGGGCGAGCGGGAGGCGCTCGTCGAGCGTGAGCGGGAAGCCCGCGAGCGGTGCGGCGAGGGAGACGTCGTCGAGCAGGCAGGCCCGCGCGGGAGTCACCCACGCACCGTCCGCCGCGCGGAGCAACGAAGCGCGTTGGAGAAGGTCGCTTACCCGTGATGCCATCGTGCGGAGGGAAGGGTGTGCGAGCTCCGAAGGGAGCGGCGCCACCGCGGACCAGTGTTGACCCGCGAGGGAGCCCAGCGCGTCGGCGTAGGCCGCGGCGACGTCGTCGAGGAGTGACGCGTTGGTGGGGTGCGTGAGGTCGACGCGCTCGCGGTCGACGGGCACCACGAAGGGGCACTGCACGCGTACGCGCAGGCCCGTGCGTTCGAGCGTGGGGAGGAAGGCGTAGAGCGTCGGGAGCCCCTCCGCCACCGGCACGGCATGGTGGTGTGCGTCGAGCGCCACCAGCACGAGCGCGTCGCCGTGACGGCGCGGGAGGAAGGAGCGGACGGTGTCGCCGTCGTGGAGCGTGAGGGTTCCGTCGGGGTGCGATGCGGCGCGGGCGTGGCGCGATGGGAACACCGTGAGCGCGCGGAGGTGGCGCAGCGTCAGGAGCACCTCGGCGGGGAGCGCGCGGGCGTGGCGGAGCGCGGCGTCGGCGCCGAGGGTGGGGTCGCGCGGCGCCGAGAGCGGGAGCACGATGGCGGTGTGCTCGGGAGGCGGAGATTCCGGGCGGTCGTGCACGGGGCGGGGGCGGGAGACGTCGGCGATCTCGAAGGCGAACGGCCCCGAGTACACCCGCGGCCTCGCGCAGACGGCGTAGACGCTCTTGAAGCCCACCCCGAAGGTGCCGATGTGCCCGACCCCCTTGGTGCTCTGCCCCACGGAGAGAACCCCCACGACGTCGCGCGGCGCGAAGGGAGCGCCGTCGTGCGAGACCGTCACCTCGTCGCCCGCCAGGGTGACGGTGAGGGCCGTGGCGCCCGCGTCGTCGGCGTTCTGGAGGAGCTCTTCGAAGAAGTGCGACGGGGCGGTGTAGACCCGCGCGGCGAGGAGCTCCTCGGCGTGGGCCTGCGAGAGCGAACGGGGCGCGCGCGAGAGCACCTCCAGCACGCGGGCGCCGAGCGCGTTCACGGCGTCGCGGTCGGGCCAGTCGCGGAGCTCGGCGCCCGTGAGCGCGAGGAGCGACGTGGCGTCGACGCGCCAGGGAAAGCCCCCGCGACGGAGCCAGCGCTCGAGGAGGCAGCGGGCCTCGATGCGCTCGACGGGGAGCGCGTCGCACACGCGCAGGAGCACCTCCGCGAAGGCCGCGCGCGACGGGTGAGGGAGGGGGCGCGCGTCGAGGCGCCGCAGCACGCGGAGCAGCGCGGTGTCGTCCGCCGCAGAGAGCGCGGGGGCGAGGGCGTCGGCGAGGGGGCGGGCGCGATCGGACGCGACGACGGCGGTGACCGCGAGGGCGAAGGGCTCTGGATCAGGCCAGCGCGCGCAGGCCAGCAGCGCGTCGCGGGTGCTGTCGTCGCGGAGGAGGGAGCGGTCGAGCCACGCGCGCTGCGCCTCGAAAGGGAGATGTTCGGCGGTCATGGACGGCCCGTGGCGCCGCATGGTACACGCTCGCCGCCGCCATGAACGTCCTGCGCTGACACCGACTCGGGGATCGCTCACTTCGGTTTCAGGCACACGCCCGCGCGCTCGGGCGTGGGGACAGTGATGGCGTATGGGTACGAAGGTTCCGTGGTTTCTCCGCCTGCGGGGCGGTGGGCTCGCGCGCAGGGACGTCATCGAGGCGATGGCGTGGCGGCTTCACAAGACGCGGCGGGTCGACCGCGGCGCCGGGCTCCAGCTCACGCAGACCGAGGCGCTCCGCGAGGCGCTCGCCGCCCTGAGCGGGGGTGAACAGTCTGCGGCCCACCTGAGGAATTTGTGGCACAACAGCGCCGTGTCCACCGCCCACCTCGGCTTCTCCTTCGACAACACCTACGCCCGCGAGCTCGACGGCTTCTTCGCGCCGGCGACGCCCGCGTCCCCTCCGCGACCGACGCTCGTCCGGCTCAACCGCGGGCTCGCCGAGTCGCTCGGCCTCGACGTCGACGCGCTCGCCGCGCAGGCCGCGGCGCTCTTCTCCGGCGCCACCGTGCCGCCCGGCGCGCAGCCCATCGCCCAGGCCTACGCGGGTCACCAGTTTGGCGGCTTCTCGCCGCAGCTCGGCGACGGGCGCGCGCTCCTCCTCGGCGAGCTCATCGACCGCGCCGGCACGCGGCGCGACCTCGCGCTCAAGGGCTCGGGGCGGACGGTGTTCTCCCGCGGGGGCGACGGCAAGGCGGCGCTCGGGCCGATGCTGCGCGAGTACGTGATGGGCGAGGCGATGCACGCGCTGGGGATTCCTACCACCCGCGCGCTCGCCGTGGTGACCACCGGCGACGTGGTGCGCCGCGAGCGCCCGCTGCCCGGGGCCGTCCTCGCGCGCGTCGCGTCCAGCCACCTGCGCGTCGGCACCTTCGAACTCTTCGCGTCGCGGGGGGACGACGCGCGGGTGCGACGCCTCGCCGACTACGCGATCCGTCGCCACGACCCCGCCCTCGTCGACGCGCCCGAGCGCTACCTCGGGCTGTTGCGCGCGGTCGCCGCCCGGCAGGCCGAGCTCATCGCCCGCTGGATGCTCGTCGGCTTCATCCACGGCGTGATGAACACCGACAACATGACCCTCTCGGGGGAGACCATCGACTACGGCCCCTGCGCCTTCCTCGAAGCGTACAGCCCCGGCGCGGTCTTCAGCTCCATCGACCACCAGGGGCGCTACGCCTTCGGCCGCCAGCCCGCCGTCGCCCGGTGGAACCTCATGCGCTTCGCCGAGACCCTCCTCCCCCTCATCGACGCCGCGAACCCCGACGCCGCCGCCGCGCAGGCCATGGAGGTGATCAACGCCTTCCCCGCGCGCTACGAGGAGCACCTCGCGGCGGGCCTGCGGACGAAGCTCGGTCTCGCGTCGGCCGAACCCGAGGACGCCCTCCTCGCGCGCGACTGGCTGGCGCTGCTGGAGGCCGATGAGGTCGACCACACGCTCGCGTGGTGTGCCCTCGCCGACGCGGTCGACGCAGATTGGCGGTCGGTGGAGGCGCTGTTCGACGACGCCGCGACCCCGCGCGCGTGGCTCGAACGGTGGCACGTGCGAGGAGGCCGCGACGCACGATCGGCGGCGGAGCGGGCGGCGGCGATGCGCGCGGTGAGCCCCGTGTACATCCCCCGCAACGAGCGCGTCGAGGAGGCGCTGGAGGCGGCTTCGGACCGCGGCGACGTCGCGCCCTTCGAGCGGCTGCTGGAGGCCGTCACGCGCCCCTTCGAAGCGCGCGAGGGATTCGAAGCCTACGCCCGCCCCGCCCCGCGCGAGGTCACCGCGCGCTACCAGACCTTCTGCGGGACGTGACGGCCGCCGTGTCGCCGGGCTACGGGCAGTAGAGCCCGCACGACAGCGAGACGCACCGACCGGCCTCGTACACGTAGCCGCTGCGGCACGTGATGCCGCACACCCCGGCGCGGCAGGTGCGGGTGCCGTACGCGGTGCTCGGGCACACGTTGCCGCACGCGCCGCAGTGGTTGACGTTGCTCGTGAGGTCGACGCAGGCGCCGTTGCAGGTGGTCGCGCAGGCGCTGCCCGTCACCCGCACCACGTTGACGTAGGCGCCGTTGGCGTACAGGCGAAAATCGTAGGTGTGCCCGACCTGGATCCAGGGGGCCGACTGGGTGCCGGACGTGCCCGAGGCGAACAGGCGCTGCTGCGCGCCGTCCATGCTCACGTACACGTCGCCGCGCGCGGCGTTGTACACCTGCCAGCGGATCGAGGTGGTGCCGAGGGAGCCGCTGGCGATCTGCACCACGGTCGGCGTCGCGCTCACGGTGCCAGAGGGCGACGGCGCGGTGCCGCCGCAGGTGTAGCCCTCGTCGCCGCAGGTGGTGGACAGCCCCTCGAAGTCAGTACACCGCGTCGCGCACGGGGTGGACGCGAGGCAGGCCGTGGCGCACCGCGACGCGATGAGCTCGTCGCCGCGCTGGGCGGGCGTCGAATCCCCCGCGCAGGCAGCGATCACCGAGGCCACGAACATGGACGCACAGGCCAGACGGACCGAACGGAACATCATGAGTCTCCCTTTCCAGATGGTGGATCTGGTCACGCAGGGCGCACCTCGGCCGCCGCCCCATCGGGACGTCATGGACCGGCGCGACCGCCGCGGACCCGCAACACCTTCAGGGCGTGGGGACGGCCAGAGTTTGCAAACGAAATGGAGGGGAGGACGGTGAGGCGAGGACGCGGGGCTGGCTCAGCCGGCCTTGGCCTGGATCTCGATCTCGATCTTGACCTTCTCGGCCACGGCGACGCCGCCGGTCTCGAGGACGGCGTTCCACACGAGGCCGAAGTCCTTGCGGTTGATGGCGCCGGTCGCGCTCACGCCCGTCACCATCTGGCCGTAGGGGTTCTTGGAGGTGCCAGCGAGCTCGACGTCGAGGGTGACGGGGTGGGTGGTGCCGCGGATCGTGAGGTCGCCCGTCACGGTGTAGCCGTCGCCGCTGCGCGCGATGGCCGTGCTCTTGAAGGCGATCTTCGGGTGGTTGGCGACGTCGAAGAAGTCGGGGCTGCGCAGGTGGTTGTCGCGGTCGGCGTTGCCCGTGTCGATGCTGGCGACGTCGATCTCGCCCGCGATGTGCGAGCGGGTGAAATCCGCGGCGTCGAGGTCGAGCGTGCCGCTGTACGCGGTGAACTTCCCGCGGACGGTGGTCACCATCATGTGGCGGACGGAGAAGCCGACGTGGGAGTGAACGGGGTCGACGGACAGGGTCATGATGCGGTCTCCAACTGAGGGGTTGTGGTCTCGGGGCGGATGGGGTTGCAGAGCGATCCGACGCGCTCGACGCGCACTTCGAAGGTGTCGCCTGCCTTCAGGAACACCTGCGGGTTGCGCGCGTTGCCGACGCCGGAGGGGGTGCCCATCGCGATGACGTCGCCAGGGACGAGCGCGATGGCTTGAGAGACGTAGGCGAGGGTGGTCTCGACGTCGAAGATCATGTCGGAGGTGTTGCCCTCCTGCATCACGGCGCCGTTGAGCAGCCCCAGCAGCGCGAGGCCGCGGGCGCCCGGCGGGAGCTCGTCGGCCGTCACGAGCTCGGGGCCCATCGCGCCGGAGCGGTCGAAATTCTTGCCCAGGAGCCACTGGGCCGAGTGGCGCTGGTAGTCGCGGACGGAGCCGTCGTTGAGCAGCGCGTAGCCGGCGACGTGTTGGAGCGCCGTCTCCCGCGCGATGTGGCGCCCGCCGCGGCCGATGACCACCGCGAGCTCGGCCTCGTAGTCGAAGCGCGACGACACCGCGGGCAGCTCCATCGCCTGGTCGTGCCCGACGAAGCTCGACGCGAAGCGCGCGAACACCACCGGGTAGTCGGGCTTCGTGAACGACGCCTCCTTCGCGTGGTCGACGTAGTTGAGCCCCAGGCACAGCACCCGCGCGCCCTCGGCGATCGGCGGCGCGTAGACGACCTCCGCCGCGTCGAGGAGACCGTCCAAGGGCGCGGCGTCGACGGCGGCGGCGAGCGCGTGGAGGTCGACCCGCGCGCGCAGCAGCGCCCCGAGCTCGCGGGGGAGCGACGGGTCGACGGCGCTCAGCGGGAGGTACCCATCACCGCGGCGAACCGTCAGCGTGGGGGCGCCATCGACGAGGAGGACTGCGAATCTCATGCGGCACCTGCGAGGTTGGGCGCGTCGGGGCGCGCGCGGACGAGGTCACGGAGGTCGCCGACCACCGCACCGGCGCGGATGGGGACGCACTCGGCCGGGAGCTCGTTGGTGATCTCGTGCCCGCGCGACATCGCCGCGCGGAGGAAGGCGTCGAGCTGGTCGAGGCACGCGCCGACGATGTCGTGCAACACCAGCAGCGTGTGCGGGCGGCGGTCGAGGTCGGCGAGCGCAGTGGCGGGCCAGTTCGCGGGGTCGACCCAGTCGCGCGGCACGGAGTTCCAGAGGACGCAGGTGTAGCCGCGGTGCTGGAGGTGCGCGGCGGCCTCGGGGCTCAACAGGTGCGGGCCGAGGACGCCGCCGCCGCCGAAGGGACGAAAGCTCGGCGCGCCGCGCACGAACGGAGCCAGCAGCGCCTCGGTGGCCTCGATTTCGCGGGCGACGGCGTCGGGGCGCGGGTCGTCGCCGAGCGGCACCGCGTGGGTGTACGAGTGGTTGCCGACGTGGTGACCCGCCGCGACCGTGCGCTCGACGAGGGCGCGTCCCGCGGGCGTGGCCACGAGCTGACCCAGCACGAAGAAGTGGGCGCTCACCCCGTGGCGGTCGAGCACGTCGAGCACCGCCGGCGTCACGACCGGGTCGGGCCCGTTGTCGAACGACAGCGTGAGCTTCATCGATACGTGTTGTTGGACGTGTGGTCCCCGGCGAGCCAGCGCGCGAGCTCGGCGTGGGCGTCGCGCACCTTGCCCTCGACGACCGCGGGGGCGAGCGCCGCCGGGGCGTCGGCCGTCAGCTCGATGAGCATCCCGTTGGGGTCTTCGACGTAGAGCGAGCGGCAGTACCCGTGCTCCAGGATGTACGTGCGGGGCGCCTCGTAGCCCGCCGCGGCGAGCCTCGCGGCGACGGCCTCCTGCGTCTCATGGCTCACGTTGAGCGCGATGTGGTGGAAGGGCGACGCGGGCATCGTCGGCCCGAACTCCGCCTGATCGCTCGCCTCCGCGAACTGGAAGAAGGCGAGCGCGCTCCCATCCTCCAGGCCGAAGAAGCAGTGACAGTACGTACGAATTTTGCCGAAGAGCTCGTCGGCTTCGCACCAGGTCGCGACCAGCGGAAGGCCGATGAGGTCTTCGTAGAAGGCGCAGGTGGCGCGGAGGTCTTTCGTGACGTAGGCGGTGTGGTGCAGGCGGGTCGCGCGCATGGGTTGCCTCGCAGGGGAAGAGGGCCGCGACCCTACGCCTTGAAGCGCGCGGCGGGCCAAGACTTTCGACGATGCATTCGTGCTCCGGTCCCGTTGCTTCCCGTGGCATCGTCGCGCCATGCAGACCTCCCGGCGCGTCACCGCACCCGACGGCGTCTCCCTGGCCGTGCGCGAGTCGGGTCCCACCGACGCACGAGCCTTCGTGCTGCTCCACGGCATCGCGCAGAGCGGGCGGAGCTGGGACGCGCTCCTCGACGGACCCCTCACCGCGCGCCGCCGCGTTGTCGCGGTCGACCTGCGCGGCCACGGCGACTCCGACAAGCCCGACGACGTTGGGGCCTTCGCGCGCTCGCACCTTGCGGGCGACCTCGCGGCGGTCATCGATCAGCTCGGGTTGCGAAGGCCGGTGATCGTGGCGTGGTCGTATGGGGGCGTGGTGGTGGGCGAGTACCTGCGGCGCTACGGCGACGCGGCGCTCGGGGGCGTGGTGTGGGTGGCGGCGGCGGTGAAGACGGGGCGCGACACGCGCGGGCTCTACGGCCCCACGATGCTCGACCACGCCCGCGCGCTCCTCTCCGACGAGCCCGCGGTGTACACGGCGGGGGCGCGCGCCTTCGCCCGCGGGTGCGCCGCCAGCCCGCTCGACCCGGCGACGCTGGAGCGCATCGTGGCCGAGATGCTGCGCGTGCCGCCGCACGTCCGACGCGCGTTTCTGTCCGGCGCGGAGGACTACACCGACGACGTCGCGCGCACGAGCGTCCCGATGGCGACCGTGCACGGCGAGGCCGACGCAGTGGTCACGACGGCGATGAGCGAGCGCATCGAGGGGGCGCGCGAAGGCGTCGGGAAGCAGCGCCTCGCGGGGGTCGGCCACCTCCCGTGGATCGAGGCGCCGGGCGTGCTGGAGGCCGCGCTGGTGGCCCTCGACCCGCGCTGAGGGTCCGCGCGAGGCGCGTCTCCAACAAGTACCATGGGATGCGCGCCCGCCCGGCGGTACGACCCGACGTATGCGATGCGCCTTCGCCGCATCGAGGAGGCCCCATGTCCACGTCGCGCCGCGCGCTCCCGTCGGTCGTTCGTTCGCTCCGTCTCGTCTCGGCCTCGTGCTTCGCTGCGTCACTCGCGGCGTGTTCGGGGGCCGCGATGCTTCATGTCGAGCCCGTGCCGGTGGCGGTGGTGGCCGCGCCGGACGCCACCGGGCGGTGGGAGACCGACTCCGAAGCCATCGGTGGCCGCGGCGGCGGGCACATCGCGATGGACGCGGTGCAGCGGCAGGGGGGCGTCTCGTTCACCTACCCCGGCGGCACGATGGTGTGCAGCCTCCGCGGCGACGTCTGTGAGGGAACGTGGCAGGGCAACACCGGCAGCGGCTGGTTCGCCGTGACGCTCGCGCCGGACGGTCGCGCCTTCGATGGCACCTGGGGCTACGGTGAAGACCGGGCGCGGGTCGCGGCTTTCACCGGGCGGCGGTGAGACGGCGCACTACGTCCGCGCCACGATGCCGTCGCCCCGCAGCCGCGCGTGCACGCCCGTGAACGACGCCCCGAGGAAGAACACCTGCGCCGAGTAGTTGACCCACAGCAGGAGCATCACCACCGACGAGGCCGCGCCGAAGAAGCTCTCGGTGGCCTTGTGGCCGATGTAGAGCCCCACCAGCGCCGCGCCGAGCGTGAAGAGCGCGGCGGTGACGAGGCCCCCGAGGGCGGCGTCGCGCGCCGACACCCGCGCCTCCGGCAGCACCTTGAAGATCGCCGCGAAGAGGAACACCGTCACCAGGAAGGAGAACCCCGCCGAGAGCGCGCTCCACACCGCGGGGTGGTTGCCGAGGAGGTGCCCGGCCCAGGCGACGAAGCCGTTCCAGAGCACCATGGTGATGAGGAGGAGGCCGACGAAGGCGACGAGCGCGACGGCGAGGCCGCGGCGCCGAAGCTGCGACAGCACCTTGTGGGCGAAGCGCTCGGGCGAGTGGAGGGGCACGTCCCACAGCATGTGGAGCGCGCGCTGGAGCTGCGTGAAGAGCCGCGACGACGCGTACATCAGCACCAGCACCTCCAGCGTCCACGGGCGGTGCTTCGCGGCGCGCGTCGCCGAGGTGAGCATCAGCGCGATGGTGCTCGTGCCGCTCGGGCCGATCCAGCGCGTGAGGTTGTCGAGCAGCGCCTGGCGGGCGACGTTCTCGTCCGTGGCGAGGCCCGCGATCTGGATGGCGATCATGAAGACCGGCACCACCGACAGCAGCGCGTAGAAGGCCACCGCGCCGCTGAGGAAGCGCGCCCCGCCGTGCGACCACACCGAGAACGACTCGCGCACCACCGCCCAGTGCGACGGGCGCGACGGCGCTGCGGGGGTGGCCTCGGTCACGGGTTGACGAACACGTGGCGCGTCATCAGCGACATCGCCGCGCTCACCTGCTGGCAACGACCGTCGCTCCCCGGCGCGAGGTCGGCCGTGAGGCGGAGCGTGGTGCCCACCAGCGAGCGGAGCGCGTTGGGGATCTCGAAGGTGTTCACCTCGCGGGTGAAGGCGTCGACGTTGATGCCGCCGCCGATGACCCCCTCGGCGCCCCCCTCGGTGAAGCGGAGCTGGAGCTGGGCCCGGTAGAGCGTGAGCACGAAGCGCACGCCGAACACCGCGATGGGCAGCGGGATGTCCGTCGGGTCGATGCTGAGCACGCCCCCGCGCACGCGGCCGCGGGCGCGGGTGGCGGGCTGGTCGCGCATCACATCGAAGGTCTGGCCCGGGTCGATGAGCATGTCGCTCCCGACGAAGGGCGTCCCCCCCACGCGGCGGAGCACCACGGTGACGTCGGGGTCGTCGCAGCGGCTGTCGAGGCCCTCGAAGGTGAGCGCCACCAGGAGCTGCCCGTTGTTCACCGCGCCCTGGATCGCGCCGTCGAGGGCGCCGCCCGTCATCGCGTCGACCGCGGGGATGAGCTGGGCGAGCTGGTTGTCGACGCCGCGGCGCCCGTCGGGGGCGGTGAAATCCGCGCGGCCGCAGCCCGTCGGACTGCCCCCGGTGGTGGCGACCCCGTCGAGGTCGAAGCCGTCGGACTCCGTCGCGCGCATCGGGTTGGCCCGCACGAAGCTGAAGCGCGCGATCACCACGCTGCGCGCCTGCTTGGGGACGGCGCAGGTGACGGCCGACGGGGCGGCGGCGGGCGGGTCGACGTCGCCGCCGCAGCCGATCGCGACGACGGCGACGGGGAGGAGGACGCGCGCGCTCACGCGGTGAGCCCCCCGAGGCCGTCGGTGACGCGCCCGTTGCCGACGCCGAACTCCGCCGCGCGGACGCCCATCATCTGCAGGATGCTGTAGCTGACCTTGCTGGCGTTCTCGCCGCGGGCGCGGAGGTGGACGCCGCGGCGCAGGCCCGCGCTGCGGCCGCCCGCGAGCAGGATGGGGTACTCGTCGAGCGAGTGCGTGCGCCCGAAGGAGCAGTCGGACATGCAGAGCACCAGCGTGTGGTCGAGCAGCGTGCCGTCGCCCTCGGGGATGCGCCGCAGCCCGTCGAGGAAGGACGCCAGGTCGGTCATGATGCGCTGGAGGATCGCGAACACCTGGGGCTGGTCGCCGGGCTCGTCGTGGGTGAGCTGGTGGTGCCCGGCGCGCGCGTCGGGGTAGAGCACGTTGTTCACCGACTCGCTGTAGAGGTGCGAGAAGACGCGGGTGATGTCGCACGCGAGCGCCATCGTGATGAGCTCGCTCATGAGCCGCGAGCGGGTCACCATGTCGGGCCGGCCGAGCAGGTCGGGGACGCTCTCCGGCGGCATCATCGGGCGGCGGCAGGCCGCGAGGTTGGGCGGGTTCTCTTCCAGGCGCTGGAGCTGGCGCTCGATGCCGCGCACGGACTCCAGGTGCTGGTCGAGGCGGCGCTGGTCGGTGGTGCCGAGACGGTTGCGGAGGGTGGCTCCCTGCGCGACGACGGCGTCGAGGACGCTGCGCCGGAGGCTGAGGCGCGGGTCGGCCATGCCCATCTCGCCGGGCGCGCGGAAGCCCTCACCGAAGAGGCGGTTGAAGAGCGCGCGGGGGTCGTTCTCCGAGGGGTTGCGCTGGCCGCCGTCGGCGTACGAGAGGCTCGTCGCGGTCTGCTGGACGGCCGTCTCCAGCGAGCGGAGGCGCGTCTCCGAGCCCACCGTGCGGGCGATGAGCTGGTCGAGCGAGGGGCGGGTGAAGGTCCCGTTCACCATGTTGTCGCCCGAGAGAAACCCGGCGGGCCCCGAGCCGTGGGGGACGGTGTTGAGCGTTGCGACGCGCGTCCCCGACACCACCGTGAGGTGCTCGCGCAGCGCGCTCAGGGGCATCAGGATGGGGGAAGGCGCCCACGAGGCCCCTTCGGCCGCAGGGACCCACCGGTCGGGCAGCACGCCGTTGCCCCAGAAGAACACCCCGAAGCGCTTCGGGAAGGCGTCGCCGCCGGCCCACGCGGTGCCGCTGCGGTTCATCATCGCCTCGAGGGGCGGCAGGGCGATGGAGACCGCGGCGCCGCCGAGGAGGCCGCGGAGCACGGTGCGTCGATCGAGGGTCTTCACGGCGTACCTCCGTCGGGGGTGAGGGCGGGGGGGGCGGCGCGGCGGAAGTTTTCGCCGAGCGCCACCTCGCGGAGCAGCGTGCGGAGCTGGTACCCGCTCGCTTCGAAGCGCTGCTGGAGGCGGAGCGTCTCCTCGCGCTGGCGCGGCGATTCGAGCTGGCCCCACGCGTGGCGGTACGCGCGCAGCACCATGCACTCGGGGAGCTGCCAGTGGTCGTGGAGCACCGTCGCGAACTCCGCCGCGTCGCGGTACGGGCGCCCGTCGAGCGCGCCCGACGCGTCGATGGCCACGCCGTTGTCCGTGGCCCGGTAGCGGCCGATGCCGTCGAAGTGTTCGAAGGCGAGGCCCGGCGGGTCGATGAAGTTGTGGCAGCCGCGGCACGACTGCACCGCGACGTGGGCCCCGAGGCGCTGGCGCAGCGTGCGGAGGGCGGGCGAGGGCTCGGGGATGGCGGTGTTGACGTTCACCGGGGGCATCGGGATGGAGTTGCAGAGCAGCGACTCGCGGATGAAGCGGCCGCGCAGGGTGGGCGACGACGACACCGGGTGGGCCTCGAGCGCGAGGAAGGCCACCGAGCCGAGGAAGCCCCGCCGCGGCGTCGACGAGGGCAGCGTCACCCGCTCAAACTGCGTGGCCGACGCCTCCCGCACCGGAAACTGCACGCCGTAGATGGCGGCGAGGCGGCGGTTGACGAAGGTCTCCCGCGCGGTGAAGAAATCGCGGAAGTCGCCGGGGCGGTCGAAGGTGAGGGCCTCAGCGTTGCGCAGCACCTCCTCGCGGGCCGACGCGCCGAGGTCGGCGGAGAAGCTCGGGAAGATGGTCGCGTCCTTCGAGAGGTCGTCGAGCTTCGCGAGCTGGAGCCAGTCGGAGACGAACGCGCGCAGCCCCCGGCGGGCCTTCGGCGACATCAGCATCCGGTCGACCTCGCGCTCCAGCCCCGCAGGCGTGTCGAGCGCGCCCGACTGCGCCGCGTCGAGCAGCGCGTCGTCGGGCGTCGAGTCCCAGAGGAAGAACGACAGCCGCGCGGCCAGGTCGTAGCCCGCGTAGCGCCGCTCGCCCATGCGCGCCATCGCGTCGACCCCGAGCTCCGCGCGGAAGACGAAGTCCGGCGCCTGGAGCAGCGCGGCGAGCCCGTACTCGGCGCCGCGGTGGAAGTCCATGAGGGTCATCGCCGCGCGCGTCACGATGGCCGCGACGCGGGTCACCTCGGCCTCGGTGAGCGGGCGCCGCCACACCCGTCGCCCCACCGTGCGCGCGAAGCTGGCCGCGCAGGTGGTGTCGTCGGGGCCCGTCGGCATGCACGGCACCAGCGCGGCGCGGCGCTCGGGGTTGCGCAGCACCTGCTCGGCCACGGTGTAGGCCGCGTCCTGGTACTGCTCGGTGCCGCGGGCGGAGATGGAGGTGTCGGAGGCCCCGACGGCGCGCGACCCGTCGCGGGCGGTGTCGGGTTCGAGCGCCTTGGGGACGATCACCGCGTCGCCGAAGAGGTCGTGGAGCGCGTTGGTGTACTGCGACCGCGTGAGCCGCCGCAGGGTCACCGGCTCGGGGACGAAGGCCGGGGGAGGGGGCGAAGGCGGCGCGTCCATCCCCGCGTCGGAGGTGGCGGGCGCGTCGTCGCAGCCGAGCGCGAGGGTGACGAGGGCGATGGGGAGCAGTCGTCTCACGGAGACCTCCGCTGGTAGGCGACGCGGTCGGAGAGCGGGATCGAGTGGTCGAGGATGCCGCGCACGGTCGCGTCGTCGTCGTTGAGTACGTGGCGCCGCGCGAAGGCCATCGACCACGCGCTGAGGATCGTATCTTGAAAGCTGTCGGGGATGTCGGGGCAACCGCCCAGGGCGAAGTACTGGTGACACCCGCCGCGGACGTCAATCCAGGTGAGGTCGACGGGGGCGGTGCTCGCAAACTGCGTGTCGGCGCCCACCCGATCGGCCGTGCCGCTCATGGCGAGCAGGGGGATGCGCACGCTGCGGTGGCCTTCCGGGCCGAAGAGCGAGCGGTCGATGGAGCCCGCCATCGGGATCGCCGCCACCACCCGCTCGTCGCGGCCGCCCATGCGGAGCACCTCGAGGTCGGCGTCGGTGCACGAGACCTCCGGGGTGCAGCGCATGCGGGCGACGGGGAGGTCGTAGGTGGCGCCTGCGACCGACCACACCGTGTGGGCGCCGAAGCTGTGCGCGGAGAGCACCACGCGGCGGGTGTCGCAGCGGCCGGCGAGGGGGTCGCCCGGGGGCAGGGCGGCGAGGCGGTCGAGGGCGGCGCGGACGTCCTGCGCGCGGAGGTGGAAGATGTCGAAGCGGCGCGGCATGGGCGTGTCGGCGATGGTGTTGCCGACGTGCTCGGGGGCGATGGACACCCAGCCGTGCGTCGCGAAGAAGCGCATGAGAAAGTGGCTCGTCGCCGGGAAGCCGCGGTCGCCGTGGGAGTACACCTGGACGGGGTACATCGCGCCGTGGGCCGTGGGCGCGAGGGGCGCGTCGCTGATGGACTCGTTGTCGCGGAAGGCGCGCTGGTACACCGGGTGCGGGCCGTCGAGCGCGTGCGTCGGGTACCACACGTGGAGCGCGATGGTGCGTGGGGCGGTGGCGCCGCGGGGCGTGTAGGTGGTCGAGAGGATGCGGTGGCCCACGCGGAAGGGGCCGCGCTGGCGGGCGTCCCAGGTGCGCGGGTCGCCGATGGTGGGGACGTCCGCGGGGAGCACGAAGGGGCTCTCGGCGGCGACGTCCGCGGCGGGCGCGTCAGGGGAAGACGCGTCGAGGGTGGCGTCGACGGCGGAGTCCGCGGGGGGCGGGGCGGCCTCGGTGCACGCGACGGTGAGCGCGAGGCAGAAGGGAAGCGTCCGTCTCATCGCGGGGGAGTGTCTCACGCAAAGACACGAAAGTGGTCAAGGGACGAGCGGAAGTGAACGCAGAGGCTGCGGTTG
Organism: Polyangiales bacterium; assembly: GCA_044375895.1. Lineage (GTDB taxonomy): Bacteria > Myxococcota_A > Polyangia > Polyangiales > CAISKJ01. The sequence continues at coordinate 35,135 of JBILLV010000016.1, read as the reverse complement.
GGGGCCGGTGAAGTTCGGGGGTCAGCGGGTGCTTGGGAAGGGGCGGTGGGGCGGCTCCGGGGCGTCGGCGTGGAAGAGGTTGCCGTACCATTCCGGGCGCCAGAGTTCGCCCCGTCCGTTCGACGTGCGGGGCCAGCCCGGCGGGACGATCTCCCGCGGGGGCAGCGGGGGCGAGCACTCCAGCCCGTTGCGCGGCGCGTCGGGGGAGGCGCACGGCCCGCAGCGCGCGTCGCACACCTCGAAGCACAACAGTTGCGACGGCGGGCGCTCCGCGGCGCTGTCGCAGAAGAGGATCGGTTCTTCGCGCGCGGTGGGGTCGTCGGGGAGCGGCGCGCAGGCCGCGAGGAGCGAGCCGGTGAGGGTGAGGATGGCGGGGAGGGCGGGCTTCGAGGTGTGGTGCATCGGGAGGTCTCCGGGTGGAGGACAGGGTGGCGGGTGCCTCTCGATGGATGGGGCGGGAGACGGGGGAATTTTCGCGGCGCGCGCGGCGCGCGGATCAGCCGGCGAGGAGCGCGTCGAGCGTCACGCCGAAGGCGCGCTCGAAGAGGCCCGGCGTCTTGCGGAGGAAGCGGTAGCTCCGGTCGGTGGTGAGGAGCTGGACGATCACTGTACGCTCCTGCCACGCGGGCCAGCGCTCGCGGACGCGCGCGGCGAGGCGGACCACTTCGTCGGCGTCGCGGCGCTCGGCGGCGATGGCGACGGCGCCCATCAGCCCGAACTCGTTGAGCGGATCGACCGCCAGCGACTGCTCGAAGGACGCGAGGGCGCGGTCGAAGTCGCCTTGCTCGTACCAGGCCGCGCCGATGTTGGCGACGCAGGTGGCCTGGAAGCTGGGGCTCGGGCTGACGCTCGCAGCGACGGCGTACTCCGCGCGGGCCTCGTCGTAGAACTGCTTGTAGTGGAGGCCGATGGCGACGTGGAGGCGGGCGTCAGGGTCGGACTCCCAGCCGGGGTCGCGGCGCGCGCGGGTGATGCCCTCGTCGAAGCGGAGGTCGCGGTAGAGCGTCACGCAGTCGGTGACGAGGGAGGCAGCGCCGGTGAGGGACTCGTTGGTGAGAAACTCGCCGTGGACCTCCACGTGCTCACGGCGCCGGTGGGCGTGCAGCGCGTCGTGGCTGGGCGACTCGTTCGAGGTGAGCGCGGGGTGCGCCGCGTTGTGTGCGGTGCGCACTGCGAATCGCAGCCCTGCATCCTCGGCAGCAGCGTCGTCGAACGAACGGATGGGGATTTCGGGGAGCGGCATGGGGTCTCTCCTGCTCACGGCAGCCTGCGGAGAATATCGTTGATGCGCTCGACCGCGCGGTGAACTTGTACGTCCGAGAGCCCGAGCGCCTCCGCGGCCTCACGGTTGCGGTAGCCCTTCAGCAGGAGTTCGAGCACGGGCAGGTCTCGCCCCTGGAGGTCGGCGTGCCCGCGCAGCGCGGCGAGGCGGGCGCGGAGGGTCACCACATCCTCCAGCGGGGCGGCCTCGGTGTCGGAGGTGGCCCATCGTTCGAGGACGCGGGGATGGCGCTTCGCCGCGTCGCGGTCGCGGCCGCACTGCGCCACCAGGGCACGCCGCGCGAACTGTGCGAAGCACGCGGGCGTGTCGGCGTCGAGCCAGTCGTCGAGCACGCCGGGCCACGGCCGCTCGGCGACGTCCGACGGACCTCCCAGCAGCACGAGCACGAGGTCGCGCTGGAGTGAGGGGACTTCATGGACCTCGCCTGCTCTCAACAGGACGATCCAGCGGGCGACGGTGAGGCAGAGGCTCCAGAGGAACGCGTGGCCACTGTTGGTCCGGCACATGTGGTCGAGGTTGTGACGCAGCGTGGCTACCCGCGGATCGGGTGCCACCGCGAGGATGATCTCGTCGAGGTCGTCCATCGCACTCCTCCTACCTACCGCCCGTGCCGATGCCGATGGATGCGCTGCTGGTGGAGTCCTCCACCGACAGGTGGAGCTTCGGCGTGTGCCCGCCCTCACGGAGCGACTTCTCCCCCAGCAGTTCGACCGACGACGCGAACCCGCCGGCGCCACTGAATGCGTCGAGGCGCGGCGCGCGTCCGTCGCGCAGCGCCTCGCGCGGGAGTTCGACACAGCGCGCGGTCTGCGCGCTCGCGACGTCGCCCGCCCGGACGATGCACGCGCCCTCATCCGTGAATCGCCAGTACGCGCGGAGGCCGTCCGGGCGCACCTCTCCCGCGACGAGCGTCGTCCCCAAGCTCGGTTGGGCCACGGAGACCGCCTCGCCCGCATCGGCGCCGCCCCAACAGCCCTCGGCGCCGAGCAGCACCGCCGCCAGGGCCATCCACCGCGGCAGGGCACGCCGCTTCTCGCTCACCATGACGATCCTCCGTGGGCGCGACGGGCGCCTCTCCCATACCGGGTCGAGAATGGCCGCAATTTTCACCCGACCGGGCAAAATCGCCTCCCCGTCGGGCGCGGTCACCGCGTTGGCCGTCGCCGCCGGTGCCACAGCGCCACGAGCACCCCCACCGCCAGCGGCGCGCCACGGTCGCTGTGCCGCGGTCCGCTCGCGCAGGTGAGGCCGCCGCCTTCGAGCGCTTCGGTTCGAAGCTCCGGGTCACACCGCGCCTGGCGCCACGGGGGATAGATGGTGCACAAGCCCGCCACATCGTCGGCGGTGAGGACGCGCCGCCGCTCGCCCTGTCCAGCCTCGAAGTACATCACCGCGGTCCGCTGCTCGGAGTGAGCGAGGCCCAGCACGTGGCCGAGCTCATGCAGGACGACGGTGCGGAGGTCGGTGGTTCCGGGGCCGCCGTCGGCGCTGAAGGGCGTCAACGCGTGGACGTTGAGCTCCACGTCCGCGTCGAGGATCGCGCCGCTGCGAGCGCTGAAGAACGTCGTCGTGATCGCCGCGGCTCGGGGGTCGTGGTCCCTGTCGTCGCCCCAGGTGGAGCGCCACGTGATGACGTTGCGGGCGGGCTGCCCGGCCGTGAACTCCACCGGATCGGTGACGTCCTCCCCCACCCACAACTGGAAGGTCGACGCGGCGCCGTCACACCGCAGTCCGTTCCACGCGCTCGCTCCCTCTTCGACGACGGTGCGGAGCAGGTCGCGGGGGATGCCGGGCGCCGTGACGGCGGGGTTGACGTGAACGCTCACACACGTGCCCTGCCATGCGACCGCTACCCCGCCCGTCGCGCAGACAATCTGCGACGGCGGTTGTCGCTCGGAGCGCGTGCGACACCAGGCCGCCGCGGTGGCGGGCGTCCACCAGAGCGCGAGCGCGATGGCGGCGGCGGTCGTACGCACCACCCGACGACTATCACACCGCCCCGCCGACGTCTCGGCTACCCCACGGTGCGCGCGTCGGGCCGCTCGTCGGCGGTGGCCGCGTCTTCCCGCGGTCGGCCCGGCGGCGTCGCGCTGACGAAGAGCTCGGTCATCATCGCGCCGAGGCCCGCGAGGGCGACGTCCCCCTCGGCGCCGGCGAGCGCGCAGCGGTACACGGTGGCTCCCTCCTCGGGGCGCGGCGCGATGACGCCCGCGCGCGTGGCCAGCAGCCGCAGCGGTCGCTCGCAGGGGGAGCCCGTCTCCACGCGCACCACGAGGGTGGCGACCACGGCCTCGCCCAGCGGTCCGGCGACGCTCGACGCCTCGCACTCCACCGCCAGCACGCCCCGCGCCTGACGCCACCCGCGCAGCGGAACCACCCGGAGCCGCACGCTCCCCCGCAGGCTCCCATCGCCACGAACGCGCCACCCGGTGCGGGCGCGCTTCGTCTTGCGCGTGAGGGCGCGGAGCTGCTGCTCGACCGGCGCGAGCGCGACGAGGTCGCCCGGCGGAACGACCCGCGACATCCACATCACCCACGCGAGCAGGGCCACGGTGAGCTCGGAGGCCGCGACCGCCGCCCACGCGTGCCCGAGCGACGCGCCGACCACACCGGTGAGGACGGCCACCAGCGCGGCGGTGAGGGCCGCGCCGCGACCGCGCGCCGAGGTCACCCGCAGGAGCTGCTTCACCGCGTCGTCGGTGAGCGTGCGGGCGGGCGTGTGGGGGGCATCCGGGCGCGTCGCCGATGTCGGGAGCAACGCGACGAGGGCCGCGAGGCAAGCGAGCGCGCCGAGCGGAAGAGCGTAGGTCACGCCGAGGATGTGAGCGCCCTGGAGGGTCACGCCGACCGCGCCGACCGCGTAGGCGACCCGCGTTCGCGGGGAGTCGCCAGCGGCGTCCGTCGTCACGCGGCGGAGCGTGCGCAGGAGCAGGGCCATCACGACGAGACCGAGGCCCGCGGCGAGCGCGGCTTCGCCATAGGGCCGGGAGGCGCTTCGAACCGCCACCGGTCGGCGCGCCTGCCCCGCGGTCAGCCAGGGGAAGACGTTCGGGTCGACGGCGATGCGCCCCACCCAGCGCTCGTGGGCGGGGAGGTGACGGCGCACCGCGTGGACGACGTCGCGCGTCAGCTCGCTGGCGCTGGTGGCCTCGACGCCGGGCGTGTCATCGCGGAGCCACTGGGCCTGGTGGGCGCTGCGCGGCAGGGCGACGCGCAGCTCGACGCCCTCGAGCCCGCGGGCCCACGGGGCGCTTCGAACCTCCAGGATCACATCCGACCCCGCCCGCTGGATGAGCCCCTGGGCGCGGAGTGAGGTGGTGTACCGGAGGAGCACGTCCACGGTGCCGCGGCGCACGCCCTGGTTCTCGTCGCCGAGGGTCACCGCCATGCGGCCGTTGTTGGCGATGCGCGTGGTGACGGGCATCGTCGCGCCGTTGCCCGCCACCGCCGTCGCCTCCAGGAGCGTCAGGTCGGAGGGCAGCTCCGCGAGGTCGAACTCGTGCATCCGCCCGCCGAGCACCGTCCACCGGATGCGGAGGGCCACGGTCGCGCCGCCGTCCCGGTCGACGGTCACCTCGGTGACGAAGCCTGTCGGCCGCGCCTCCGTCCACGCGTGGGCCGTCCCCGCGGTGGCGAGCACGAGCAGCGTGAGGAGCGCGGCGATCAGGCGGCGGAGAGGGGGCATCGCGGGCCCCTCGGGGAGTACCGCGGGGGCGGCGCATCACGCGAGTTTTCGGCGACTCCCATCGCCCCCGAGGCGTGGCAGAGTCGGGGGCGTGCCCGCTCCTTCGCGCATCGTGGCGACCGTCGTCACGGCCTCCCTCGCCGACCTCACCGCGCCGACCCTCTGGGCCGCGCTGTCACCCGACGACCGCGCCCTCGCCGAGGGGCTCTCCGACCGGCTGCGGGCGGGGCGTGCGGGTGCGGCGGCGGCCGAGGCCATCGTGGCGGCGCGGGCCTCCCTCACGCGCGGGGCGGAGGTGAGCGTGGCGGAGGCGCCGGGCGCCATGGTGTACGCCCGCTGGCTGCGCGCGCTCGATGGCGCGGAGCGCATGCGGGTGGCGCGCGGGCTCGACGCGGACTCACAGGCGGCCGTGGAGGTGGCGCTCGCGGTCGCGCCGGCCTTCGAAGCGGCGGAGGCGGCGACCGCGGGGTGGCTGATCGGCGTCGGGGCGCAGACGCTCGGGCGCATGCCCACGGCGCGCGAGGTCGCGGCGTTGCTGCTGCTCCTGCGGGGTGAGGCCGACGTGCGCGACGAGGGGGTGGTGCGCTGGGAGCGACGGGTGCGGGTGGCCGGCCGACAGCGGGCGGCGGTGGTTTTCGCGAGGGGGGTGCGGTGAGCGGCGCGGGGTCGATGCGACGGCTGGGGGAGCACGCCGAGGCGGTTCCGCTGGCGCTTGCGGAGGCGGCGCGGGCGCGGCGGCGGGAGGCGGAACGGGCCGCGTGGACGGTGGCCGAACGGGTGGCCTACGGGCGCTCGCTCGCGGCCGAGGAGGGGGCGGTGGTGACGCTCGCGTGCGAGGTGGCGCGCACCGTGCTCGGGCGCGAGGCGGCGACGGGCGAGGACGTGCTGCGGGACGTCACGCGACGTGCGCTCGGGCAGGTGCGGCGGGCGCGGCTGGTGGCGCTGCGGGTGCACCCCGACGCGGTGGAGGCGACGCGGCGGGCCGTGGGACAGTGGTTTCCTGAAGGGATGGCGGTGGAGGAGGTGGTGGTGATCGGGGACGAAGCGGTGTCGCCGGGGGGCGTGGTGGTCGAGAGCGAGCTCGGTCGGGTCGACGCGCGCCTCGAACGACAGCTCGAAGAAATCGCCCGGATCCTCGAAGGCGGCCCGCGGGTCGTGTAGAAGACCGCCGGGAACTCCCCGTGGAACCTTCCGCCGAGCCGACCGCACCACCTCCCGACGAGGAGATCCGCCCGTCGGATACGGGGGCGGTGTTCGCGCTCGAACCCATCCGCTGGCGACTGCCGCTGGGGCTCTTCGCGGCGACGCTGGCGAGCACGTTCTACGTGGGGGCGGGGCAGGTGCTGCGGCGCACGCCCTGGGAGTTCTTCGAACAGCATCGGGCGGAGGGGTGGCGCGCGGGGGCGCGGGCCTTCGGGTGGGCGCTGGCGCGCGGCTGGACCTTCGCGCTCCCGCTCCTCGGCATCCTGCTCTGCCACGAGTTTGGGCACTACCTCATGGCGCGGCGACACCGGGTGCGGTCGAGCCTGCCGCTGTTCATCCCGGCGCCCAATCTGTTCGGCACGATGGGGGCGGTCATCTCGATGAAGGGCCGCATCAAGACGCGCGACGCGCTGGTGGACATCGGCGCGGCGGGGCCGCTCGCGGGCCTCGCGGTGGCGCTCCCGGTGACCATCCTGGGCCTCGGGCTCTCGCGCGTCGAGCCCGTCGGCGGGCGCGCGGGCTTCGTGATGGAGGGCGACTCGCTGCTCTACCTCGTGCTCAAGCGCGTGGTGTGCGGGCCCATCCCCGAGGGGCACGATGTTTGGCTCCACCCCGTCGCCTTCGCCGGCTGGGCGGGCCTCTTCGTCACCATGATGAACCTCCTCCCCATCGGCCAGCTCGACGGCGGCCACGTGGCCTACGCGCTCTTCGGGATCCGTCAGGATCGCTGGTCGCGCGGCCTCGCCTACGGGCTCCTGGCGTTCGCGGCCCTGGTGGGCGTGTGGATCCACTGGACCGTGCCCGCCGCGAGCTTCGAGTCTGGCGCTTACGCCCCGGCGATCATCTGGGCGATGTGGGCGCTCGTCTCGCGGGGGGTGCTGCGGCTCTCGGGCGACCAGCACCCGCCGACCAGCGACGAGCCGCTGTCGCCCGTGCGTCGGCACGTCGCGGCCTTCACGCTCGTGTGCTTCCTGCTGCTGTTCATGCCGCTGCCGATCCGGCTGGCGTGACTACTGGCGGCGGCGCGCGTCCTGCGAGCACTTGGGGCACAGGCCGTAGAGCTCGTGCCGGTGGGAGAGCACCTTGAAGCCGTGCGCCGTCGCGACGCGGTGCTGCTCGCGCTCGATCGCGTCGTCTTCAAACTCCACGATGAGCCCGCAGACGGTGCAGATGAGGTGGTCGTGGTGCTGGTCGTCGACGAGTTCGAAGCGGGTGGCGCCGCCTTCGAAGCGCCGCTCGGCGACGATGCCGCTCTCCTGGAAGATCCGCAGCGTGCGGTAGATCGTCGCGGCGCCGATGCGCTCGTCGCGCGCGCGCACCGCGCGGTGGAGCTCCTCCGCCGTGACGTGGCGACCGATGGAGGCGAAGGTGTCGAGGATGAGGTCGCGGCGCGTGGAGCTCTTGAGCTTGTTGCGCGAGACGTGATCCCGCAGGCGGGTGCGGAGGGCTTCGACGTCGACCGGGGCGTGCACGGCCCTCAAGGTCGGGCCATGCACGACCTGCGTCAAGTTCCGTGCGGCGGGTTCGTGCGGTCAGGGGTGGGGGAGGCGTCGGCGGGCGCACCCGCGTCGTCGGCGCTCGGGGCAGGGGGGTCGGGGACGTTGCCCATGCCGAGGCGGGGGATGCCGATGACGGCGCGCACATCGTTGGCGACCGCGCAGTCGTGCTGGCTCACGGTGGGCGCGCGGCCCCGCGGGGAGGTGGGCGGCGGCGCGGGCAGCCCGGCGATGCGGAAGGGAACCAGCACCAGCCCGTCGCCCGTCCCGCGGGCCCGGAGCACCTGCCGCCCGTCGCGCAGATCGTAGACGTAGACGCGCGTCGGACCGTCGATGGAGAGGGGTGCTTCGTCGACCGCGAGGAGGAAGTAGCGGAGCCCCAGCGAGCGCTCGATGACCTCGCGGTCGCGGCGCACGCGGAGGCGCATGTCCGCGCGGAGGGCCTGGACGCGCTCGGGCGTGTCGGCGTTGCGGATCTCCTCGACGTGTGCGGGGAGGAGGAAGGCGCCCTTGTCCAGGAGCTCCCTCGCCCACGCGAACTGGACGCCCATGCACGCGAGGAGCTGGTCGGCGTAGCGGTGGCGGATGGAGGCCGCGAGGTCGGCGCGCCCGTGGATCTCGCCGAGGCGCGTACGCGCGTAGAGCACGGGCTCGTGGGACAGGGCCTCCCAGGTGAGCGAGGGGTCGCGGTGATCGCCCTCCCACGTGCCGAGGGAGAGCATGATGAGGCTTTCGATGCGCTCACGACCGCCGCGGTAGGCCGGGGCGAAATCCGCGGTGCGGGCCGTGTGCTCGCGCACGAGTTCGTCACGCAGCCGCACGAGCTCGCGGTGCCGGAGCGTGAGCCAGATGGTGGGGAAGAGCACCAGCACCGCGATCACCGGCCCCCAGAAGCGCCAGCGGACGCGGGGGAGGAAATCGAGGTCTTCGCGCGGGATCAGACCGCGGTGCTGAGGCTCTTCAGGGGGATCGGGGATGGGGGCAGGTTGGTCGGACACAGAGCACCTCCGTGCATGCGACCGCGCGGAGTGGCTACTGGTTCGTCGCGGACGCGCGGCCCTTGGTGACCGCGAAGTTCAGGCGCGTGTAGCCGGCCTGGGAGCAGGTGCGGGCGACGGACTTGATCACGTCCCACGACACGCGTCGGTCGATCTGGAAGACGATGTCGCCCTGGAAGGTCTCGCCCGGGTGCAGCACGGGGTACTCGCGCTTGGCCTGGTCGAGGCGCTCGAAGAGGCGGTCGATCCGGTCGGTCACGCCCCGCACCTGCTGCGGGTTCGCGATCAGGTTCCCATCCATGAGGATGGTCTGCTCGGAGATCGAGATGATGGGCGCGGACACGAGGTTGTCCGCGTGGGGGATCGTCGGCACCTCGAGCTGCGCGGACGACTGCATCTGCTGCTGCGTCCCGAACTGCGAGAGGAGGAACACCACGGTGATGACGAGGTAGTCGATCATCGAGGTGAGGTTCAGGTCGGCGTTGACGCCCTTGTGCCCGCCCCCGCGCAGCCGACGCTGCACCGTGAGGAGCGGAAGCTGGTGATAGAGCACCGGCTTGTTGGCGACCGGGCGGCCGAAGGGCCCCGGCTTGAAGGGCATCTTGCCAGGCTTGCTGACGGGCATCGCTGTCCTCGTTACATGCGCTGCGTGAAGGTCCCCGTTACAGGAACCGGATGGTGACCTCGCCGCGGGAGGCGCTGCCGAAGACCTCGTACACGACGTCCATCACGCGGATGATGTCGTCGTACTGCACCGCGGTGTCGGGCTGGAGCCAGACCTCGCGGTTCTGCGCGTTCGCTCGGTGCCGCTCGGTGAGCATCGTGCGCAGCTCGTCGTACCGCTGGTTGCCCGTCGACGTGATGTCCCGCATGTCGGTCGCGTTGACGCCGACCTTCAGGTTCGTCGGCGAGATCTGCACCTTGAGCTGATCCTGCGGGGTGTCCTGCGGCTGATCGGGCGCGGGCGCCCCGCGGGGCTGCGAGGCCTGCACCGCGCCGATCTGAGTCCACACCGCCGTCATGAGGAGGAACGCGATGCACGAGACCAGAAGGTCGATCATCGGCACCATGTTGATCGGCGCATCGACGGACTTTTTTCCGCCGCCGCCGCCGCCACCTTCGACTGAGACGCCACCCATGACTCTTCGCCTCCGTATGGAGCTCCTACCGCCCGCCGCGACCGTTGCGCCGCGGCGAGCGACAGTGCTCGATCAGCCTTCCTTGGCGCCCGCGACGTTGATCTTCGAGCGGTTGTTCGTCACGAGGTTGAGCACCTGCACGGTGGCCTCGTTGATGTCGTCCACGAGCGCCTGGGTCTTGCCGTTGAGCAAGGCGAAGGCGATGAGGCCGAGAATCGCGACGATCAGACCGAATGCCGTGCAGTTCATCGCCTCGGAGATACCACCGGCGAGGAGCTCCGCCTTGCGGGCGGGGTCGATCGTCGGGCCACCCTCGTGCCCGCCCACCGCGCCGAACGCGGAGATGAGGCCCGTGATGGTGCCGAGGAGGCCCGAGAGCATGGCGAGGTTCGAGAGCAGCGAGAGATAGGCCGTGCGGTGCTCGACCTTCGGCAGCTCGCGGAGCGCCGCTTCGTCCATCGCCGCCTGCACCTCAGAGTCCGGCCGGTTCACCTTCATCAGGCCCGACTTGACGATGCGTGCGAGGGGCGCCTGCGCGCTGGAGCAGAGCTTGATCGCCCGCCCCACATCCCCTGCCAGGATGCACTTCTGGACGTTCGACAGGAACGCGTCCTTGTTGATCGACGCCTTGAACAGATACATCGACCGCTCGATCGTGATCGCGATGACGAACACGCCCCAGAAGACGATGGGCCACATGCCCCACCCGCCCTCCTTGAAGTGCGTACCCAGACTGTGCAACATCTCCGTTTCCTCCTCAGCGCGAGAACAGGGACCCCACCCGCGTGGCGGGGCGTTGGTGGCGTGGTGTGCGGTAGACCTTCCGGCGGATGCGTCACCCTCGCTCGTGCGATGCGTCGCTCTCTCCGTCGGCTCTCGGAGTCCTTACACGACCCGCGGCGTCCGATTCCAGTGCATTCCGCATCGCCGCGACAGATCTGAAAGGTGGCCTGTCGAGGGGACGCCGCGATGATACCGTGACGATGGGTGACGGTGTCAACTGCGCGGACAATCGCCCGCAGCCGTCGAGCGGTCGGCGGGGTGATGTCCGGGGATGAGACAGTGACAACACGTCGGGCGGGAAGTTCCGCCGCCGCGGTTTCGGTCACGCGGTGCCGACGAGGCGCGGCTGGGCGTTGACATCGCAACTTCTCGCGCGATACGGTCGCGCCGCTTCGCTGCCTTCGTGCGCTCCGCCCGTGATGTTCTCGGGGGGGTGTCGGGACGGCGGACGGACACGGCCCTGTACGCCACCACGAGGTGCTTCTCGATGCCCTCGGGTTGCGTTAGGGTGGCGCCGTCTGAGAGTGATGCTCAGACCCAACGAGTTTCGAGAGACGACGAAGTAAGGAGCGGAAGAGGCGATGCAGTCGACGCTTGTGCAGTTGTTCCTGCTGGCGCAGCAGACCGGCGGAGGGGGAGCCCACGAGGCGGTGGGTCTCGCGGGGCTCTACGAGAAGCTCGGCTGGCCGTTCTTCGTGAACATCTTCATCTCCATCGTCGTGCTGGCGACGATCGCGGAGCGCGTGATCTTCCTCTTCACGAAGTTCCGCGTGAACAACAAGGAGTTGCTCGGCCAGGTGAAGAAGCTCGTGCAGGCGGGCAACATCGACCGCGCGATCAAGCTCTGCGAGGCGGGGGACTTCCCCGTGTTCCGGGTCTTCCGCGCGGGGCTCACCAACATCAACCGCGGCGAGGAGGCCGTGATCTCCGCCATCGAGGAGAACATGATGGACGTCGAGCCGACGGTGGAGAAGCGCATCAACTCCCTCTGGTCGCTGGCCAACATCGCGACCCTGTTCGGCCTCCTCGGCACCATTCTCGGCCTCATCCACACCTTCGGCGCGCTCGACCGCGTGACCGATCCCGGCGCCCGCCAGCAGGCCCTCGCCCGCGGCATCTCCGAGGCGATGAACAACACCGCGCTCGGCCTCGGCATCGCGGTGGCGTGCATGGTCGCCCACCTGCTCCTCTCCGAGTGGAAGAAGCGCATCCTGGGCGACCTCGAGCTCAACGTCTCGAAGCTCCAGAACCTCCTCACCATCGGTCGCCCCCAGGGCTGATCGGCCCACGGAAGTAGAAGGCCCGATGGCCAAGTTCTCCGCATCCCAGCACGCCTACATCGCCAAGCGGTCGCGGCACAAGGAAGTTGGGCCCGACGAGGGTGGTGGCGAGCTCAACATCATCCCGTTCCTCGACATCATCATGAACGTGCTGATGTTCCTCCTCGCCACCATCGCCACGGTGTTCACCGCGACGATCCCTGTGCCCGCGCCCTCGAGCAGCAACCGCCCGGGGCCGCAGCAGCAGCAGGAGCGTCTCAACATCACCGTGAAGATCACCCCGACGGGGTACATCGTCGGCGCGGGCGGCGGCTTCCTCCTCCCGGGCTGCACCACCATTGGGGCCGCGTCGCTCACCGTGCCCAACCGCACGAGCGGCGACCCCGAGGGCTACACGCACGATTTCCAGTCGCTCACCCAGTGCATGCAGGCGATCCGCCGGCAGTGGGCGACCGAGGTCGCGAACGATCACTCGATCAACCTCGCGACCAACTCCGACATCCCGTACGGCGTCCTCGTGCGCTCGATCGACGCCGTGCGCGAGGCGCGTCCCAACGCGTGCCGCATCGCCAACGACCTCCGCGGCGGTGACTTCACCAACGCCGACTGTCTCTTCCCCGAGGTCACCCTCGGCGTGCTCAGGTAGACGAAGGGAGCGCCCAGCATGTCAGGCACCGCCACCGCCGAGAAGGCCACCCTCGTCGCCGTCCGCCGCGAGATCAGCCGGAAGAAGCGACGCAACAAGGTCGAGCACCAGTCGGAGGACCTCAACGTCGTGCCGATGATGGACATGATGACCATCATCCTCGTGTTCCTCCTCAAGTCGTTGTCGTCGTCGTCGGCCAACATCCCGCAGGGGGACGACCTCCGGCTACCTCGATCGAGCATCGACACGGCCCCGTCGAGCGCCCTCCAGGTCATCATTTCCCGCGTCTCCATCTCCGTGAACGGCCGCTTCATCGCCGCCTTGCAGAACGGAACCGTCGACCCGTCGCTGATCCGCGGCGGCGCGAACGGCCTCCTCATCAACCCCCTGTCCGATCAGATGCGGGAGCAGGTGCAGGTCGCCCGCACCCTCGCGCAGCGGGCCGGCACGGAGTTCCACGGCGAGGTCGCCATCATCGCGGACAAGGGCCTCCCTTCGCGCACCGTCTACTCGGTGCTGTACACCTGCGGGCAGGCCGGTTTCGCCGACTTCCGCCTGCTCGTGCTCAAGGGCGGGCGCTAGCCTCTGATGCTCTGGACCAAGATCCTCGCGATCCTCTTCGTCCTCGGCCTCGTCGGCGGTCTCCTGTACCTCGGGAGCCGCATCCCCCCCAACGATTCGGGCTCCGACGGTTAAGCCTCCGTCGCACCGCCGTCAGGATGTTGACGGCGGTTCCCCGGTCCGAAGTTCGTACCCCCGACAATCACATCGGCTCCCCATGGCCTGCTTCTTGCGCCGCACCGCACGCATGATTCGCTTGCGCGTCGCGTCGGTCGTTGACAACGATCCGGCGTTCGTGTGACGAGTCGCGCGCGGCGGAATCCCGTCGCGAACGTGCGCCCAACACACGCCTCGCCGATACGAAGGTCACGTCCATGAGAAGGTTCGCCCCCGTCGCGCTGCTGGCTGCTCTCTGCCCCGCTAGCGCCCTTGCCCAGCAGGCCCCCGCCCCGGCGACCCCCGCGGCTGCTCCCGCTCCCGCGGCTGCTCCCGCTCCCGCGGCTGCTCCCGCTCCCGCGGCTGCTCCCGCTCCTGCGGCTGCTCCCGCGGCAGCCCCCCGTCGGTCTCCCTGGGCTGCCTCGCAGCTCGCGATCCAGATGTCCGCCAACTGGGATTTTTTCGACCGTTCCTATCGCCCCAGCAGCGCGGCGCTTTCGACCCTCGACTTCTTCGTGTCCCTCCGTCCGCGCTACCGCATCAATCGTCAATGGCAGATCCGCGGTCGCTGGGACTTCAACCTTGAGCTCACCAACTCCGACAGCACGCAGACCTACCGCGAGCCTCGGCTGAGCGACCCCACGATCGACCTGTGGTTCCTCGGCCTCCCGGCCGCGGGCAATTTCCGCTTCGCGCTCGCGGCCGGTGTGCTCCTGCCGGTGTCGCCCGAGGCGCGCGCCGCCACCCTCATCATCCAGCCCCGCGTGGTCGCTCAGGTGGCCTGGGGCATCGAGGCGCTCGGGGGTGATATCGCAGTCATCGGGCAGGCCATCTACTCGCACCGCTTCACGCAGTACACCACGCCCGGCGTCCAGGGGATGTTCCCTTACGCGCGCCAGTCCCTCGGGTCCTCCCTCTCGGCGGACCTGGGCGGATTCCCCGGCGTCAACAACCAGCTCATCGGCCTCACCAACGTCCACGACCAACTCACCTGGATCGCCATCCTCGCGGGCACCTGGGGCAGGTTTAGCCCTGGCCTCGCCATGATCATGACGCATCAGTGGTCGTACGACGTGAACCGTGGCCCTGGCGCCCCCAGCCCGGGGCCGTACGAAACCGCGGTCGGCTCCCACACGCGGCAGCTCTCCACCTTCTTCGGCTGGCTCGATGTGACGGCCAACTCCTGGCTCACGGTGGAGGCTGGCTACTTCATGTCGCGCCGCCTCCTCCGCGATGATGGTAGCTGGGGTAACCCGATCTTCGACCCCTACCAGGATTGGCGTCTCTACCTCAACGCGAACATCATCCTCGACAAGTTCTTTGACGCGATCACGGGCGCGGGAGGGGGCGATGGCGGCGTCATCCGCACGCAGAACACCCCCCGTCGGGACCCCTTCGCGCGCTTCTAGGCTCGCCGCCTCGGCGCCTCCCCCCGCGCGGAGGAGGCGCCGTCCCGCGGGCGGCCTCCGCTACTTCTTCCCCTTCGAACTGATGATCCCGTTGGCTGCGTTGCGCAGGCCCGAGGGCACGTTCTTGTTGCCCAGGATCTTGCGCAGGTCGACGTCGCGCATGTGCGACAGAAACTTCATGCTCTCCGCGAGCGGCGTCTTCGGGTTGTTGATGAGGTTGCACTTCACGTCGTAGAGCCGGGTGAAGTCCTTGCGCCCCGCGATCTTGCGCAGCACCTCGGAGCTCACCTGGCGGCTGGCGGAGAACTTCACCACCTCGTCGTCGTTGAGCTTCGGCGACTGGAGCACCGCGCTCGAGACCAGCTTGTTGCCCGAGCGGATGAGCATCGCGCGGGCGGCGGCGTTGCCCAGCATCGCCGTGCGGATCTTCTCCGTCACCGACATCTTCCCGATGCTCTTGTCGGCCTTCTCGGCCTTCTCGACGTTCTCCCCCTGGAACTTGATCGTCCCGTCCTCCTCCTCCTTCACCACGTCCCCGGTCAGCGCCGCGGTGACCTCCATCACGGTCTTGAACTCGTGGTCGGCCTCCGCCGCTTCGGCGCTGCCCGCCTGCGTCCGCGGCTTCTGTGCCTGGAGCGCCTCCACGATCCCGTCGAAGCCAGGGATCTTCGGCGTGAGGCCGTGGCGCGCCGCCAGCTCGACCACGCGGTCGGCCGTCGACATGCGCGTCTTCTCGTTCATGTACAGCGCCTCGATGATCTCGGGGTGCTGCAGCAGCCGCTGCTCGTTGGTCGCGATCATCTCGCAGAGCGCCTCGCCGCAGCGCTTCGCGACGTGCGCGATCGTCTCCGCGGCGGTGTTGGCGTGGCGCACGATACGCTCCATCGCGCTCTGGTTGGACGTGAGGCGCGACGCGAGGTCGTCGAGCACCGCCGGGGGCAGGTCGGCCGAGGCGAGGGCGCCGTTCACGATCGCGTCGGGGAGCGCGCCGAGCGTCTTCTGCGCGGCCTCGCGGAGCTTGTCGTCGGTGCGCTCGTAGGCGAGGGCGTAGAGGGCGCAGACGAGGGCGCCGGGCGGCAGCGGGGCCATGCCGCGCGCCACCATCAGTCGGAGGGGAGGAGGGCCCGCGAGGGCCTTGCGGGTCGCCTCGGGGAGCTGCTGGAGGTCGGGGTGATCCATGACCCCGCGAGCGTACGTCACCCGCGGGTCAAGCTGGAGGGGGGAATTGTGTCAGGCCCCGGAGCCCTTCTTGAGCTCCGTGAGCACGAGCTTGGCGACGGCCTTGAGGGTGTCGAAGACCCCCGTGCCGCGGCTCGCCACGGCCTCGTAGTCCGGCACGTTGAGCGGGTTGAGCAGCTCGCGCAGCTCCTGCACCGGCGCGATGTTGGGCAGGTCGCGCTTGTTGAACTGGATCACGTACGGGACCTTCTCGAGCTGGTAGCCCTGCTCCG
The DNA here is from genome assembly GCA_044375895.1 of Polyangiales bacterium. Lineage (GTDB taxonomy): Bacteria > Myxococcota_A > Polyangia > Polyangiales > CAISKJ01. The sequence continues at coordinate 19,046 of JBILLV010000016.1, read as the reverse complement.
AGAGGTTGAGCTGGAGGTTCTCGAGCGACTCGAGGTTGGCCTCCATGCGGTCGATCTGCGAGTCGGCCACGAAGACCACCCCGTCGACGCCCTTCAGGATGAGCTTGCGCGAGGCGTCGTAGAACACCTGCCCGGGCACCGTGTAGAGGTGGAAGCGGGTCTTGAAGCCCCGGATCTCACCGAGAGACAGGGGCAGGAAGTCGAAGAACAGGGTTCGATCCTGCTCGGTGGCGAGGGAGATCATCTTGCCCTTCGCCTCGGGGGCCGTGCGCTGGTAGATCCACTGGAGGTTGGTCGTCTTCCCGCAGAGGCCGGGGCCGTAGTAGACGATCTTGCAGTTGATCTCGCGCGACAGGTAGTTGATGAACGACATCGTCGCACCGCTCAGTCGTTGAAGAGGTTGTCGATGTCCTCGTCGGTGATCTCACCGAACGGGGCGCCGCCGCGGGTGGGCAGCCGACGGGTAAGGGCCTCGAAGATCTGGTTGAGCTCGTCGCTCGCCCGCTTCACGCGCAGCCGCACGAGGCCCAGCGTCGCGCGGGAGTCGAAGATCACCGCGAGGATCACGCGGTTGCCGACCAGCTGGATGTGGATGTTCGCCTTGACCCCCTCGTGAAACTGCGTCGGAAACTCGTTCTCCTTCAGTAGCTTGGCCATCCCCCCCATCGCCGCGATCGTGCCCGCGATGAGCGACGCGAGCGAGGTCGTGTCGAGGTTCTCCGTCTCTCCGCTCGCCGCGATGAGCTGACCGTTCTTATCCACGATGCAGACCACCCGTGCGTTGGCGTCCCGCACGAGCTTGTCCACCACCGTCTGGATCTGGTTCAGCTCCTCCTCGTACATGATCATGGTCGTCGTCTCCAGAGACGCTGTCGATCGCCGCCGTGGGCCTCGATGGCTCCTGCCACCTCAACCAACGGCGGTGCTCGTCTGCCGCTTGAACCTCGTCTCGTCCGCGGTCATCGGCTGCCAAAGCCGCGCGCCGGGGTGTCGCCTCGATCGCGGCACCACGGTGGAGCATTGGATACCAGAGCGGGGGAGCGCAGGGCAACAGCAGACCCCTTGGCGCCGACGCAATGGAGCTCCTGCGTGTGTCAGGGCTTCGGCCACGCGCCCGGCGTGAGGTGCGCGAGGGCGTCGTTTCGCAGCGTACACCCCCGCCGCTCACACACCGCATCCGCCTCGCGGAGATCGCCGGCCCCGACGGCCACCACGGTCGTGCCGGAGGCCAGTTGTGTCAGCACCGCGCGGAGGCCGAGGGCGCCGGGCTCACAAATCGCACCGCGGAGCAGCTCGGGCGAGCGCACGGCGAGGCGCACACGCACGGTCGCGACCCAGGGCTCGTGGCACGCGGCCTCTGCTGCGAGGCCGCTCGCCGCGAGGGCGCCCAGGGCCTCGCGGAGCACCGCGTCGCGACGCGGCTCGTCGATGCAGAGGTCGACGCGCACGTCGCAGCCCGCGTCGTCGTCGATTGCGGGCGCGACGCTCACGGTGACGTTCGGCCCGAGCGCCAGTCGAACGGCGGCGGTGAGGCGCCCCGGAGCCCACGCGTCGTCCCAGGGTTCGCGCACCCGCACGGGGCCGCGCACCACCGCGGCGAGCGCCTCCGTCGGGAAGGGTCGGAGCTGCCGCAGCGCGATGCCCTGGGCGCCGAAGCCAACGCCCGCGGACAGCTCGCTCCCCTCGGGGCTCCCGACGCCCGCGACGGGGCTGAGCGTCGGGTGCAGCGCGCGGATGTGCGCCCAGCCCGCGTCGAGCGTGCCGACCGACGAAACAGGGCGCCACCGCGCGCACGCCGCCTCGGTGGGGAGCTCCACGACCGCGGCGGCGAAGCCTACCCGCGCGAGTTCGAAGGCGACGCACCACGGGCGGCCGGTGGCACGGGCGAGGGTGAGGGCGGCGAGGGTGACTGGGGCCACTTCCGCGACACAGCCCGCCGCGAGGACGCCGACGGGCTGATCGAGCGCGAGCGCCACGTCGTCGCACGGGCCGCGGGGCACCGCCCGCCCCGCGTCGTCGCCGTGCGCTGGCAGCACCACCGTGAGCCCCACCCCGACGCGCGCGGCCTCGCGGAGCAGCGGGACGAGCGTGCTCACGGTGTCACGACCCGACGCGACGAGGGCGACGTGCTCCCCCGCCGCGGCGCGCCCGAAGGCCTCCCACGCCGCGCTCAGCCCGCGGGAGGGGAGGACGCTGGCTCGGCCGGGAGGGAGGGCCATGAGCGCGCGGGCGAGCCGCAGGGCGCCGTCGCCGTCCACGAGGGCGATCGCGTCGAAGGCGCGGGCGAGCACCGCGGCGGCGACCTCCAGACCGCGGGCGGGGAGGGCGGTGTCGGGGGCGTCTCCCATGGCCGTCAGTCGCAGGTGCCGAGCTCGTCGAAGCGGGTGGCGGTGGCGTCTTCGCTCTCGGCCTCGTCGCTCCACGCGCGGACCACCCAGCGGCCCTGGAGGCACGTCGGGAGCGCGCGGAGCGGCACGTCGGCCGAGAGGCGAACGCGCCAGAGGGTGGCGTCGTCGGCGGTGACCTCGCGCGCCACGATGGCCCCCTGCGGCAGCGCCACGCCGAAGCCGTCGGGCACCGCGAGCGCGCCGGCGCCGTCGCTCGGGGTGAAGGCCACCGAGAGGTGACGGCCGCGGACGAGGAGCTCCATGTCGATTCGCTCGCCCGTGACGCTGCGGTCGGCGAGGACGGTGACGCCCGAGCCCGTGGTGTCGGCGGCGCCGGGGAAGGTCACCGACGCGCGCACCTGGCAGCGCTGGGCGTCGCCGCGGACGCCGCTCACCAGCGCGCCGTCGACCGTGAGGCCGTCGCCTTCCGTGACGATCCCGTCGCGCGGACAGGGGGTGGCGGCGCGCATGCGCCAGCGGGCCGGGGGCATACGACCGGGCACGACGCAGCGGCCCGCCCGGCGGCGCAGGACGATGCCGTTGCCGCGGAGGGCGAGGCCCAGCTCGGCGATCGCTCCCGTGTCGCGGAGCTCCACCTGCTGGCCGACGACCTCCGCGATGAAGACATGGTCGTGCTCGCCCGTGACGGCGAAGCGGTGGAGGTCGAGCGGCGCGGCGGTGCGGAGCGGGAGCTCCGTGCGGCGGTCATCGACCGCCCCCGGTGGGAAGACGATCGCGCGCGAGCGGGCGATCTCGTGGCCGCTGCCGTCGAGGGCGACGAGCTGGTGACCGTCGCGGACGAGCTCGGCGAGGAGGATGGCGCCGGACACACGCCCGATGAGGTGAAGCCGGTGGCCTGAGGAGTACATCACCTCGGGGTGGAGGCCGCGCCCATCGATCTTCACGAGCGCGTCGGGGGGGAGCTCGCCGCTCTCCGACGTGCGCCGCGGATGAAATGAGCGCACGCACACGCCGAAGCTGCTGTCGGCGAGCGGGAGCACCGTGCCGTACCAGGGCGACTGCCCCGCGGCGGCGGTGTCGTCGCGCACGGAGAGCAGCGTCTGGGAGCGCGCGCTGCCCTGGTCGCTCGTGGCGGCGTCGAACCAGAACGACCCCCAACGCGTGAAGAGACGCCCGTTGGCCGTCGCGCGGCAGTCCTCGCTGTCGACATCCGCGGCGCGGGCCGGGGCGGGCGGCGGCGGCGGCGCGGGCGGCGGCGCGGTGGCGCTGCACGCGAGAGTGACTGCGGTGATCGTGAGACCCCTACGCATGGGCGGGATCATTGCACCGCGGGGGACGCTCCCCCAACTTTACGGTCAGCCCCAGAGGTGACGGAACATCCCGGGGGCGCGGGCGAGGAAGTCCTGCTCGACGTGTTCGACGACGGCGAGCTCGGCGGCGAAGGTCGCCTCGGCGCGCACGGTGGCTTCGCCGAGGGCCTTGCCGAAGGCGTCGGCGCGGTCGCGGAGGTGGCCCGGGGCGCCCGTCATCACGCCCGCCCGCACGAGCAGCGCGCGCCGCGCCGGGTCGATGAACACCCGATCGACCTGCGCGAGCGAGTCTTCGAGCCCCGAGAGCACCTGCTGCGCGTGGCTGTCGAACGCGGCCTGACGTCGCGACGCGAGCGTGCGCAGCGCGTCGTCGACGGCGGCGGTCGACTGGCGCTGCGCGGCGGCGAGGCCTTGCTGCTGCCGCTCGCGGTCGCCCTGCACCTGGCGGAGCTGCACGTTGGCGCGGTCGACGTCCTCGCGGATGCGGCGCATCTCCGCCCCCACGCGCTCGACGCGGGCGCGGGCCTCGTTGCGCGCGCCCTGGATCGCGCCGAGCCCCTCCTCGGCCTGCGCCACCGTGATCCGGCGGGCGGGGCGCGCGGTGCCGAGCTCCTGCTCGATGCGGGCGACCTCCTGCTGGAGCGTCGCGTCGCGCCCCTTGAGCTCGTCGTGCTGGCGCGCGAGGGCGGCGAGCGCGGCCTGCTCGGACTGGTCGCGCGCCTGGAGCTGCACGATCTCGCCCTGGTGCGCTTGAATCTGCTGCTGGCGCTTCGTGAGCTCGGCGCGGAGCTCGTCGACCTCGCCCTGCAGCTCCTCGACCTTGCGGCGCCACTCGTCCTTGCCGAAGAGGGCGGGCTCGTCCTTCCGCCGCTCGGCGAGCGCCTGCTCCTTGGCGGCGAGGCCCTGGGCCCACTCGGTCGCGTCCTTCTGGAGGGCGGTCATGGCGGCGGTCACGCGCTGCGCCTCGGCGCGGTAGCGGAGCTGCGCCTGCGTGCGGGCCTGCGCGTCGGACTGCACCGCGGCCTCCCCCTGACGGACCGCGTCGAGCTCGTCGAGCTTCGTGGCCCAGCGCACGACGACCTTGGCGGTGTGGATGTCCTTGAGCGCCTCGGCCTCGCGCTGGGCGAGGGCGGTGAGCTCGCCGTCGCTGCGACGCAACTGGACGCCGAGCTCGTCGATCGCGCGGGCGAGGTCGGCCTCGCGGGCCGTCATCGCCTCAAGCGTCTGGCGCGCGGTGGTGAGGGCGGGCGTCTCGGGGGGCGGCGCGGCCACGAGGTCGGCGGGGAGCGTCGCGGCGAAGGGGAGCGCGTCGGGCCACGACGGCGGCACCTCGGCTCCGGCGAGGCGGCACAGCTCCGCGAGCTGCGCGCGCAGGAAGGGGAGCGCCTTGGTGTAGAGTGCCCGCACCCGGTGGACGTAGTCCTGGTAGGCGGCCTCGGCGGCGTCGACGCGGGCGAGGTCGGGCTTCTTCTCCGCGCGGAGGGCGCCGAGGAGCTTCTGCGCGATCTCGCGGAGCTGCGCGGCGGCGGGCTCGAACTGCTGGAGCAGGTCGGCCTGCTGGGCGCGGCTGGAGGCGAGCTCCTTCTCTTCGAGCGCGGCCGCGTGGTCGGCGGCGAGGGCGGGGACGCGCGCGAGGTCGACGAGCGACGCGCGCTGACGCTCCACCTCGGCCCGCAGCGTCTTCACGAACTGGGCGGTCGCCGCGAGGTTGGCGCCGTCGTCGCCTTCGAAGGAGAAGCGCCCCACGACCTCGTAAACGTCCGTGAGGGCCGAGAGCTGCGCGGCGTCGCGCGGGCGCCACAGCGTCGCGGTGGAGAGGACGGCGGCGGGCGCGGGGGCGGGCGCGCCGGGCACCGCATGGAGGACGTCTTCGAAGCCGCGCACCGTCTCGCGCGCGTCGGTGTGCGCAGCGGCGAGGGCGGCGGTGACGCGGTCGAGGTCGTCGAGGGCGGCGAGGTACACGCGGACGGGCGCGTGGGCGGGGTCGGGGGAGCTCATCGGGCCTCCATGGAGAAGAGCTCCTCGAGGGCGCGGATGTCTTCCCGCGCGCGCTTCGCCTCCGTCTCGATGGCCGCGAAATGGGTCGGCCAGATGCGCACGCACTCGCTGCGGGCCCACCGGCGGAGCGACTGCTCACCCTCCCGATCGAGCCACGAGTCGTGGACGGTGCGGACGGCCTCCTCGTGGTACTTCTGCAGCCCGCGGGGGTGGCGCGCGAGGGCCTCCAGGAAGTTGCAGATGCGCTCGACGTCCGTGCGCACGCGGCCGAGCATCTTCGACCAGTCGCGCGGGATCGTCTGGCCCGGCAGCGGATAGCCCGGCGGCGGCTGCTGGGCCGCGGGCTGCTGCTGCCCAGCGGGCTCGCGGTCGCCGCGGTTGCGGATGCGGTCGATGACGTCGGCGACGCGCGAGGTGGGCTTCATCTCCGCGGGCTGCGTGGGAAACTGCGCGCCGCCACCCTGCGGGAAGCCCGCGGGGGCGGCGGCGGGCGCGGTGTAGGCGCCGGTGCCGATGTTGGCGAGGGGGTCGTTGCGCGTCGCCTTGTCGGCGATGTCCATCCCGAAAAACTGTTCGAGCCCCCGCATCTCCTTCTCGCGCACCTCGCGGTCGGTGAGGTCGGTCGCGTCGAGGATGTCGATGATCTGCCGCGCGAAGTAGCGCGAGAGCACTTCGAAGGCGACGTCGGCGCGGGCGAGCTCGCGGTTCTGGTAGCGCAGCACGCTCTCGCTCACCTGGCCGCTGCGCCCGAGGGCGTCGATGCGGTCGAGGATGGGCTCGTTGCCCGGCGGCAGGAGGATGTCGAGCCGGCCGCCCTGGTACTCGGCCTTGACGAACATCTCCGTGAGCATCCGCGCGATGCTCTCCCGCGCGCTGTCCCGGAAGTCCTCGCCGAGGTTGGCGACGCGGGCCGCGACGCGCTCGCGCATCTGCTTGCGCATCTCGATCTCGACGGCGGTCTCGTTCATGAGGCCGGGCGAGGGCATCTGGCGGCGCTTGGACTCGGCCTCCTCGGGGGTGAGGCGCTGGAGCAGGTCGCGGCGAATCTCCCCGATGCGCTGCGTGGCGCGCGACGCCCGGCTGCCGCGCTGGTCTTCGGCGATCTCGTGGTCCATGAAGCGCGAGAGGTTGGCGCGCACCTGGGGGAGCAGGCCCCGCGCGTCTTCGCCCACCACCACGTGCTCCCACAGCTCGTCGAAGCGCTGCTCGCGGCGCCGCTCGAACTCCTGCTCGTTGAGCTTCTCCTTCACCGTCACCAGCAGCCCCCGCAGCGACACCTCGTGCGAGGCGAACTCCTTGCGGATGGCCTCCACCGAGGCCTGGTCGAGGGCCTCCAGGTCTTGCGAGAGGTAGCGCCCGATGGCGGCCTGGAGCTGCTCCAGCCCGCTCACCGGCGCCGTCTGGTTGTAGTAGTCCTGGAGGGGGCGCGCGACCGGGTGCTTCGGGTCGACGCCCTGGTGCGCCCACACCTTGCTGTACGGGAAGACGCGGTCGATCGCCTGGTCCTTGAAGTTGCGGACGGCGAGGGCCCAGTGCCAGTTGCCGTTCTCGTCGGGGCGGTCGAAGAGGTCGACCTTGGTGAGCACGACGAAGAGCCGGTCTTGCAGGGAGATGGAGCGGTCGGCGCGCTGCATCGTGCGCAGCAGCTCGACCTCCTGGTTGACGAGGCTGGGGCGGGTGATGTCCTTGACGAACACCGTCACGTCCACCTCGTTGGCGAGGGCCTCCTCGGTGTCACGGCGGGCCTTGTCGCTCGGCGCGTCGATGCCCGGCAGGTCGATGAGCACCACCCCGGGGACGGCCCCGCGCACCGGGATGATCACCGTCACCAGCTTCACCGCGCGGACGCCGGCGTAGGGGCGGTTGCCCGAGCGCGTGTCCTTGAGCGCGATGTACGGCCGGATCATCTCCGCCAGCTCGTCGAGGCTCTTCGCCTGGAGCGATTGCGGCGCGTGGTTGAGCCGGGCCTTGATGTCCCCGAGCGTCTGGGCGATCTCGCGGAGCTCGCCGAAGGCCGAGACGTCGCGGCGCGAGGCCCGGTCGTGGTCGTCGACCTCGTGCCCCGTGCGGGCGCGGTACGACGCGCGGAGGCGGGCGAGCTCCACCTCGCTCAACCCCTCCCAGCGCGACACGCTCCCGGGCTCCAGGGCGTCGAAGTAGCTCGCGATGCGCTGCTGAAACTCGTCCTTCGTGTAGTACTCGACGACGGCGCGAAACTCCCCCTCGGCGCCGGGCTCGACGACGGTGGTCGACCAGGTGCAGCGCTCGGCCTCCGACGGCAGCAGCTTCTCGCACTGGAGCCACGCGGAGAGAAAGGCGCTCTTGCCCTGCTTCTCCAGGCCCGCGACGCCGATCTTCACCACGCCCTTGGCGAGGCGCTTGTGGCGGTGGGCGGCGCGCTCCTGGAGGTCTTCGAGCTTGTGACGGAGCTCCTGGAGCTGCCGGGCGCTGTCGCTGTCGGGCTTGAAGTAGCCCGCGAAGCGCTCGGTGAGCTGGCGGTACCGGGTGATCCGCTTGCCGAGGGTCTCGAGCTCGGCGGCGCGCTGCTTGCGACTGTCAGGACTCCACATCGTCGGTGCACCCCTGCGAATGGTTCGGATACGAAGGATCTCTACGCGGTGGCCACGAGGACGCGCGGGTGGACGGCCGCCCCTTGGCCGCCGGCGAGGCGGACGCCCGGCATCACGCACTCGAGGACGTGGTCTTCCTCGGCGGGCTCGGGGCGCGTCCCGGCCTTCTCCATGGTGGCGCTCGTGAAGCGCTGCCCCGCGGGCACGGTGATGAGCTCGCAGCCCGCGGCGGCGGCGGCGGCGCCGAGGCACTCCTGCTCGACGGCGGTGAGCGGGTGGCGGGTGACGGTGCGCCCGCGCTCGCGCACCACGGCGGCGAGGGCGACGTCGAGCTTGCGGGCCTTGAGGGCGCCGAAGCACGCGGGCGTCGACTCCAGCGACTGGCCGAGCGTGAGCTGCGCCACGTCGAAGAGCAGCGTGCCCCCCGCGCGGGTGAGGGCCTCGACGTACGCGCGCTCGGCGACAAACTGCTCGTCGAGCGAGCGGGCGCGCGCTCCCACGTCGCGGAGCGAAGCCGTGAGCCGCGCGACCTCGGCCTCGGCCCGGGCGAGGTCGGCGGAGACGCGCTCGTGGGTCGCGACGAGGGCCTCGTGGGCGGCGGCGCGTTCGGCGGACTCCGCGCGGGCGCGTTCGAGCTCGGACTGGAGGGCGCGGCGCTCGGCGTCGCCCTGCTGGACGCGGGCGGCGAGGGCGCTCACCTGCTCCTCCAGGGCGTCGAGCTCGCCGCGCCGGGCCCCCGCGGTGTGGGCGACGTGCTGCTTCAACTGGGCTTCGAAGCGGGTGACCACCGCGTCGAGCTCGGCGCGCATCGCGTGGACCCAGAGCGCGGCGATCGGGTCGGGGGGCTCCATCACGGCGGCGGTTCTATCACACGATCTCCGTGGGGCGAGCGCTCACCCGAAGTACTGGGCGAGGTTGACGGTCGTCCGCGCCACCGCGTCGCCCTGCATCACGAAGTGGAGCGCGATCTGCGTGGGCGAGGCCGCGCACACGTAGAGCCGCCCCGGCGCGTCGGGCAGGTCGGGGCGAACCGAGATGATCCGCGGGTCGTTGGCGGTCATCTTCCCCGCCTCGAACTCCTTCGCGACGCGGAGGGGCTTCTGGCCGTTCCACGCGCCGAAGTCGAGGTAGTGGGGGCCCCACTGGGCGGCGTCTGCGGGCAGCGTGCCGAGGCTCAGGAGCGCGACGAACTTCGGCGGGAAGCCCCGCAGGTCGCCGACGAAATAGCTGAAGCCCTGCGCCGCCCGCACCAGGTGGACGTCCCGGTTGGCGATGCGCAGCGCCCCGAGGGCCACGGCCGTCTTCGGCGTCACCCCGGTGATCTCCGCGCCGCGCTCCATCCGCGTGGGCGTCTCGTAGAGCACCACGCCCTGCGGGGGGCTGTCGTCGCCCGGGTGCCACACCGCGAGGTCGGGCGCGTCGAGGGCCTGCGCCAGCGCCTTCTGCACGTACTCCGAGCGCGCGCTGTTGCCCGCCAGGAGGATCACCACCCCTTTGTCCCGCCACGTCGCCCCGCCCGTCGCGCTCCCCGCGCTGCCGGGCTCCCACGGCGTCGACGCGATCATGGAGGCGAGGAGCCGCGCGCCGTCGCGGACGCGCTCTTCGAGGTGGGTCGCGAGGCGCTTCTGGAGCCCCGCGGGGTCGCTCTTGAGGGACTCCAGTGACACCTCGGAGTCGTCGAGGCGGCGGGCTACCAGCGCGTCGACGCGCGCCACCTCGTTGGCCCGGCGAAACTTCACCTGCTCGAGCTTCAGCTCATTCTGGAAGCGCACCTTGTTCTGCCGGGCGGCGAGCGAGCGCTTGTAGAGGTGGGGCTTCCGCGCGAGCTTGTTCTCGGGGATGGTGACGGGGCGCTGCATGGGCACCTCCTTCTCTTCCATCTCCGGGAGGTGGGCGTCGTGCTGGTGCGTGAGCCACACGAGCTCGTGGGTGAGGTAGTCGCCGCCGAGGTGATCGTCGCCCGCCACCTGCAGGGTCTCGACCACTGACGAGCAGCCCGACGCCGCTTCTTCTTCGGGCGTCGCGGGGCGGTAGCGCCCGCACGCGATGTCGAGCGTGCCGCCGCCGAAGTCGAACACCGCGAAGCGCAGCTCGCCGTATTTCTCCACCAGCGACGCGAACGCGGGGTGGGCGGCGACCTCGGGGCACACCTCGGCGGCGTAGGCCTCGGGCTCGGTCGCCTGCATCTTCACCGACACCTCGTCGGCGGAGATTCCTTCGGGGATGGAGAGGAGGATGCCCGCGCGGAGCTCGTCGATGAGTACGGCGCGCGCCCGCTCGTCAAACTCGGCGGGGTACGTGAGCCAGTAGCGCAGGAACACCTCCTGCCCCGGGCGGTTGATCGCGCGCCCCAGGAGGTATCCGTACGTGCGCACGAGCACCCGCACGCGGGCCTCGTCGAGGAGAAAATCCGCCCGCTTCTCCCGGTCGCGGAGCTGCGGCGACTGGTCGAGCGTGATGACGCGCTCGGGCAGCGATTTGATCTCCGTCACCACCGCGTTGGGAAACTCGCTCATGCGCTCGCGCGCCGCGTGCGACGCCTGCACCACGCGCAGGAGGAAGGGGAAGCGCCGGCCGTTGCTCGCCGCGCCCATCTCCGCCCAGAGGCGCTCGTGGTCGTCGATGAGGAGGACGGTGGGGTTCTCCGCGGGGTTGGTCTTCTCGTCGGGCGCCGAGCCGAGGCGCATGAGCGAGCGGTAGCCCTTGTGGGAGAAGGCCGCGACGGTGGACGTGGTGCCGAAATCGATGCCTACGCCCGAGAGCCGGCGCCAGCTCGGGAGCTGCGGCAGCGGGTCGCGCAGGCGCAGCGGCAGGTCGCGCTCCCAGGTGAGCAGAAGATCGTTCGCCCCCGAACGACCGTAAGCGTGGGTGACCGCGAGCTGCACCGGGACGTCCATCCCCTCGGGGGGGACGACGCCCGTGAAGCCGGGGTGCGAGGTGTCGAGGAAGAGCTCGGTGTACGTGCGGTTGCGCGACCCCGAGCGGCGGGCCGGGTCTTCCCACACGACGTCCGTCGCGTCGTTGGCGCGGCGCCAGTTGTGGTCGACGCGGAGGGGCCGCGGGTCGAGCGACCAGGCCCCGTCACCGTCCTCCGCTGCGCGCTCCCAGTCGACGAGGAGGCGCAGGCGCCAGCGGCCGGTGCCCGCCCAGAAGCCCTCCTCGGGGTTCTGCAGGTCGAAGAGCTTGCGCTCGGGGGCGTTGACGAGCAGCGAGTCGGTGGACTCGCGCAGCTCCAGCGAGGCGATGGAGGGCGGCGCGTGCTTCGCGGTCACGAGGTCGGCGCGCAGGAGGGTGAGGCCGCGGTCGCCGGGCGTGACGACGAGGCCGAGGCGGACGTTGGTGCCCGCGCGGGCCGCGAGCTCCTTCAGCGGGACGACGGCGGTGAGGGTGAACTCGCCGCTCGACGACATCGACACCTGCGCGGCGGGGCCGAGGGGGGCGCCCTCCGCGGTGACGCGCGCGTCGAAGACCCCCGCGGCGACGCCGTGCGCGCGGACGATGAGCGCGCCCGACGGGAGCCAGCGGTCGAAGAGCGGGAGCGCGGGCCGCGAGAATGCGCGCAGCGGGGCGGCGGCGCGGAGGCGGAGGCGTGTGCCGTCAACGTCCGTGGCGGTGAGCTCGAGGTCGAAGGCGTCGACGCGGACGAGGGGCGACGCGGCGAGAGAGACGGCGGATGGCTCCATCGTGCGCGGGGTTGTACCACAGCGGACGGAGATGCAACCGGGTGGCGCTCAGCGCGTGAGAGCCGACAGCGCCTGCGAGAGCAGGTCGCCGTGGTTGGCGGGGACGTCCCCGCTCGGCGTGAGGTGGTTGACCAGCGCCGGGAGCACCTGCGCCAGCCCGCTGCTCGCCGCCTCGTTCGACATCCCGAGCTGCGAAGCGACGCCGCCCACCGTCTCCGCGCCGAGCGCCTGCTGCACCTGCGGCCCGGTCACCGGCGCGTTGGGGCCCGTCCCCACCCACGACGCCACCTGCGCGCCGAGGCCGGCCTGTTGAAACTTCGCGAGCAGCCCCGGCAGGCCACCGCTCTGCTGGACGAGCGTCATGGCGATGGCGAGGAGGGGCGACGACCCGCCACCACCGCCGCCGAGCACGCCGCCGAGGATGGCCGAGAGCGGGTCCTGCGCCTGCGGCTGTGCGCCGCCCGTCGCCTGGTTGAGCACGCCGCCGAGCACCTGATCGAGAAGGCCCATGGTGATGACTCCTTGTGGGATGCGTCGCCGTCGCGCGTGACGGCCGCCGCAGGGATAGCGCACCGCACACCGCGCCCCTGCCTGAAATCGCCGCGCGCCGTGATAGCGTCCGCCGCGTGAACGACCGCCTCCTCCCCGACGCCGCCGCGCTCGGCCTCACCGACGACCAACGCGCCGCGTTCGAAGCGCTCGCACTCGACCGCGGGCTCGTCGGTCGCGTCGTGTCCGAAGCGAAGGGTGAGTACCGGGTGTGGGCCGACCGCGCCGAGTTCACCGCCGAGTGCACGGGCAAGCTGTTCGGGCGCGCGGCCGGGCGAGGGGAGCTCCCCGCCGTCGGCGACTGGGTGGCCCTCACGTACGTCGAGGCGCAGCGGGCGATGGTGGTCGCGGTGCTACCGCGCACGACGGCCTTCACGCGGCGGGCGGCGGGGCACGGCGCCGTCGAGCAGGTGGTGGCGGCCAACATCGACGTGGTGTTCCTCGCGATGGGGCTCGACGCGGACTTCAACCTCCGGCGCATCGAGCGCTACCTCGCCGTGGCGTGGGAGAGCGGCGCGTCGCCCGTGGTGCTCCTCACCAAGTGCGACCTCGTCGACGACCCCGAAGCGAAGGCCGCGGAGGTGCGCGCGGTGGCCGGCCGCGCCCCCGTCGTGGTGACCAGCGCCCTCGACGCCATCGGCCTCGACGCCGTGCGCGACGTGCTCGGCCCGGGCAAGACGGTCGCCATCCTCGGCTCGTCCGGGGCGGGCAAGTCCACCCTCGCCAACGCCCTCCTCGCGCGCGACGCGCTGCGCGTCGGGGAGGTGCGCGCGCACGATCAGCGCGGGCGCCACACCACCACCCACCGCGAGCTCTTCGTGCTCCCGTCGGGCGCGCTGCTCATCGACACGCCCGGCATGCGCGAACTCCAGCTCTGGGACGTCTCCCACGGACTCGACGCAGCGTTCGAAGACGTCGCCGCCGTCGCCACCCGCTGCCGCTTCCGCGACTGTCAGCACGGCGCCGAGCCCGGGTGCGCCGTCCGCGACGCCCTCGCCGACGGATCACTCGACCGCGAGCGCTACGCCAACTGGAGCAAGCTCCGCGGCGAGGCACAACGTGCGCGTGAGGCCATCCGCGAGCGCGGTCGTGGCGGCGGGCGGCGCGTGCGGTAGATCACCGCACTGGTGAGTCGCGGCGCTCTGTCCTACGTTCCGCGGTCGCATGGCAGACCCAGAGCCCGCATGGCACGCCCTCCCCGCCGCTGATCTCATCGCGCACCACGGCGTCGACCCCGCTGTCGGGCTGAGCGCGGCGGACGTCACGCGGCTGCGCGAGCGCTTCGGACCCAACGCGCTCCCCGCGGCGCCGAAGCCCTCGGTGCTGCGACAGCTCCTCGGGCAGTTCTTGAACCCGCTGGTGGGCACGCTCCTCGCGGCGGCGGCCATCGCCGTGGGGGTCGCGATCTGGGGCGGTGAGGGCGGCACCGGGCTCTCGCGCTTCAGCGACGCCATCGCCATCCTCACAATCGTCATCGTCAACGCGCTCATCGGCTTCTACCAGGAGCGCAAGGCCGAGAAGGCCCTCGACGCCCTCATGAAGCTCTCCGCCGCGCGCTGCAAGGTGCTCCGCGCGGGCGACGTGACCGTCCTCGACGCGCGCGACCTCGTGCCCGGTGACATCGTGCTGTTGGAGGCGGGCGACAAGGTTCCCGCCGACCTGCGCTTGATGACCGCGACCGAGCTCCAGACGGTGGAGGGCGAGCTCACCGGCGAGAGCACCCCCGTGGAGAAGAACGCCGACGCCACCCTCAACGCCTCGACGCCCCTCGCCGATCAGGTGACGATGGTGTTCTCGGGGACGACGGTCATTCTCGGCGACGGGCGCGCGGTGGTGGCCGCGACCGGGCGCGAGACGCAGGTGGGGCGCGTCGGCAAGATGCTCACCGATGTCACCAAGCAGGCCTCGCCGCTCGAAGAGGCCATCGCGGACTTCGGCAAGCGCATCCTCTGGATCTGCATCGCGATCTCGGCTGTCCTCTTCGTCATCGGCATCGCCAAGGGCCACGTCGCGTGGCACGTGCTCCTGCTCACGGCCGTCAGCGTCGCGGTGGCGGCGATCCCCGAGGGGCTCCCGGCGATCACGTCGATCACCCTCGCCCTCGGGATGCAGCGCATGGCGCAGCGCGGGGCCATCATCCGTAAGCTGGCCGCGGTGGAGACGCTCGGCTGCGCGACGGTGGTCTGCACCGACAAGACGGGCACCCTCACGCGCAACGAGATGACCGTCCGCGTGGTGGACGTCGACGGCCACGCCCTCACCGTCACGGGCGACGGCTACGACGGCGCGGGCGAGCTCCATGAGGGCGGGCGCGCGCTGGCCGAGCTCCCCGCGAGCGTGCGGGAGACCGTGCGCGTCGCGGCCATCGCCAACACCGCGAAGCTGGCGAAGAAGGAGGGCGCCACCGAGGTCGTCGGCGACCCGACGGAGGCGGCGCTCCTGGCGCTGGTGGCGAAGGTGAAGGTCGCGCGGGAGAGCGCGCTCGGCCCGCGCGAAGAGGTGTTCTCCATCCCCTTCAGCAGCGCGCGCAAGCGGATGGCCGTGGTGACCCGCGAGGCCGCCAGCGGGCGCCATTTTGTGCAGGTGAAGGGGGGCGTCGACGTGCTGTTGCCGCGCTGCGAGCGGGTGCTCACCGACGCGGGCGAGGTGGCCCTCGACGCGGCGGGCCGAGCGGCCATCACGGCCCGCGCCGAGGCGTACTCCGCGCAGGCGCTCCGGGTGCTGGCGATGGCGGTGCGCGAGGGCGGCGACGAGCTCCTCGACCGCGAGACCTGCGACACGTCCCTCACCTTCGTCGGCCTGGTGGGCATGATCGACCCGCCGCGCCCCGAGGCGAAGGCGGCCATCGCCGCGGCGAAGGAGGCGGGCATCCGCGTGGTGATGATCACGGGCGACCACCCGGTGACGGCGCGGGCCATCGCCGCGGAGCTCGGGCTCTGGGAGGAGGGCTCGCTCACGGTGACGGGGGAAGAGCTCCGCACGATGAGCGACGCCGCGCTGCTGGAGGTGCTGCCGCGCGTGCGGGTGTTCGCGCGGGTCGACCCCGAGCACAAGCTGCGGATCGTGAAGGCGCTCCAGGGGGCCGAGCGCGAGACGGTGGCGATGACGGGCGACGGGGTCAACGACGCCCCCGCGATCAAGCAGGCGGCCATCGGCGTGGCGATGGGCAAGGGCGGGACGGACGTCGCCCGCGAGGCTGCGGACATCGTGCTGCAAGACGACAACTTCGCCACCATCATCGAGGCCGTGCGCGAGGGGCGCGCGATCTACCGCAACATCCAGAAGTCGATCTTCTTCCTCCTGAGCTCCAACGCGGGGCTGTGCGTGGCGGTGTTCGCGACGAGCTTCTTCGCGCCGACGGTGGCGCCGCCGCTCGCCGCGCTGCAGATCCTGTGGATCAACCTGGTGACCAACGGCCTCCCCGCGCTGGCGCTCGGCGTCGACCCCCCGGAGGCGGGGCAGATGAAGGAGGCGCCGCGCGCGCAGGGGTCCGCCATCCTCGACCGGCGCGACCTGATGGGCATCGCCTTCGTGGGGCTCCTCATGGGGGCGTCGGCGATGGCGGTGTACTTCCTCCCGCTGTGGGGTCCGGAGGTGAGCGCGACGGAGGTGGCGCGCTCGAAGCTCACGCTGGTGTTCACGATCCTGGCGCTGCAGCCGCTGGCGCACGCGTTCAACTGCCGCTCGCGGACGGCGTCGATCTTCCGCCTGGGGTTCTTCTCCAACCCGCTGCTGGTGGGGGCGGTGGTGGTGTCGGCGGCCATCCACGCGGCCTCGCTGCTCGTCCCCGCGCTGCGCCCCGTGTTTCGAAGCGACCACACGTGGTCGGCGACGGAGCTCTGGGTCCTCGCGGCCTTCACGGTGCTGCCGATCCCCGCGGTCGAAGTGGGCAAGCTCCTGGGCTTCGGGGGCGCCGTCGGGGCGACGAAACGCTGAGGGGCTGCACGAAGCTGCGCCATGGCGGCGACGATCGGGTATGCTGCGCGTCGCTACCCGATGCTTCCCGCGCCCTACCGTCCTGGTCTGTTCGTGCTCGTGGCCTCGCTCCTCGCGTGCACGTCGTCGTACAAGCGCTGCCAGCCCGGCTACGAGCCGGTGCAGGGGTCGTCACCGCTGCGGTGTGAAGAGCGCGACAGCGGTGGGGACGTGCCCGAGGCGGGGGTCGACACGCCCGCGCCGACCTGCGGCGATCGCCCCTGCGACCTCCCGGGTGACGGGGTCGACACCAACAACGACCGGGTGGACGGCGAGCTGAGCGACACGATCTTCGTCGCCGAGAGCGGCAACGACACGGCGAGCGGCGCGCTGCCCGACCAGCCCGTGCGCTCGCTCCCCGCCGCCCTCGCGCAGGCCGCGATGATGAACCGCGGGACCATCCTCCTGCAGGTGGGCGCCTTCGACACGAGCGGCGCGGGCGGCGGCATGGCCCGCCCGGTCGTGGTCGACCGCACGGTGCGCATCTTCGGGCGCTACACGGCCAACGGGGCGACGCCGCAGTGGGTGCTGCGGGATGCGACCGGGGCGCGCGGCGACACGCGGGTGGTCGGCCCGACGGCGGGCCTCGCCGTGGTCGGGGCGCGCGGCGTGCTGCTCCAGGGGATGACGATCGACGGCCAGTCCGTGGGCAGCGACACGAGCGCGTACGGGCTCGTCGGGCGCGACGCGGAGGGTCTCGTCGTGCGCGAGGTGGTCATCAGCGCGGGCAACGCGCGGGCGGGGGACTCCGGTGCTACCGGGGCTACGGGTGGCGACGGCGACCCGGGGATGGACGGGCTCTCGACGGGCCGTGGTGGCGCGTCGGGGCGTGCGTGCGCCGAGTCGATGAACGGTGGCGGCCGCGGCGCGAGCGCGATGTCCAGCTCGGTGATGATGGAGCAGCCCGCGATGGCAGGCGCCATGGTGCCGCCGCGCGCCGGTGGTACGGCGGGTCCCTCGGGGACGGCGGTGGGTGGCGACCAGGGCCAGATGGGCGGTCGTGGCCTCGACGGCGCGGCGGGTCGGCGTGGCACGCAAGGCGGCCTCGGACGGTGGACGCGCGACGGCTTCCTGCCGGAGTTTGGTGGCAACGGTGAGCCGGGGCAGCCGGGCACTGGGGGCGGCGGCGGCGGCGCGGGCTTCACCGCGATGGTGGCCAACAACGGCGGCGGCGGCGGCGGCGGCGGCGGCGGCGCGTGCGGCGGCGGCGGCGGTACGGGCGGCGAGGGCGGTGGTGCGTCGATCGGCGTGTACCTCGTCGGCCGTACGTCTGCGACCTTCGAGCGCTGCGCCATCACGGCGGGCAACGGCGGCAACGGCGGCAACGGCGGCGCGGGCGGCGGCGGTCGGATGGCCGGGATGCCTCCGCAGGGCGGCGCCGGCGGTCGCGGTGCGATGGGCACCATGGGCGGCGGCGACGGTGGCAACGGCGGTGCGGGCGGCAACGGCGGCGTCGGCGGCGTCGGCGGCGTCGGCATCGGTGGCCCGAGCGTCGGCTTGATTCGAATCGGCACCGCGACGGCCGCGATCGACGCGGCCACGCGTGGCGCCATTCGGCCCATGAGCGTGGGCATGCACGGGGCGGGCGTCGAAGGGATGCCCGCGCCGCTCAACGTCGCCGAGACCTCGCGCCCCGAGGATACCGCGATGGGCACGGGAGACGGCGGCACCGGGGCGGACGCGAGCGCGGACGTCGCGACGGACTGACAGCCGCGTCGGCACGCACCGCCATCAGGTCGCGCGGGGAAGATCCGCGCAGAACCAGTCGAGGAAGTACCCGTCGCACGGCGGGTGCCGCACCAACGGGACGTCCGGCATCGCCGCGGACGAACGCTGATACGGGCACGGCACGCGCTTCGGATCACCGCCAGGCGGACGCGCGCCCGGCGTGAAGATGACGCCGCGGTACTGCACCTGCTCCGCGGGGAGACGGACCCCTCGGTGGTGACGCAGCGTCGAGAGCAGGTGGTCGAAGAGCAGGCGTGTGTTCTCGATCTGCTTCTGCGCGCCCGTGCCGTGGCCCGACTTCAGCTCGACGAGGACCACGCAGAGGGGCGCGTCGGCGGGCGATTTGCGTTGCCAGAGGAGCACGTAGTCGCAGCACACGCAGAGCCCGGGGAGCTGGTGGTTGAGCAGCGGGAAGAGGCGATCGTTGACGGACATCCCCGCGAGCGGGACGCGGTCGAAGCGGAGGACGAGCGTCGGCTGCGTGGTCTTGAGCTGAAACGTCGGGATCGTGCTGTCCGGGTCGTCTTCGCCGAGGCGGATGGCTCCGGCGCTGGCGAGGCCCGGGCGCAGGACGTCACGGAGGGTCTGGAGCAGCGGCGTCAGGGCCACGGCGTCACTCCCCGAGGGCGGCGTAGATGCGCTGCGCGTCGGCGTTCATGCGCGCGATCTCGTCGTCAATGGTGCGGACGCCGAAGCCGCGGCCGTCGACCGGGATCTGGGTGGCCGTGCCGTGCTCGAAGTGCCACACGCCGAGGCGCTCGGGGGCGATCAGCGCGTCGGGGGCGTACCCGAGCTCCGCGGCGAGTGCGCTGCCCGCTTCGCCCGCGTGGTGGAGCATCACGAGGTGGCCGAGCTCGCGCACGACAAAATCGCTGTGGGTGCTCA
>JBILLV010000194.1:0-17717 GCA_044375895.1 Polyangiales bacterium | reverse complement strand
CCCGCGTACGTGCAGTCCGGGCCGATCACCAGCAGGTTGTACGACTCGAACTGCGCCCGCGTCAGCGCGCGCCAACCAGCGTCGGACACCGTCGTCACCACCGACCCCGAAGGCAGCAGCGACGTGACGCTCCCAGCCGCCGGCGCGTACACCAGCACCCGCGGCGTCACGCTCGCGGGGATGCCTCCGGTGAACGGCTCGTCCACCGTACCGTTGCAGTTGTCGTCCAGCGAGTCGCACAGCTCCGTGCGCGGCACCACCTCGCCGGGGCAGCTCGTGCCCCACGAGCCCGCCGCGCAGGTCTGCGTCCCGGGGCGGCAGGTGCCCACACCCGACGTGCCCGACGGACCGGTGTAGCAGGCCCGCGTGAGGCCCTCGTCGACGAGCCCGTCGCAGTCGTTGTCGACGTTGTCGCAGACCTCGATGCTCGGGACGACCTGACCCACGCACGCGCCGTACGCACCGGCCGCGCAGGTCGAGGTGCCCGCGCGGCAGGCGCCGACGCCCGCGGTGCCCGACGGCCCCGTGTAGCAGCTCTGCGTGAGGCCCTCGTCCGTCATCCCGTCGCAGTCATCGTCGACGTTGTTGCACGTCTCCGCGGAGGGGACGCCCGCCGGGGCGTTGCACTCGGTGCCCGAGCCGTCGGCCCTGCACACGTAGACGCCGGTGCGCGCGCAGGCGCCCATGCTCGTCGTGCAGGTCTGGCCGAGGCCCATGCCGCCGCCGACGCCCATCCCGCCCATGCCGCTGCGGATGTAGGCGAGGTAGCCGCGGATGAAGGGGGCGACAAACTGGCTGACGGTGGTGCCGTCGCCGTAGTTGCCGCAGTCGTACGCGAGGTACGTGAAGGTGCCGCCGCCCGTGTAGCGGCGCGTCGCGATCGAGCCGCGGTCGCCCGTCAGGCACGTGTTGCCCAGGATGGTCGTGCCCGTCGGCTGCGTCGCCGAGAAGCGCACCATGTGGTAGGTGGCCGCGTTCACCGTCAGCGAGTACGTCGAGGGCAGAAACTGCGTGATCGCGTGCGGGCCCGTCGACGCGTAGTGCGGCGAGCAAGACAGCGTCTGCCAACCCGGCGCCCCCACGTTGCCCGTGTGGCTCAGGTACCCGCGCACCCAGTCGTAGTACGCCTGCCAGTTGCTGCCGCCGATCATCAGCACGTGCCCGCCCGCCGCGAGGAACGCGTTGTAGTCGACCGACGTGCTCGTGCCGCCGTCGTTGCTCATGATGAGCACGCCGCCCGCCGTCGGCGGCACGAACTGCTCCGACCGCGACGTGTACGGCTCACCGAGCGCGCTGAACGCCTGCTGGATGTACGTCTGCGCGTTGCCGCCCAGCACCACGCCCGTCCGCGTGCACATGTTGGTGCAGGCGTCCGTGTTGTTCGTGTTGCCGTCGTCGCACTGTTCGCCCGAGTCGACGATGCCGTTGCCGCAGCCGCCGCGGAACGGATCGTCCACCGTGCCGTTGCAGTTGTCGTCGAGCGAGTCGCAGAGCTCGGTGCGCGGCACGACCTGACCGGGGCACGACGAGCCCCACGAGCCCGCCGTGCAGGTCTGCGTGCCGGGGCGGCAGGTGCCGACGCCCGACGTGCCCGCCGCGCCCGTGTAGCAGGAGCGCGTGAGCGCCTCGTCGGTCATCCCGTCGCAGTCGTTGTCGACGTTGTCGCAGACCTCGGTCGTCGGAACGACCTGGCCCACGCACGTCCCCCACGAGCCCGCCGCGCAGGTCTCCATGCCCGCGGTGCAGGCGCCGACGCCCGCCGTCCCCGACGGACCGCCGTAGCAGCTCCGCGTGAGGCCCTCGTCGACCATGCCGTCGCAGTCGTTGTCGATGCCGTCGCAGATCTCGGTGCTCGGCGCGCCCGCGGTCACCGAGCAGGTGGTGCCGTTCTGCGACGCGTTGCACACGTAGGTGCCGGTGCGCGCGCAGGCCCCGACGCCCGCGGTGCAGGTCTGGCCGAGGCCCATCGCGCCGAGGCCGCCGCCGCCGCCGCCCATGCCGCTGCGGACGAAGGCGAGGTAGCCGCGGATGAAGGGGGCGACAAACTGGCTGACGGTGGTGCCGTCGCCGTAGTTGCCGCAGTCGTACGCCAGGTACGTGAAGGTGCCGCCGCCCGTGTACTGGCGCACCGCGATCGAGCCGCGGTCGCCCGAGAGGCACGTGTTGCCCAGGATGGTGGTGCCCGTCGGCTGCGTCGCCGAGAAGCGCACCATGTGGTAGCTCGCCGCGTTCACCGTCAGCGAGTACGTCGAGGGCAGAAACTGCGTGATCGCGTGCGGGCCCGTCGACGCGTAGTGCGGCGAGCAAGACAGCGTCTGCCACCCCGGCGCGCCCACGTTGCCCGTGTGGCTCAGGTACCCGCGCACCCAGTCGTAGTAGGGCTGGTAGTTGCTCCCGCCGATCATCAGCACGTGCCCGCCCGCCGCGAGGAACGCGTTGTAGTCGACCGTCGCGCTCGTGCCGCCGTCGTTGCTCATGATGAGCACGCCGCCCGCCGTCGTCGGCAGGAACTGCCCGCCCATCGACGTGTACGGCTCACCGAGCGCGCTGAACGCCTGCTGGATGTACGTCTGCGCGTTGCCGCCCAGCACCACCCCCCTGCGCGTGCACATGTTCGAGCACGCGTCCGCGTTGTTGGTGTTGCCGTCGTCGCACTGCTCGCCCGCCTCGACGATCCCGTTGCCGCAGCCGCCGCGGAACGGATCGTCCACCACGCCGTCGCAGTTGTCGTCGAGCGAGTCGCACAGCTCGGTGCGCGGCACGACCTGGCCGGAGCACGTCGAGCCCCACGAGCCCGCCGTGCAGGTCTGCGTGCCGGGGCGGCAGGTGCCCACGCCCGAGGTGCCCGCCGCGCCCGTGTAGCAGGAGCGGGTGAGCGCCTCGTCGACCATGCCGTCGCAGTCGTTGTCGACGTTGTCGCAGACCTCGGTGCTCGGACGCACCTCGCCCACGCACGCGCTCCACGCGCCCGCCGCGCAGGTCTCCATGCCCGCGGTGCACACGCCGACGCCCGCCGTGCCGCCGGGGCCGCCGTAGCAGCTCCGCGTGAGGCCCTCGTCGACCATGCCGTCGCAGTCGTTGTCGATGCCGTCGCAGATCTCGGTGCTCGGCACGCCCGGGGTCACCGAGCACGCGGTGCCGTCCTGCGCCGCGTTGCACACGTAGACGCCGGTGCGCGCGCAAGCGCCCATGCCCGCGGTGCACGTCTGACCGAGGCCCATCGCGCCGAGGCCGCCGCCGCCGCCGCCCATACCGCCGCCGCTGCGGATGTAGGCGAGGTAGCCGCGGATGAAGGGGGCGACAAACTGGCTGACGGTGGTGCCGTCGCCGTAGTTGCCGCAGTCGTACGCGAGGTACGTGAAGGTGCCGCCGCCCGTGTAGCGACGCGTCGCGATCGAGCCGCGGTCGCCCGTCAGGCACGTGTTGCCCAGGATGGTCGTGCCCGTCGGCTGCGACGCCGAGAAGCGCACCATGTGGTAGCTCGCCGCGTTCACCGTCAGCGAGTACGTCGAGGGCAGGTACTGCGTGATCGCGTGCGGGCCCGTCGACGCGTAGTGCGGCGTGCACGAGAGCGTGTCCCAGCCCGGCGCGCCCACGTTGCCCGTGTGGCTCAGGTACCCGCGCACCCAGTCGTAGTAGGGCTGGTAGTTGCTCCCACCGATCATCAGCACGTGCCCGCCCGCCGCGAGGAACGCGTTGTAGTCGACCGTCGCGCTCGTACCGCCGTCGTTGCTCATGATGAGCACGCCGCCCGCCGTCGTCGGCAGGAACTGGCCCGAGCGCGACGTGTACGGCTCACCGAGCGCGCTGAACGCCTGCTGCACGTACGTCTGCGCGTTGCCGCCCAGCACCACGCCCGTCCGCGTGCACATGTTGGTGCAGGCGTCCGTGTTGATGGTGTTGCCGTCGTCGCACTGCTCGCCCGCCTCGACGATCCCGTTGCCGCAGCCGCCGCGGAAGGGCTCGTCGACCACGCCGTCGCAGTTGTCGTCGTTGCCGTTGCAGCGCTCGGTCGTCGGCACCACCTCGCCGGCGCAGGCGGTCCACATGGCGGACGCGCAGGTCTGCGAGCCGGGGCGGCAGAGGCCGACGCCGGAGGTGCCGACGGGGCCCGAGTAGCAGGCGCGCGTGAGCGACTCGTCGATGGCGCCGTTGCAGTTGTTGTCGACGCCGTCACACACCTCGACGGTGCCGCAGGGGATGCAGGTGCTCATGCCGTCGCAGCGGCCGGGGCCGCCGGCGACGACGCAGGTGGTGTTGCGCGGCTCGTAGCCGACGCGGCGGCACGTGGGCACGCCCGTCACGCAGGTGATCGCGCCGATCTCGCAGGCGACGCCCGTGGAGCACGCCGCGCCCTCACGGCACGCGATGCAGGCGCCGGCGGGGCTGCACACCTGGTCGGTGCCGCAGGAGGTGCCCGGCGTGAGGCGACCGGTCGCCGCGCAGGTGGGCACGCCCGAGGAGCAGACGGTGATGCCGGTGTCGCAGGGGTTGCCCGTCGGCGAGCAGGGCGTGCGGTCGGTGCACGACACGCAGCGGCCCATGGTGTTGCAGACCATGCCGCCGCTCGGCGTCCAGCGGTACGACGAGTTCGACATGACCGAGCCGGCCATGTCGAACGAGCGCTGCTGGTAGCGAGAGCCGGTGCCCTCCTGGATGCCGACCGTGGCGCTGCTGCCCGAGGCGCGCGGCGTGGTGTCGGCCATCGTGCCGTAGAGCACGTCGATGGTGTTGAGCCCCTCGTTGAGCACCACCTCGAAGTTGATGTGGACGGCGGGGTCGTCGGTGCAGCAGTAGTGGAGGTCGCTCCACTGGGTGACAAACTGACGGTTGGGCGCGAGGCCGAGCGTCGCGGTGCAGATGCCCACGCCGCGGGTCATCAGGTCGTCCCAGAACGCGAAGAGCGTGTCGGGCGTCGACGCGTTGGGGAGCGGGCCGTTGGTGAAGGCCGTGAGCCCGACGGCCCCGCCGAACTGCATCATGCCGTTCGACGAGATGCCCACCGACGACACGGTGTTGCTGTAGTAGCGGAAGGGGAAGGGCAGCGGCTCGAGCACCGCGCCGTCATCGATCGTGGTGAGGTGCGTGGTGTGACCCGGCAGCGCGCACACGTCGCGCCACGGGGCCGACGAGGACGTGCGGATGTAGTCCGTGGAGCCCATGCTCCCGCAGGGCGTGCCCGCGGGGTAGAGCGTGGCGTTGCACACGGGCAGGCCCGTCGCGCACGAGACCCGACCCGTCGCGCAGCCCGGGTCCGCCGTCGTGGGCGAGCAGGTGCCGCCCTCGCTGCAGGGGACGCACGCGCCGCCGGGGTTGCACACCATGCCGGTGCCGCAGGTGGTGCCCGCCGGCACGAGGCCGCCGTCGAGGCAGACCTCACGCGGGAGGCCGCCGCCCGAGGGCGTGACGCACGAGATGACGCCGCGGCGGCAGGGGACCGCCGTGTACGCGCAGGAGCCGCCCGCGCGGCACACGACCGTCTGCTCGCGCGGGAGGCAGGTGTACTGCGTCTCCGAGGAGATGAGGGTCGGGGCGGTGCCGCCGTCCGCCGAGGGGTTGAGGTAGGCGGTGAGCTGGAGGTAGCGGCGGTTCCAGAGCTCGTTGCCCGGCGTCGAGGCCGCGCGGAGGGCGGCGCGGAGGTCGACGCTGACGGGCGCGGCGGTGATGCCGTAGGGCGCGTCGGAGAGGCGGACGGCGGGCGCGGCCGAGAGGCCCGCGACCGTGTCAGCCGCGCGCACTTCGAACTGGATCGAGGTGCCCGAGGGGACGTTGGACGTGAAGTTGAACTGGCCCCAGAAGGGGATGGTGCCCGTGAAGAGTGAGGCCTCGGCGGGGGTGCTCGGCGCGCAGTTGCCGTCGAAGATGCGGTTGTAGACGCCGCGCGAGCAGAGCGTCGAGCTCGCCGTCGGGAGCCAGCGGATCGACGAGCCCGAGGAGACCGCCGCGGTGGTGTCGAAGGAGACGAGGTCGTAGCGGGCGCCGGTGCCCTGCTGGATGCCGATGGTGGCGCTCGAACCCGAGGAGCGCCCCGCCGGGTCGATCATGCGGTTGTAGCGAACGTCGATGATCTGGGTGCCCTCGGAGAGGAGCACCTCGAACTCGTTGTGGATCGCCGGGTCGTCGGTGCAGCAGAAGTGCGTGTCGGCCCACTCGACGACGTACTGACGGCTCGGGGCGACGCCGGTCGTGGCGACGCAGATACCCGTCGAGCGGGTCATCAGGTCGTCCCAGAAGGGGAAGATCGCGTTGGGGATCGGCGCGTACGGGAGGGTGGTGTTCGAGTACGTCGGCAGCGTCGCCACGTCGGGGAACGACACGATGCCGTTCGTGCTGATGCCCGCGACCGTCTCCGCCGAACCATAGAACTGGAACGCGAACGGGAGCGTGGAGCTGACGTAGCCGTCGTCGGTGCCCGGGAGGTACGTGAGGTGACCCGGCGCCACGCAGGCGTCGACCCAGGGCACCGACGCGGGCGTCGAGCCGCGGGAGTAGGCCGTCCCCATGACGGCCGCGCAGGTCGAGGTGATGCCGCCGCTGGCCGTGCCCGTGGGGCAGAACACCGCCGGGGCGCTCGAGGCGATGGCGACGCCCGACGAGCCCGACGGGGCGGCCACGCTCAGCGGGTCGCTCGGGGTCGGGCAGATGACCTGGTGGCGGCAGGTGGGCAGGCACGAGCCCGGGCACGCGGAGACCGGGCCGACGTAACGGAAGTTCTCGCGGAAGCGCTCGCAGGCGCCCCACGACCAGCCGGGGCCCGCGGTGTTGGGCGCGCAGGTGCGCTGCCCGAGGTTGCAGATGCCTTCAGGGCCGGAGCTCCGACCGGTGTTCAGGTCGCAGGGGAGGGGCTGGGTGCCGGGCTCGCACGAGCAGCCCGTGCGGACGTCGGGGTAGAGGCACTCGTAGCACTGGGTCGTGATGCTCGGGTTGCGGTCGTCGCAGTCGGCCCCGCGGCAGGTGAGCCCGCGGCCGTAGCCGTCGAGGTCGTTGTCCTCGCAGCCCGGCGCCGCGTCGTCGACGCGAATCGCGTCGGGAAGCTCCGTGGGGATGAAATCGTTGGTCCAGTCGTCGGCGATGTCGCTCGGCTCGATGTCGCTGACAGGCTTGTCAAACGAGATCACCACCCCCGCGTCGTCGTTGCCGACCAGAGGAACGCCCGTGCCACAGCCAGCCACGAACAGGGCCAGCAGCGCGAGCAGGAGCGCTCCAGGTGTCCACCGAGACGTCATCGTGCTCACCAATGCCGCACCCTTGAGAGAGGGGGAAGATGCCGGGGGGTCGTCCTGTCTTTTCGCCTGCTGCACGAAGAGCCTCCGCGAATCAGGGGAAACACGTCCGGCATACCGAGAAATCGAGGCTGTATCGTCGAAAAGAAAGCGTACATCAGAACGTCGGAAATTGATCCGCCCTGTCGTTTCCAGCGCATGCGTTCAGCGGCAGGTTGGCCCATGGGGTTCCCGAAAAAATACCTGAATCGGGTGCTACACCGCGAAAAGTGTGCCGAGACCCGCCGACCGGTCCCACCCCCCCCCCTCCCAGCGACTCCCCGAAATCCCAAGGCTTCCCCTCCCCCACCCCCCGTCGCCCCCCCGTCCGACGGACGGACTTTCTTGCGGGGCTATGCAACTGTTGCGAGGCGCCGACAGCCCCTCATCCGGGACAGGGAATGTCCAACCCGGCGTGGAGACGTCATCACTCTCCCCTCCCCCGTGCCCGTAGGCGGGTGAAAATCCCTTGAAATTGGCGGCGATGGCACATGCGCTGCTAGCGTCGCGCTCGAAATGGCCGATCAGCGTGCGCTCGTGCTTGCCGACGAGAGGGCCGAGCGGGCGGTGCTCGCGGCCGCGCTGCTCGACGCCGAGGGCGCGGAGCGTGTGATCCCGCGGGTGGCGGGGATCGTGAAGCCCGCGGACTTCCACGACCCGCGGCACGCGACGCTGTGGGAGGCCTTCCTCGCGGTGCACACGCGGGGCGAGCCCGTGGACGTGCTCACGGTGGTCGCCGAGCTGCGGGCGCGCGACCGGCTCAACGCCGTGGGCGGGCCGCAGTACGTCGGCGAGCTCACCGACGAGATCCCCACCCTCGCCCACTGCGAGTCGCACGCCCGGATCGTCCTCGACCTGGCGGCCCGCCGGAGGGCCCTGGAAGCCTTCCAGGGGGCCTCGGCGCGGCTCCTGGCGGGGGACCCCCTGGCGACCGTCCAGACCCTGGTTGGAAGGGCGCTGACGGGCGACGGCGATGCCCATCGGGCGGCCCTGGTGGCCGACGACCTCGACGCCCTCATGGAGACCGTCTGGAACCGCCGGGAGGGCATCCAGCGGCCGATGGCGACGCCCTGGGGCGGCGTCGACGCGCTGCTCGGCGGCGGGCTCTGGCCGGGGATGTACGTGCTCGTCGGGGGGACGGGCGCGGGCAAGACGCAGTGGGCCGTCCAGGTGGCGGTGGAGGCCGCGCTGAAGGGCCATCGGGCGCTCTACCTGGCCCTGGAGCTGTCGCGGCAGGACCTCGCCGCCCGCGTCGTCGGGGCCCTCTCGGGGGTGCCCTGGAGCGGCATTTTGCGCGGGCAGATCGACGGGCCGGCGCTGCAGCTCGTGGCGGACACGGTGCGGCGCGCGCGGGTGCTGCCGCTGCACACCGAGTGCGGGGTGCCCTTCGGGTACGGGGCCGACACGCTGGCGTCGCGGGCCTGGGCGCTGCGGCCGGCGCTGGTGGTGCTGGACTACCTGCAGCTCTGCTCGGGCCGGAGCGGCGAGGATCCGCGGGGCACGGTGGGGCGGGTTTCCTACGTGGCCCGCACGATCGCGCGGGACCTCGGGGCGGCGGTGGTGGTGCTCTCGAGCACCGCGCGGGCCAACTACGCCGAGCTGGTGAACGACCCCACCAAGGACCCGGGCGACCTCGTGGGCCTGGGCAAGGAGTCGGGGGAGATCGAGTACGCGGCCGACGGGGTGATCGTGCTGGCGCGGCGCAACGACAAGCCCCGCGGGCGGGTGCTGGTGGTGTCGAAGAACCGCCACGGCCCCCTCGGTCGCGTCGAGCTCGACTGGTCGGGGACGGCCTTCGCCGAGGGCGATGGGCCGCGGGACGAGGTGGCGCTGTGATCTCCCAATCGCTCGTCGCGGCGCGGCTCCAGCAGGCGATCGCGCGCGCCGCGCAGTCCGACGAGGCCGAGCTGCGCGCGTGGGCGGCGGTGGCGGCCGACCCGGCCCGGGTGGACGCGGCCTCCACGGCGGCGGTGGAGGCCTTCACGCAGCACGTGGACGCCTTCAAGATCGACCGGCGGCTGCGGGCGGCGGTGGTGGAGCGCATGGCCGAGCGCTGCCCCTTCCGGGTGCTCTGGGCCGACGAGGGGAAGGCGTGGAAGAGGCTCGACCCCGCGCGCCAGCCCATCGCCCTGGCCGCCCGCGTGGAGGACGCGCCCTGGAGCTGGCCGGTGAACCTCGCCCAGCGCGACGTGGCGACGCTGCTCGACAACCTCCGTGACCCGCACGCCCGACGGCTCTCCAAGGCCTTTCTCGACGGCACGTTCGTGTCGCTGCAGGGCGGCGACGTGGTGGCCGCGGCGGGGGCCGTGCCGACGGACATGGACGACTCGCTGCGGGAGGCGATGGAGCGCTGGGACGTGCGCTTCTGCGTGCTGGTGGCGAGCGCCGAGCTCGACGTGCAGGAGGCCCAGAAGCGCCCGGCGATCGCGATCGACGCGGGCTCGGTTCACCACGAGCTGCTCTCGGGCTGGCGCGATCTTCCGAAGGACCGGAAGCTGCGCAAGACGCCGGTGCAGAACGGCTGGGCGGAGATCATCTACCCCGGCAAGCAGCTCGGCCTGCGGCTCAACGTGCAAGACCTCCCCGAGCGCATCGTCCACGCGGTGCGCGAGTGGAAGCACTGGCAGGGCCTGCGGCACTGGGCGGCGCTGCAGCTCCTCTTCACCGACGCCGGGCGCACGGGGCGGATCCGCTGGACGCTCGAGGCCCACCTCGACGCGCTGGGCTACGGCGACCGCTCGCGCCGCGACCCGAAGGTGCGCGCGATGGTGGCCGCCGAGGTCGACGCCCTCACCCGCATGGAGATCGCGATCTACCACCCCGACGGCACGGTTCGCCTGCGCGGCCCGGTGCTCGCGGTGACCCAGCGCGGCGAGGCGATGCGCGGGAGCGAGTGGCGCCTGGAGGGCCTGGAGCTGGTGATCCACCCGGTGCTCTACGAGGGCGTGCGCAAGTCGAGCGGGGAGATCGGGCGGCTCTGGGCGCCGGCGCCGGTGGAGCTCGCGCGCATCGACCACGTGCGCTTCCCCTACGCGATCGCGCTCGGGCTGATCCTCCCCATTCGCTGGCGCTGGGACCTCACCGAGGACACCGACCACATCGTGCTGACGGGCGCGAAGCTCATGGAAGCCGCGGGGATTCGCATCCAGGCGCAGCACCCGCGCCGCGCCTGGGAGGCCCTCCAGGAGAACATGGAGGAGCTTCAGCAGGTGGGCGGACTGGGGCACTTCGAGTGGGAGGAGGGGCCGCCGTGGACGCTCAACGGGCACTGCCGGCTCTACCAGCCCCAGTGGGTGCGCGAGCGCATGGTGCACGGGCTCATCCCGCCGGAGCCCGTGGCCCTCCAGGCGCCGCTCACGGGCGCCGAGCTGCGCTCGTGGCGGAGCACCCGGGGCTGGACGCAGCAGGAGGCCGCCGACCAGCTCAAGGTGTCGCGGCGGACGGTGATCCGCGCCGAGGCCACGCCCGAAGAGCCCCTCCCCCCGAGCATCCGGACGGCCCTGCAGAACCTGCAACACGGGTGAGAGGACCCGCGCCGGGCGGAGGTCACATGGGAAGTGCCGCGCACGCCGGGGGTTTCCCTTCCGGGAGGGCTTCATGTGACAAGAACCGGCAGACCCCGTCGCAAGGTTGGCGCTTCACTCGGGTGTGACAAGAACCGGCAGACCCCGTCGCTGGGGTTTCGCGGGTTTGCAGCCACCTCCCAAGCCCCTCACGCCCGGGGTCATGTGACAAGAACCGGCAGACCCCGTCGCTGGGACATTGGCTGTCCCGGAGTGCCAGAAACCGGCAGACCCCGTCGCCAAAAGTGACAGGATCCGGCAGACCCCGGCGGAAAATGTGACAAAAACCGGCAGACCCCGTCGCTTCGAATCTCGTAACCTGTTGATATCATTGGGAAATCGGGTTTACATAAAGCCTCTTAAAGGTATTCTGATAGGAATACCTTTCTTAGGGGCAGGGTGACTTCCCTGACGGTTCGTCACCCGATTGCCCCTAAAGGCCAGAAGAACCCAGAGAAGACCCAGAGGGTCGCTCGCCCACACGGACGCACATCCCATGGTTGTCACCACGGTTCCATTGGGCGCGAGCGAAGTCCGGGTGACTCCCCTCGCCTTCGGCACGTGGGCGCAGGGTGACTCGGCCTTCTGGGGCTACGGGACGCGGCACGGCCCGGCCGAGGCGGTGGACGTGTTCACCGCGGCGCTCGAGGGGGGCGTGAGGTTCTTCGACAGCGCGGAGGTGTACGGGCACGGGGAGTCTGAGCGCATCCTGGGGGCGCTGGCGCGGCGCGCGGGGGTGCCCCTGGTGCTGGCGACGAAGTTCGCGCCGCTGGCGGGCCGCGGAGGCGCTGGGGCCTTCCCGGGGGCGCTGGCGGGCAGCTTGAAGCGCCTCGGGGTGCGCCGCGTCGACCTCTACCTGGCGCACTGGGCCGACCGGGCGGAGGTGTCGATCCCGGCGCTCATGGACGCCTTCGCGGGGGCCGTCCGTCGGGGCTTCGTGCGCGCGGTGGGCGTGAGCAATTTCACTGCCGCCGAGCTGCGCGAGGCCCACGCCGCGCTGGCCCGCCACGGCGTCCCCCTCGCGGCCCAGCAGGTGCGCTACAGCGCGCTCGACCGCGGCCCCGAGCGTGACGGCGTCCTCGCCGCGTGCCGCGAGCTCGACGTGACACTCCTCGCGTACAGCCCCCTCGCCCAGGGCGTCCTCGCGGGAACGTACACCGCCGAGCGCCCGCCGCCGGGCCCGCGCGCCGCCCTCCCCGGCTTCTCCCCCGCGCGGCTCCGCGCCGCCGCCCCCCTCGTCGACCTGCTCCGCGCGATCGGCGCCGCGCGGGGCGGCCGCGGGCCCGAGCAGGTGGCCCTCAACTGGCTCCGCGCGAAGCCCGGCGTGATCCCCGTCGTGGGCGCCACCAGCGGCGCGCAGGCGCGGCGCTGCGCGGCCTCCCTCGAGTGGTCGCTCACCGCCGACGAGGAGGCCCGCATCGACGCCCTCGCGGCCTCCCTCGAAGCGCCCTCAACGCCAGAGTGACAAGCTCCGGGAGTCTGTCACTCCCATCCCGGCAGGCTGTCACTCCGTGGCTCCGAGAGTCTGTCAGTGCGCGCAAGCTTCACTGTCACTCTGTCACTTCGTGAGGTCGTCAGTCCGTCGCTGTCACTCTGTCACTCCGAGCCTTCGGTGGTCTGTCTCGACGCGTCGAGGGAGCCGGATCCGCGCGGCCGCAAAGCACCGACAGAATCGCAGAGTGACAGAGATCGCGACTTCCAGAGCGGTGAACGGGTGCCGATTCGGACACGTCAGTCTGTGACCTACGGAGTGACAGAGTTGGTGGGTGATTGGGGCTTGTGGTGTTGACAGAGTGTGGGGTAAGGCTTCGCTTCGTCGGGAGCGTATGGCGCAACGAGGGTCGAAGGCCGAAAGCCGTAAATCGAAGGTTCTCGCGGTGGTGAACGGCAAGGGGGGCGTCGGCAAGACGACCACGGCCATCAACCTCGCGGCGATGCTGAGTTCCAAGCGTCGGAAGGTGCTGCTGGTCGACACCGACCCGCAGGGGAGCGCGGCGTGGTGGTGCGAGCGGGGCAAGGGGATGCCCTTCACCGTCACGTCGGAGACCGACCCGAAGATGCTCGAGCGGCTGCGCGAGGTGGAGGGCTACGACGTGATCGTGGTCGACTCGCCGCCGCGGCTCGACTCCGAGGGGCTCCAGGCCGTCGCCCGCGCGTCAGACTACGTGGTGCTCCCGACGCCGCCCGCGCCCCTCGACATGGCCGCGCTCATCAGCACGATCCGCGACGTGATCGGGCCGACGGGGGTGCCCCACCGGGTGCTGCTGACCCGCGTCGACCCGCGCTCGCTCAACGAGGCGATGGAGGCGCTCGGCACCCTCGGCGAGGCCGGCGTCGCCACCTTCCACGCGGTCGTCCGCGCCTACAAAGCCCACGAGCGCGCCTCCCTCAACGGGGTCGCGATCGACACCTACGTGGGGGCCGGGGCCAAGGAGGCCGCCGGAGACTACCGCCGCGTCGTCGATGAGGTGCTCCGTGACTGGTAACAAGCCCCGCCGCGGCCTGGCCGACTTCCTGAGCCGCGAACTCAAGGCCCAGCCCGCCCTTCGCAACGACGAAGTCCGCACCCCTGTCACTGACAGAGTCGCAGAGCCGGAGGCCCCCAAGGCGCCGCCCCGGGTCGAGCTCGTGACGGCCGTGGCGCCGGGGCCTGCGACCGCCTCCCAGGGCGCCGTCGAGGTCCGCCCCGAGGCGCCCCCGGCGGCGCCGTCGGCGACCACCAGCCAGACCCGCGAGATCCGGAAGATCGAGAGTGACAGAGTCCCGGATCCTGTCACTCCGACCGCGCCGGTGGAGGTGGTCGAAGCTCCGAAGGCTGGTACTGACAGAGTTCGGGAGACGGTGCGCGCCGAGGTGCCGCGCGTGGTCGCGACAGCGCCGCGGGTGGCGGAAGTACCGAAGGACCAGACTGACAGAGTCGACGACGCGGAGGCGGGCGCCGTGGACGACCCGCTGTACCTCCGGCTGACGCGGAAGGAGGTGCGCTTCCGGGACGATCAGATGGAGGGGCTGCACCGGGTGGCGCGGCGGCTCTCCAAGGCGCGGCGCGGGATGAAGGGCGACCGGATCACCGACAACACCCTGGTGCGGGTGGCGGTGGAGCTGCTCCTCCAGCACGGCGACGACCTCGCCGGGCACGACGAGGCGACGCTGCTGGAGTCGCTCCGGCGGCTGTGTCGCAAGCGGGGCTGAAGGCCATGGACGAATCGAAACGCGCGCTGTTGGACGATCCCCGGGTCCGTTGGGGGCTGGTCGTCCTGTCGCTGGGTCTCCTGGCGGGGGTGAGCTTCCTCCGGCGTGACCGTGCGCCTGCCCAGGTGAGCACCCGGGCGGCCGTATCCGCTCACATCCGTCGCGACCCGGCGGGGCCCGAGGTGCGCGCGATCCTGGCGCCGCTCACCGAGGGGTCTGAGGTGGTCGGCTGGCGCATCACGGACATCGAGGGGGTGCGCGACGGGTGCATCCATCTCGTCTTGCACAAGGGCAACGACGACATCGAGGTGATCATCGCGCTGCGTCAGGGGACGAGCGTCTCTGCGCCCGTGACCGTGGGCGCGTACGCCCTGTTCAACATGGGCCTCGACCACCTCGACCGTGATGCCATGCGGGTGATGAACGCGCTCGCGCAGACGCTTCGAGCGCGCGCGAGCGTGCCGCAGCCGCCCGGCATGGGGCCCTTCATTCCGAGCGGGCGTCGCTGACGACGCTCGGGGGCGCGTCGCTCGGGAAGGCCCCTTCGAGCCAGGCGACGAAGGCCCGGGCGAGGGGCTCGTCGTGGAGCTGCCAGTCGCCGGGGGCGCTGTCGTAGAGCACGTCGAAGCGCGCGGTGCGGAGGGCCGTCGTCCGCTCGGGGGCCGTGGGCAGCACGCGGAGGGTGAAGGCCCGCTCCCCGTGGAGGAAGCGCGCGGCGGGGGCGATGACGCCCTGCTGCTGATCGACGCTGACCCCGTCGAAGCGCCAGCCTTCGGGGGGCGTGAAGGTGCCCGCGGCGGCGGCCTCGCGCAGCTTCGCCTCGATGGACTCGGCGAGGGCGAGGAGGTCGGCGGGGGCCTGGAGCTGCTGGGCGCGCAGGGCGCGACGGCGCGCGATCTCTCGCTCGCGGTCGCTCTCGCCGAGGGGGAAGGCGGCGGCCAGGCAGCGCGTGAGGCCCTCGAGCAGCGCGTGGTGGCGCGCGAAGGGGGCGCCGCCGTCTTCGTCGTAGAGCAGGTCGAAGCGGTCGGTGCGGAAGTAGGCCGACGACTCGGCCTGGGCGGGCATGATCCGCACCTTGAGCAGCGCGTCGCCCAGGGAGAGGCGGGCGGTAGGGACGTCCTGATCGCGGAAGGATTCGAGGGCGACGCCGTCGAAGGCCCACGTGTCGAGCTCGGGCAGGTCGCCCGCCGCGATGGCGCGAGCGAGCGCCTCGTGGATGCTGGCGGCCTCCGCCTCCGCCCGCTGCGTGGCCTCGTCGGACACCGCGGCGCGGCGCACCCGCGGGCGCTCTCGGCGGCCGGTCGCGCCCTCCACGGGGAAGGCCTCACCGAGCCAGCGGGCGATGGCCTCCAGGGCCGTGTGGTCGCGCGTGAACCCCGTCCCCCGCGCGTCGTCGTCGTAGGCGAGGTCGAAGCGCTCGGTGCGCAGGATCGCCGTGGGCTCAGCCCCCGTCGGCAGCACGCGGAGCGCCAGCGAGCGGCCCTCGCGGGCCACGCGGATCGTGGGGACCTCTTCGTCGCGGAAGCGCTCGACGGCGGCGCCTTCCCAGGACCACCCGGCGAGCGCGGGCAGCGACCCGCTACGGAGGGCCGCGGACAGGCGCGCGTCGATCTCGCGGCACAGCGCCTCGGCGGGCGAGCGCGGGGCGGCGTCGGGGAGCGGCGCGGCGGGGGCCGGGGCGGCGGGGAAGGTGGCCTCGAGCCACGAGACGATCTGCTCCATGGCCGCGTGGTGGCGCGTGTACGTGCTCCCGCGCGCGTCTTCGTCGTAGACCATGTCGAAGCGCTCGGTGTGGAAGTGGCACTTCTCCTCGGTGCCGCGCGGCAGCAGGTACAGGTGCAGGGCGTCGCCGCCTCGGGCGAGGTCGACGCGGGGGACGTGCAGAAACTGGAAGCGCTCGACCCCGATGCGCGTGAGCGACCAGCCCGCGAGGCCCTCGCTCGCCAGCAGGGCAGGGAGCTTCTCGGTGAGCCCGGCGATCACCGCGGCGATCTCAGGCGGGAGGGCGGGCGTCGCGGGGGCGGAGGGGTCGAGGAGGGACACCTCGC
This sequence comes from Polyangiales bacterium, assembly GCA_044375895.1. Classification (GTDB taxonomy): domain Bacteria; phylum Myxococcota_A; class Polyangia; order Polyangiales; genus CAISKJ01. Next base: position 1,652 of record JBILLV010000194.1, on the reverse strand, counting down.
TCGCTTCGGCGAAGCGCTGGTCGAGCCAGTGGATCAAGCCCGCGAGGAGCGCCTGGGCGCGCGGGGCGTGGCCCTCCAGGAGGTCGTCGCGGTGGTAGAGGTCGAAGTGCCGGATGCGCGCCGCGGGGTCGGCGAGCGCGTACGTCGGGAAGAGGTGCGTCCGCACCGACTGCCCTTCGCGGGTGAAGGTGAGCGTCACGACGGCGCGGTCGAAGAGGCGCTCCGTGCGGACGTCGCGCAGGACCCAGCCCGCGGCGCCCGGCATCGCGCCGGTGTCGATCGCCGCCGGGAGCTCGGCGCGCAGGGTTTCGACGACGTGGAAGGCATCGACGCCGGGAGCGTTCATGGCGACCGCACGATAGGCACCGGGGGGGGCGGCGTTCAAGGACAAGAATCGTCCCGCGGCCCGTGATATCTCTCCCCCGTGCGCTGCCCGATCACCGATTCGCGCAGGGACGCTCCCCCGGGCTCACGGTCGGCGCCGAGGCGCGTTCGATGAGGCGGCTGCCGCTGCTGCGGGGCGGTGACAGCGGCCCCGGGCCGCGCCGGGTGATGATCGTCCTGCCGCCGGACTTCCTCGCGCCCGCGCCGCACCTGCGCCACCGCTTCCCGCCGATGGGCGCCGCGGTGGTGGCGGGCGCGCTGCGGGAGGACGGCGTGGCGGTGGGGCTCGTCGACCTCATGCTCGACGTCGGGCAGCGGCCGCCGGCGGTCCCGTGGGAGGCGGTGCTCGATCGCGCGCGGGTCCGCGGGCTCTTTCACGGCGTGGAGGACGCGGCGCTCGACGCCCTCGCCGACGACCTCTTCGCGCGCATCACCGACCGCGACGCCGACGTCTTCGCCTTCTCCGTCGAGCGCCACACGCAGATCAACCCCGCGCTGCTCCTCGCGCTCACGATCAAGCGCCGCACCGGGCGCGCCGTCGTCCTCGGCGGCAGCAACTTCGGCGGCGAGTGGCGCACCCAGGGGCTCGCCGACCTCGCGGGGGTCGACATCGTGAGCCTGGCCTCGTCGCCCGACGAGATCCGCGCGGTGTTCCGTGCGGCTCGGGACATCCCGCGCGGGCGCGTCGCGCCGCCCGTCGATCCGATCACCGAGCTACGGCCCACGCCCTACGACGACTGGCCCCTCCCGGACTTCACGGTCTTCGACCTCGACCGCTACCGCCGCGACCCCTTCGCCGCCGACGGCGCGGCCTTCCCGAGCTACGACGGGAGCATGGGGCCGCAGCTCTTCCTCCCCTACGCGATGAGCCTCGACTGCCAGTACGCCTGCGCCTTCTGCCAGCGCGGCGGCACCCAGACCGTGCGCTCGATGGACCGCGTCGTCCGCGACCTCGCTGCCCTCGCCGAGCGCCACGGGACGCGGGACTTCCTCTTCTTCAACTCGCAGCTCAACCTCCACGCGGAGGCCTTCTCGAAGGCGCTCCTCGCGGCGCGGCTCGACCTGCAGTGGGGGGACTCGTTTCGCGTGGCGCCGCGGCGGCCGCGCGACGTGCTGGAGCTCATGCGCCGCGCGGGCTGCGACCAGCTCACCTTCGGCGTCGAGAGCGGCTCCGACCGGATGCTCAAGCGCATGGTGAAGGGGCACACCGCGGCGATGGCGACGGCCACCGTGCAAGACGCCCACGCCCTCGGCATCTACACCCGGGT
>JBILLV010000536.1:0-4522 GCA_044375895.1 Polyangiales bacterium | reverse complement strand
GATGTTGACCAGCACCGAGGGGTGCGGCCGCGTGCGGTAGGCGCGCTGGAAGGCCACCAGCGCCTCCGCGAAGCGCTGCGCCGAGAAGTTTCGAACGCCTTCTTGAAAGGCCGAGCGGGCCTCCGCTGCCGGGTCCTGCGGCTGCGCCTCGGCCCACCGCGTCGCGCACACCACCGGGGCCGCAGCGAGCAACGCCACCATCCAGCCGGTCGGTCGAAGGAGCTTCATGTGGGGTCTCGGGGTGGGGGTATCGCCCCGTTCTGGCGGCTTTGACAAGTCCCCTACGAAGCGAGGCGGCACGATGCCGGTGGGGGGACGATCTGTAGGGGCTGTCGGTGACGAAGCCGACCCCACCGCGCGCGGGGCGGGCCGGACGGGGACCCGCGGGCCGTGCGGGGCGGGCGGGGCGGGGCGCGGCGGGGCGGGCCACGCGCGCAGGGCGATCCGGCGCAGCCGCGGCGGCGACCACCGTGGGCGCGGGGGCAGGCGGCGGCGGAGCGGCGACCACCGCGGGCTCGGGCGTCGGAGCAGCGACCACCGCGGGCTCGGGCGTCGGAGCCGGCGGAGGAGCGGCGACCACCGCGGGCTCGGGCATCGGCGCAGGCGGCGGGGCGGCCACTGCGGGCTCAGGCGTCGGAGCGGGCGCGGGCGCGGCGACGGCAGGCTCGGGCGCAGGCGGCGCGGCGGGCGTCTCGGCCTGCGTGGTGCGTGCCTCGGGAGGCGTCGCGGTCGGCGTCGCGCTGCCCGAGCCGAAGGCGACGTAGCCCACCACGGCAAGCAGCGCGACGACGGCGGCGACGATGCCGTACGTCTTGCTGTTGGAGGTCGCGGGCTTCGCCTCGGGGGCGTCGGAGATGCGCGGGGCGTTGACCGGGGGCTTCGCGGCGAGCTTCGAGGGCGCGGCCACCGGGGCGGCGGCGGGCTTCGACTCCGTGGGCTTCGCCTCGGGCGGCGGGAGCGACACGTTGCGCATCTCGCTCGGGGGCGCGGCCGTGATCACCGCCGACGCGAGGGCGCGCTGGGCGGCCTCGGAGGCCGGGGAGAATCCCGTCGCGGGCGCGGTGTCGGCGGGCACGGCGGCGATGGGGGGCGAGAGGGAGGCGCGCCGGGCGGCGTCGATGCCGAGCACCCAGGAGGGGCGGATGGACATCGAAGCGCGCTCGAACTCCTCGTCGTCGAGCGTCCCTTGACGCCAGGCACCCTCGTTCGTCGTCTGTGCAGTCTCGCTCACGGCGTGCTCGCTCCTCGTCCGAAGGTAACAGTTTTTGTGATCAGGCGGCCGACGTTACCGTCGCTGTTTCCCGGCCGCAACGCGTGACCCGGATGTCGCACCGACGCGCTCCTCTTCGACACTGTGCAGCGCGTGGTGCTTGGCAACGGAACACCGTGGCGCCTAGAGTCCGCGCCCGACGACGGCCGATGTCCCTCCCCCCCGATGAAATTCACACGCGCGCCTCGGCCCACGCCGTCGCCTGCGCGCGCCATGGTCACCCTTCGCCCAACCCTCACGTGGGCGCGGTGGTGGTGCGCGATGGCGTGGTGGTGGGCGAAGGGTGGCACGAGCGGGCCGGCGGCGATCACGCGGAGGTCATCGCCCTCCGCGCCGCGGGGGATCTCGCCCGCGGCGCCACCGTCTACGTCACCCTGGAGCCCTGCAACCACCACGGGCGGACGCCCCCCTGCACCGAGGCCCTGGTGCGCGCGGGCGTAGGCCGGGTGGTGTACGCCGTGCGCGACCCCAACCCCGACGTCGCCGGCGGTGGCGGGGAGGCCCTCGTCCGCGCGGGCATCCCCGTCGATGTGGGCTTCGACCCCGCGTCGCAGCGCGAGGCTGCGCGGCTGCTGGCGCCCTGGGGGTGCTTCGTCACGAAGCGCCGGGCGCACGTCACGCTCAAGGTCGGGATGACCCTCGACGGACGCATCGCGACGCGCACCGGCGAGAGCCGCTGGATCACCTCGCCCGCGTCGCGCCAGGACGTTCACCGGCTCCGCGCCGCGTCGGACGCCGTCCTCGTCGGGAGCCGCACGGTGCTGGCCGACGACCCCGAGCTCACCGCGCGCCACGCCGAGGTCGCCCGTCAGCCCGCGCGCGTCGTGGTCGACTCGGAGCTCCGAACGCCCGTCGCTTCGAAGCTCGCCCAGACGGCGCGGGAGGTGCCCGTGTGGGTGTTCACGCGCGAGGGGCACGAGCGGGGGCGCGTGGCGGCGCTGCAGGAGCTCGGCGTCGAGGTGTTCGCGCAGGGCGTCACGCGTGTCGACCTCGCGGGGATGCTCACGACGCTCGCGGCCCGCGGCGTGGTGGCGGCGCTGTGCGAGGGCGGCGGCGGGCTCCACGGGGCGCTCCTCGACGCGGGCCTCGGCGACCGGGCGGTGTGCTACGTGGCCCCGCTGCTCTTCGGCGGCGCCGCTCCGATGGCCTTCGGCGGCGAAGGGGTCGCCACCCTCGCCGAGGCGCATCGGCTCCGAGACGTCACCGTCACCCACCTGGGCGACGACCTTCGCATCGAGGGAGAACTCTAGTGTTCACCGGGATCATCCAGGCCGTCGGTCGGCTGCGCGCGCGCGCTCCGGCGGGCCCTTCGGCCACGCTGACGGTGGAGTGCCCCTTCCCCGCCCTCGCCCTCGGGGAGAGCGTCGCGGTCAACGGCGTGTGCCTCACGGTGGTGACGGTGGTGGGCGGCGGGTTCACCGCCAGCGCGAGCGTCGAGACCTTGTCCCGCACCACCCTGGGCACCATCGACGTGGGCGCCAAGGTGAACCTCGAGCGCGCGCTCGCCGTGGGCGAACGCCTCGGCGGGCACATCGTCGCGGGCCACGTCGACGGCGTCGGGCGCGTCGCGCGGCGCGAGGACGTCGGCAGCGCCGAGCGCCTGCGCGTGGAGTGCCCGCGGGAGCTGCTGCGCTTCGTCGCGGAGAAGGGGTCGATCGCGATCGAGGGCGTGAGCCTGACGGTGAACGCCGTCGACGACCGGGGCTTCGAAGTGATGCTGGTCCCCTTCACGCGCGACGCGACCGCCCTCGGCGACCGCGCGGTGGGGGCGCCGGTGAACCTGGAGGCCGACGTGATCGCGCGCTACGTGGCGCGGCTGATGGAGGCGCGCGACGCGGCGCCGGCGTACGGGGTCACGCTCGACCTCCTGCGCGAGAACGGGTTTCTGTAGGCGACGGAGAGGGTAGAGGAGGTTCCAGACATGGCACTCGAAGGGACGCCCGAGGCGAGGGTGCGTCGCGCGGTCGACGCGATCCGCGCGGGCCGCATGGTCATCTTGACCGACGACGAGGATCGGGAGAACGAGGGCGACCTCGTGCTGGCCGCGGAGGCGGTCACGCCCGAAGCGATCAACTTCATGGCGAAGTACGCGCGCGGGCTCATCTGCCTGACGCTCACGGAGGAGGCCATCGACCGGCTCCGCCTCCCGATGATGGTGGAGAAGAACCGCGCCTCCCTCGGGACGGCGTTCACGGTGAGCATCGAGGCGCGCGAGGGGGTGTCGACGGGCATCTCCGCCGCCGACCGCTCGCACACCGTCCGCGTGGCCGTCGCGCCCGACGCGAAGCCCGAAGACCTCGTCTCGCCGGGTCACATCTTCCCGCTGCGTTCGAAGCCCGGCGGGGTGCTCCAGCGCACGGGGCAGACGGAGGGATCGGTGGACCTCGCGCGCCTCGCGGGGCTCAACCCCTCGGGCGTCATCTGCGAGATCATGAACGACGACGGCTCGATGGCCCGCATGCCCGACCTCGAGCGCTTCTCGGCCGAGCACGACATCCCGCTGGTCACCATCGAAGACCTCATTCACTACCGCCTGCGCACCGACCGCCTCGTGCGCCGCGTGACGACGGCGAGCTTCGTCCCCGCGGGCCGTGAGAGCCCGTGGACGGCCCACGTCTACGAGGCGACGCTCTCGCCGCACCGGCAGTTTCTCGCGCTCGTCCGCGGCGAGCCCCGCGCCGACGGCGGGGTGCTCGTGCGGATGCACCCGGGCTCTGGCTTCGCCGACCTTTTCGGCCCGCCCTACACCCTCGACGGCCGCCCCTCCGTCGGCGGCGCCTCCTACCTCCGCGAGGCGATGGACCGCATCGAGCGCGAGGGCGCCGGCGTGGTGGTGTACTTCCCCCCCGGCGTCACCGACCTCGTCGAGGAGTTTCGCCTGCTGACGGGCGAGCTCGCGCAGCGGCCGCAGCTCACCGAGGGGGCCTCTCCCGCGCAGCGCGAGCACGGCCTCGGCGCGCAGATCCTGATGGACCTCGGGCTGAAGGAGATTCGCCTGATGACCACCAATCCGCGCCGCCTGGTGGGCCTCTCGGCCTACGGGCTCGACGTGATCGAGATGGTGCGCCTCGGCCCGCAGTAGCGCGGGCAAACCCATGGCGCGGGCGGCGCTCTCCCCGGTACGCTCTCCCGCATGAAGCCCACTGCCGTCCTCGCGCATCTCGCGTGCACGTCTGCCGTCGCGCTGGCCCCGGCGCTCGCGGCGGCGCAGGTCGACCCGTCGCAGTCGTTCTACGCCATCGCCTTCACGCA
>JBILLV010000535.1:0-4534 GCA_044375895.1 Polyangiales bacterium | reverse complement strand
AGGCGTGAGCTCCTGCGAACCCTGGGACCTCGATGCGACGCTGGAACCTCGACTCGACGCTGGAACCTCGACTCGACGCAGGATCCTCCCCGCTCCCCAGCGTCCCCCCCCGTGCACCGCCCGCGCCCCGGGCGTATCGTGGCCCGCATGCCAACCGCCGCGTCGCTCCACCCCTTCATCGTGCACCGCGCGCTCACGCCGGGGCAGACCCTCACCACCCACGCGCTCCTCCGCGTGAAGGCCGCCGCGGTGCCCGCCGGGCCGCGCCCTGCGCTCTCGGTCACGCTCATCGTCGACACCTCCGGGTCGATGTCGGGTGAGCCCATCGCGCAGGTCGTCGACTCCGCCCGCAAGATCGCCGAGCTGCTCGAAGAGCGCGACAGCCTCGCCATCGTGGGCTTCGCGTCGGGCGCGTACACCGTCTCGCCGCTGCGCCACCTCACCAGCGACGCGCGCGGATCGATCCGCTCCGAGGTCGCCGCCCTCCACGCCGAGGGCAACACCAACATGTCGGGCGGCATCGCCCACGCCGCCCTCACCACCACCGCCCCGCAGGGAGACGCCCGTCAGGCGATGATCCTCCTCTCCGACGGCCAGCCCAACGTCGGGTCGCGCACGCCGGCGGCGCTCGCGGCGGAGGTTCGGCTCGTGCGCGAGCGCGGCATCAGCGTGTCGACGCTCGGCTACGGCGCCGGCCACAACGACGACGTGATGATCGCCATCGCCGACGCGGGCGGCGGTCGCTACGCCTTCGTCGCCGACCCGAAGCTCGCCGCGGGGAGCTTCGCCCGCGCGCTCGGGGCCCAGCGCGACGTCGTGCTCGAAGGCGTCGAGCTGGTGCTGGCCCCCGCCGACGGGGTGGAGATTCGCAAGGTGTACGGCGACCCGCAGACCACCTTCGGCGCCGGAGGGCTGCGCGTGAAGCTCGCCGACCTCGCGGCGGGCGACGAGCTCAACGTGGTGGTCGAGCTCCGCGTGACCGCCCCGATGCGCCACGGCCCCTGGACGCCCATCGAAGCGCGGCTGCTTGGCAAGGTGCCCGTGACCCACGAGGGCTTCGCGCACGACGCCCCGGTGGTGTGCGAGGTGGGCGCGGAGGCGGGCGAGCTCGACGCGACGGCGCTCGTGGCCGCGGCGCTGGCGGTGGCGGAAGACGCGCGGACGCGGGCGAGGGGGCTCTCCGACCGGCGCGACTTCGACGGGGCGGCGGCGATCCTGCGGGCGGCGCGGCAGGCGCTGATGGAGACCCCGGGCTACCGCAAGGGGAGCGACGACCCGCTCGACGACGCGGTGGAGGCCCTCACCGACGACATCACCAACATGGAGAAGGTGCCCGACGCGGAGGAGTACCAGAAGCTCCGCAAGGCCTCGCGGGACTACGGCGGCTTCGCGCAGTCGAGCACGAAGATGGGGAGCGTCCCCCTCGCGCGGCAGACGCCGTCGATGCAGGGATACGCGCAGCAGATGACGGGGGCGGCGGTGATTCCCGAGGCCTACCTCGTCATCACCGAAGGGCCGGGCAAGGGCTCGCGCTTCCGCCTCGGGAGCGAGAACGACATCGGCCGCGGGGCCGGGGCGACGGTGCGGGTGGACAACCACAACGTGTCGCGCATCCACACGCGGGTGGTGTTCAACATGGGCGGCTTCTGGGCCGTCGACTGCGGCAGCACCAACGGAACCTTCGTCAACGGACGCAAGGTGGAGCGAGCGCCGCTCACCGCGGGGACGACGCTCACCGTGGGGGATGTGACGATGGTGTTCGAGGGCTGAGAGGGCTACAGCTCGGCCCCGCACTGGCCGCAGTTCTTGGCGCCGCGGGCGAGGTCGGCGCCGCAGTAGGGGCAGCGCGGATCCGCCGGCGGGGCCGGGCGAGCGGCCTGCGGAGCGCTCTGCGGGACAGCCGGGCTCTGACCCTGCGCGCGCATCCACTCGGGGTTCTTGTTCGACTGCTCGACGGCGCCGGCGAAGCCCGTGGCCGCGGCGCCCACCGCGGTCGCAGCGCTGCCGAGCGCGCCCGTGATCGCTCCGAGGAAGCCGCCGCCCGAGGGAGCGCTCGCCTGGAGCTGCTGCACCTTCGCGCTGTTGCCCTGCCGCGTGTAGCCGTCCACGAGGTACTGGCGCGCGGCGCTGTGGGAGGCGTCGACGGTGAGCAGCTCCTCGGCCACCTGCATCGCGCTCCGCTCGTCCGAGAGCTTCACGCGGTAGACGCTCACGAGGTGTTCGAGCGTGCGCGCCTGCTCGGCCACGGGAGCCACCCGTTGGGCGCGCGAGCGGAGGAGCTGGGCGGCCTGGGGCCAGCGGTTCTGCGCCTCGGCCTGCATGATCTGCCCGTCGAGGGCGCGGATCTCGGGACTGTCCTTGTCAGAGCGTTGGGTCGTCATGGGGACGGGACGCTACCGCCCCGCGCCCCCCCGCTCAACGGGGACGAGCCCACCCCGAGCGCGATGATCGCGACGGCGGCGAAATGCAGGACAGCGGCGCCGATCACCAGCGCGTGGAAGACCTCGTGGTACCCGAACACCGCGGGCACGGGGTCAGGGCGCTTCTTCGCGTACACCACGGCCCCCGCGGAGTAGACCACGCCACCGACGAGGACGAGGGCCAAGGGGGCGGCGCCGACGCTGGCGTACACGGTCTGAACGTAGGGGGCGATGCTCCACCCGAGGGCGACATAGAGCACGGCGATGAGGGGCTTCGGCGCCGTGACCCAGAGCACCGACTGGAGCACCCCGAGCAGCGCGCCCGTCCACACGAAGGCGCGCAGCGTGTGGGCCTCGGCGGGCGGGAGTCCCAGGCAGAGCGCGGTGTACGTCCCCGCGATGAGGACGAAGATGGCGGCGTGGTCGAGCCGGCGCATCCACTGGCGCGCGCGGGGCTGCCAGGTGGGGCGGTGGTAGATGGCGCTCACGCCGAAGAGCGTGACGAGCGAGAGGGTGTAGATGAGCACCGCCCGCCGCGCTTCGTCCGTGGCGACGCGGGCCATGAGGAGACCCCCGGCGAGCGCGGCGACGAAGGCGGCGTACTGGTGCGAGACGCCGCGCAGACGAGGCTTGGGGGGAGCGGGGAGAGCGTCGGTCACGAAGTCCGACGTACCACGAGGGGGATGGTAACGTCGCGGCCGACACCGAGACCCCATGGCGAAGTCACCCGAAGCCCGCCCCCCGCAGCCAGCCGAGATGACCTTCCGCGAGCTGACCGCGCCACCCGAAGGGCAATGCCTCCTCGAGGCCGCCTGGAGCGCCGAGGGCTCGTTCCGCCCGACGCGGGTGTTGCCCGACGGATGCACCGACCTGGTCTTTGATCCGAAGCGGCGCCGTGTCTCCGTCGTCGGCGTGATGACGGTCGCCCGCGTCGTCGCCCCCAGCGCGTCGCACGTCTTCGGGTTGCGCATGCACCCGTGGGCCGTCCGCGCCGTGCTCGGCGTCGCGGCCGAACACCTCTGCGACCGTGACCTTCCGCTCGCCGAGGTCCACCCGGCGTGGTTCGCCCGGGTGCGCACGATCGACCGGGTCGAAGATGCGGTGGAGGCCTTCACGGAGGCGTGCATGCGCTGGCGTCTGGGGCAGCGGCTCGATACGCGGGTGTCGCAAGCGGCGCAGTCCCTCGGTGACCCGACCGAAGGCTGCGAGGTGGCCTCGGCGGCGCGGGAGGTCGGGCTGTCGGAGCGTCAGCTCCAACGGGTGTTCCTCGATCACGTCGGGGTGACGCCGAAGGTGTACACGCGGGTCGCTCGGCTGCGATCGTTCGCCCGCGACGCGACTTCGGCGACGCTGGCGGAGGCCGCGATGGCCGCGGGCTACGCCGACCAGTCGCACCTGTGCCGCGAGGTTCGTGCGCTCACGGGGGTGTCGCCGCGCCGGTTGCGTGGCGCGGAGTGAAGGGGACGTCCGATTCGTTCAAGACAGAGGTGGCGGCGTGGTGCGAGGGTTCGCCGCCACCGCATCCCCTCGGAGAGACAACCACCATGAAGCTCGGATACGTCATCGTCTACACCCCCAACGTCCCCGCCGCGCTGTCGTTCTACGAGCGGGCCTTCGGGCTCACGCGGCGCTTCCTGCACGAGAGCAACGACTACGGCGAGCTCGACACGGGCGCCACCGTGCTCGCCTTCGCCGACGACAAGCTCGCCACGCTCAACGGGCTCACGGTGCGTCCCAACCGCCCCGGCGAGGTCGCCGCGGGGGTCGAGATCGCGCTGGTGAGCGACGACGTCGCCGCGGCCTACGCGGTCGCGGTCGCCGCGGGCGCGGTGAGGGTGCGCGAGCCGGAGGAGAAGCCGTGGGGGCAGACGGTGGCGTACGTGCGCGACCCGGATGGGGTCCTCGTCGAGCTGTGCTCGCCGATGGGGTGACGCGCTGCCGGGCGACGGTGGGTCAAAGGCCGCCCACGACCCCGCGATGCCCCACAACAACCAGCCCTTTCGGCGTGTTGGTCACCGTCCCCAACTTCCCAGGGTTCGCCGAGCGCTCACCCTGGGCTACGTTCGGATCGCCCGCAAGGCCGGGCTCACGCGTCTCACGCCATCGGGTTCTTC
>JBILLV010000534.1:0-4548 GCA_044375895.1 Polyangiales bacterium | reverse complement strand
CGCCGTGGGGGGGGCTTCTTGAACCCGGCTTTGCGGGTGATCCGACGTGAGCCCAGGCCGAGCGTCCGCGAGCCCTGGGCACGAGAGTGCTTTCTACGCGGTGAATTGGCAGCGCGGCCCTGCGGGAGAAACTACGGCTCTCGAGCTGGACGCAGTTTAGCGGGAGGGGGTCAGTTCGGGGGGGCGACGCTGGGGCGCGGTGCGAGCGACGGCGTCGCGACGGGCTTCGCGTCGGCGGCGGGCGCGGGCTTCGGGGCGGCGACCGGCACGGCGGGCGTCGGCGCGGTCACGACGGCGGGAGACGGGGCCGCGGGGGCCGCCTGCTTCTCGGCGGGCTTCGCGTCGTCCGAGGCGGCGGCGCGGCGGGTGGCCTCGCGGCTCGCGGTGATGCCGAGCACCTGGCCGAACTCCCCGTGGGCGCGGAGGAGCTCGTCGACGAAGTCCTCCCCCGCCACCGCGAGGAGGTCGCCCATGAGCATCTGGTCGCGCACGACTCGGTGGTCGACGGCGACGGGCGACGACCACGGGCGACGACTGCGGGCGACAGGCGATGGGCGACGGCCGCGCGCCTCGACTCCGCGCCCCCAATGGGTTCACCGATTCCAGCCGGGCGCTCCGTGTCGGCGCTCACCTGGGCGCGAACAGGCGACCGTAGGGTGCTCCCCGCGGGCAACGGGCAGCGGTTCGCTCCCCCTCCGCCGGTGTACCATCCCATGCCCTCGATGCGCCGCCTGCTCGCCGCCTCGCTCCTCCTCGCCGCCCCCCGCCTCGCGTGGGCCGACCCCCCGCGCGCTCGCCTCGCGTGGGTGCGCGCGGACGGCGCCGAGCGCTGCCCCGACGCCTCCGTCCTCCGTCGCTCGCTCGCCGCCCGCCTCGGCCGCGACGCCATCGCCGACGACGCCCCGTTCTCCTTCGAAGTCGTCGCCTCCCGCGAGGCCCCCAGCGCCCCCTGGAGCGCCTCCGTCTTCGTCCGCGACGCCAGCGGCTCCCTCCTCGCCGAACGCCGCCTCACGGCCCCCACGGACGACTGTGCGGCCCTCACCGACGCCGTCGCCCTCGCGCTCGCCGTCACCCTCGACGACGCCCCGCCTGACGCCCCCGTAGCCCCGCCCGTCGTCGCCCCGCCGCCCCCCTCACCCGCCCCGCCGCCCGCACCACCGCCGCCCGCCCGCGCCCCCGTCGCGCGTCGTTGGCGCTTCGCCGCCCGCGCGCTCGGTGGCATCGCCGTCGCCATCGCCGCCGCGCCGTCACCCGTCGTCGGCGTGCGCGTCGAGCTCACCCCGCCCCGCGGGCCGCGCCTCTACGCGGGCGCTTCGTGGATCACTTCCTCCACCAGCGCCTTCGCTCCCGGTGAGGTGGGTGTGTCCATCGCGGGCGCGTCGCTCGGGCTCTGTCCCCTCGTCGCGCGCACCGGCTCGCTCGACCTCGCCCTCTGCGCCGGCGTCTTTGCGGGGACGCTCACCGCCGAGGGCCGCGGCTTCGTCACCAACCGCGCCGAGACGCTCCCCTACGTCGCCCTCGAAGCCGCCCCCACCGCCCGCTGGAACCTCTCCCGCCACCTCGACCTCTCCGCCACCCTCGAAGCCCTCGTTCCGCTCATCCGCGACCGGCTCGTGGTCGACGGGGTCGGCGAGGCCTTTCAGCCCGCGGCGATCGGGCTCCGCGGAACAATCGGCGTCGGCCTTCATTTCGAGTGACGGCAGCCCGGCGGCTGTCACCACCCAACGGGTCGAGACCGATGCGCACCCTCCTCACCGCCACCCTCGGCCCCGGCGCCGTCCTCGCCGACGAGGGAGCATGCGCGGAGGTCGCCCGCCCCACCTTCCACGACGTCTACCGCGAGCACTGGAACTTCGTCTGGCGCGCCCTCCGCGCCCACGGCGTGCGCGAGGCCGACCTGGAGGATCAGGTGCATGAGGTGTTTCTGGTGGTTCATCGGAAGCTGGAGGGCTTCGAGGGACGCTCGCAGGTGACCACGTGGCTCTGGGGCATCGTCGAGCGCGTGGCCTCCGACTGGCGGCGGCGCGCTCATGTGCGACGCGAGGAGTCCACTGCCGAAGTCCCCGAGCCCCCGCCCTCGGGCGCCGACGAGGGCGACGCGCGCATCAACCACCTCCGCGGCCGCGCGACGCTGGAGTCCATCCTCGACACGATGCCCGCCGACCAGCGCGCCGTCTTCGTCCTCTTCGAACTCGACGCCGTCACCGTCGAGGAGATCGCCCGCCTCGTCGACTGCCCCGTCAACACCGTCTGGTCGCGTCTGCGCCTCGCGCGCAAGCACTTCGAGCGTTCGCTGGCCCGCCTCCGCGCGCGAGGTGGACCGTGAGCCGACCGCCCCGCCGCTGGCTCGACGAGCTCGACGCCGCCCCCGACGGCGCCCGCGAGCTCCTTTCCGCCGCCGGTGCGCCCGACCAGGCCGCCCGCGATCGCATGTGGCAGTCCCTCGCGCGCGCCACCGCCCCCGGCGCCGCCACCGGAACCGCCGCCGCCACGAAGCTCTCCGCGAGCCTGTTCGCGACGGCCACTGCCAAGACCATCGCGGTCGTCGCGGCGGTCACCGTCGTCGGTGTGGCGCTCCCGCGTCGCGCGGTCACCACGACGCCGCGCAGCCCTGCGACGCAACGAGCGGAGGTGAAGGTCGTCGCTCGCGTGTCGACAGCTTCGTCCGTGACGGTGGCGCCGACGGCCGTCGTGCGCGCGGTGCTGCCCACGCCTGTCGAAGCGCCTTTGCGAGAGCGTGCGGTGGTGCCTTCGAACGTCGTCGTACGTGCAGTGACACCCACCTCACCGCGCCCGGTCCGTACGGTGTGGGCGGCTCGTGGAGCGCGGGTGGCCGTGGTCGCAGCGGCTCCCGTGGTGGAGCGGCCCTTCTCCCTCGACGACGAGCTGCGTGCCCTCACCGACGCGCGCGCCCAGCTTCGAAGCGACCCGGCGGCGGCGCTTGCTGCGCTGGAGAGTTTGCGGGCGCGTCTCCACGGCGACGGCGTCCTCGCCCACGAGCGCGAGCGCTTTGCGATCGAGGCGCTCCATCGGATCGGTCGGTCGAGCGAGGCTCGGGGGCGTGCGGAGGCCTTCCTCGCCAGCGCACCCACCAGCACGATGGCGGCGCGGGTGCGGGCGCTTCGGGACGAGATCGTCGCCGCGCCGTCGATTCGCTGACGACGCGTTGGGGGCTCTCGCCACTGACGCGCCATGAGACTCCGCTCGGGTACGCTCGCGACGCTCGTCGTCGCGCTGGGAGGCTGTGGCAGCACGATCGTGGTGGGCGGCGTCCCGCAAGACGCCGCGCGAAACGACGTGGCGGCGCGGGAAGACATCGCTCCCGACGCGACGCTGGTGCCCGACGTGGTCGCACCGCCGGACGCGACGGTGGTGCCCGACGTGGTGGCGCCGGATGCTCCCATGACGGTGGACGTCCCCGTGGGTCGTTGTGATGGGGGAGCGCCCGCACCGGAGACGTGCAACGGCGTCGACGACGACTGCGACGGGCTCATCGACAACGGCCTCGCCCGCGTCTGCTACGGCGGCCCGGCGGGTACGGCGGGGGTCGGGGCCTGCCGCACGGGCACGGAGGTGTGCGTCGCGGGAGCGTGGAGCGTCTGCACGGGCCAGGTGACGCCGAGCGCAGAGGTCTGCGACGGGGTCGACAACAACTGCAACGGCGTCGCCGATGAGATGCTCACGCAGCGCTGCGGCGACCCGTCGTGGATGACGGGCGCCCGCTACGTCCGCACGCCCTCGCCGCGGCCGTACGTCGACGTGTGCGCCGCCGCGGGCCACCGTACGTACTTCGCGGGCATCGACGATGGGAGCATCGTGGAGGCGATTCCGTTCACGTTCTCGGCGTGGGGAAGGCCCGCCGAGGCCGCGTGGCTCTCGCCCAACGGCGGCATCACGTTTGGCGGCGCCGTCCAGCCCTTCAACCAGACGCTCCCGGTGGCGGCGACGGGCATCGACCGGCCGATCTACGCCTTCTGGGACGACCTCCTCATGCGGACGGGCGTGTGCACCGTGACGACGGGCGTCGCCCCGGCGCGCGTCTACCTCGTCGAGTGGAGCGACGCGAGCGTCTTCCCGATGCGGCCCGAGGTGCACCTCACCTTCGAACTCGCGCTCGACGAGGCGAGCGGCACCATCGACGCGCTCTACCGCACGATGGACGGCCCGGGCGTCGCGCTCGGTGAAGCGGCGACGATCGGCATCCAGGGCGGGACGAGCCCCGAGCAGTACGACCTCGTGAGCTTCAACACGGCCGCCATGCCGACGCTCGCGGGGAGAGGGTTCCGTTGGACGCCGGTGTCTCCCGATGCCCGCGGGGTGTGCCGCGCGGGGACGCAGCAGTGCCTCCGCGGGGCGTGGGGGGCGTGCGCGGGGGCGGTGGGTCCGATGCCGCGCGAGGTGTGCCGCAACGGGCTCGACGACGACTGCAACGGGCTCGTCGATGATGGGTGCATGTAGGGCGGGGCGAGAGTGCCCAGGGTTCGCCGAGCGCTCACCCTGGGCTACGTTCGGATCGCCCGCAGAGCCGGGCTCAGGAAGAACCCGATG
>JBILLV010000379.1:0-8259 GCA_044375895.1 Polyangiales bacterium | reverse complement strand
CTTCTGGCGCCATAAGCGGACGCGATTCCCCATGTTTTCAGTAGTTTCACGAAGCCGACTCGGGGATCGGTGTCCGCCGCCCGCGCGCGCCGTCCATGCCCCCGACACGCCCTCCGCCCGACGCCTCAGGCGCGCCGCGGCCCCGCCGTTCATCCCCGCGACGCCCATGAAGAGCACCTCCTCCCGCGCGAAGAAGCCCACCCCCACCACCGCCGCCTCGCCCGACGGCGCCGCGCTGGCCCGCCCCGTCGCCGCCACCTCCTCCGGCGACCCCGGCGCGCTCAGCCCCGCGCAGCGCAAGCTCGTCGCCGAGGCCCTGCGCCGCGCCGAGGACACGCGCAACGTCATGGAGGACGCGCTGGTGTCCTTCGGGCGCTGGGTGCTCGTCCACGTCTTCGACGACGACGCCGCGGCCGCGCTCGACCGGCGCGCCGACAACCCCGTCTGGATGAGCCTCCTGGCGCGCGCGGGCGGGCCGACGCTCCAGCTCAGCCCGCGCCTCCTCTACGTCGCCCTGCACATCGCGGCGCGCGACAAGCGCATCCCCGACCAGGCGTGGCGGGCGCTGGAGCCGGGCCGCAAGGAGCTGCTGCTCCCGCTCGGTGACGAGGCCCTCATGCGCGAGGCCGCGCAGCACGTCCAGGCGATGAAGCTCTCGCAGCGGGCGACGCGCGCATACGTCGGCGCCCTCCGCAGCGAGCGTGGACGCGAGCAGAAGAAGCGCCTCACCGGGGCGCGCCTCGCCGCGCGGGTGAAGCGGGTGGGCGGCGCCGTCGCGACGGCCGCCTTCCTCCGGCAGGCGACGAAGGCCGCGGCCGAGCTCTCGGACGCAGAGCGCGCCAGCGTCCGCCGCGACGTCGAGGCGCTGCAGAAGTGGTCGACGGAGATGCTCCGCGTGCTCCGCCGGACCTCGTAGAACCCCGCGCGGCCCGAGGTTCGGCGCACGCTCGCGGCGCCGGACCGTGGGTCAGCCCAACGCGCGCGCGCAACCTCGCGACGCTCTTCCGCATCGTGCGTCGCGGCCTCGTGCTGTCGCGCCGCCCAGACCTGGACTACGGAGGCACCCGGGCCGCGAGGCTCCGGAAGAGCTTCACGTAGGAGCGAGGCGAGCACGCGTCCACGTCGCCTCGATCAATCACGGCGAGTCGTCGCGGGGCCATCGGTGATCACGTCAGTGCGAGGAGGTCGCCGCGGTTCACGAGAGGTTCGTCGCCCGGCCACAGCGCGTTGATGCGCGATCTGGCGAGCGTCCGGGTCGTGCGGCCGGAGCGCGGTGAGCGACCTTCGGAGCGGAAGGAGCGGAAGTCACGGAGACGCAGCTCTCGGACGCGGACGGTCACGGTGCCGGGATGGTCGCGCGCTTCATGGGGTGGGTCAACGTCGGCGTCGCCCCGCTCGTCCCCGCTCGTCCCCCGCGTGAGTTCGAGTCTCGCAGCAGAGGTCGGGCGTTGTCGCCGACCGGTCAGCCGCCGGCGCCGTGGTCGAAGACGCGCGCGGCGAAGCCATCGACCGCGAAGGCGACGACGTTCAGGGCGACGAACAGCGCGAGCGCGGGCTTCGCGCGGACGCGCGTCGCGACGACCGCCAGCACCACGAGCAGCGCCACGGTCACCGGGTAGGACACCCGGCGGAAGCGATCGAGCTCCGTGAGGTGCCCGTCGGGGAAGCCGAAGGAGCGCAGCGCCAGCAGGAATCCGCCGGCCTCCAGGGCAGCGAGCGCCGCCAGAATCAGGTTCGCCTTGCGCACGGCCGCTGTTGTACCTCCCCGCGCCGGTCAGAACCACCCCACCGCTTCGCCTGCTGGGAAGGCGATCTTCTCCGCCGGATCCATCGCGGCCGCGTCGTCGCGGGCGGCGGGGACCTCCACGCGGAGGGTGGCGGAGTCGCGACACGTCGGGGGCCGCCATGGTAGCCTCCCAGATGTGAGCGCAGCGTCGATCATCGCCCCGACGGGCGTGCGGATGACCTTCGAAGAGGCCGTGAAGCTCGACCGCGACACGTGGCGGGGCGACATCGTAGACGGGGTGTGGGTTGCGGTGCCGAAGAGTACCTGGCGACACGGGGCCATCCTGGGGAACATCGTGTTCCTGCTGAAGCTTCATGCGCGCTCGCACCCCGGCCTCTCGGTCGCGGTCGCTGACCCCGGCGTGAAGCTGTCGCGCGACCCCGACGTGCTGCGCGGCCCCGACGCCGCGGTGATCCGAGCGGAACGGGTCCCGACGGGCAAGGGCGTGGCTGGCAAGGCTCGACGGCGCCCCGACCTCACGGTGGCGGTGGTCGGCGACGGGCAGACCGTCACCGGAATGCTGAAGAAGGCAGCGGAGTATCTCCGCGCCGGCGCGAAGGCCGTGTGGGTGGTGGACCCGGACCCCGCTCAGGTGGCGGTGATCACCGCGGAGGGTCTGACGGTGCTCGGGAGCGACGACACGATCGAGGGCGGCGACGCGCTCCCGGGCTTCGCGTGCACGGTGAGCGAGTTCTTCGCGTAGCGCGCTCACTGCGCCCCAGCGGGGCGGCGGTCAGAAGGTCACCGCGCAGGCCACCGACCCCAGCCCCGGCGCGCACGCCACCGCCCTCCGTTGCGCGCGTGGCGCCGCGAGCAGCAGCGCGATCCCGCTCGCCAGCGCGATCCCCCCCGCGACGAAGCCCGTCACCGCAAGCGCGGTGGCGGTGTCGGTCTGCCGGGCCAGCGACTCGCACAGCGGCCCGCCGTACCGCGGGGTCGGCACCTCCGCGTCGCACGGCGGCTCGCGCCGATCGTTGAACTCCGCCGCCGCCACCTCGCGCCAAACGAGCGCCCCCACGCCGAGCACCAGCAGCCCGCCGCCGCCGACGAGCAACCGCGTCCCCCACACACTCGCCGGATGCGCGGGCGTCTCCACGGCGGGTGGTGGACGCACGATCACCACCCGCGGCGGCGCGACGGCGACGGGCGCCTCGGGGACGAGTTCGAAGGTCTCCAGGAGGTCGTCGCCGGGCCGCACCTCCAGCGCGCGGCGCGCGGTCACGTACCCGTCGGCGATCACCTCGACGCGCGCCGTCCCGATCACCACGCGCAGCGGCGACGGCAGCGGCAGGGGCAGCGCCTCCGCGGCGTTGACCCTGACGCGGGCCCCGGCGACGGACGAGCGCACCTCCAGGGTGCCGAGGTGCCCGCGGATCTCCGCCAGCGACGCGTCGAGCGCCCCGCGGTGGCGCGTGATCCACGGGTGGGTGTCGGCCGTGAGGGCGTCGAGGAGGTCGCGCTCGGCCTCGATCCAGAGCCCGAGGGCCTGCTCGGCGAGGGCCATCTGGGCGCGGGCCTCGGGGCTCCGGGCGGCCTCCCACGCGCGCCGAAACACCGCGAGGGCCTCGGCGTCGCGGCGCTCGGCGCGGAGCCGGATGCCCTCCTCCATCCACGCGTCGGTCTGCGACTCGGGGGCCGGAGGGGCCTGCGCAGCGGAGCTCGTCGCCGCGAGCGACGCGCAGAGCAGGAGCGTCCCCGCGAGGATGCGCGCGCTCATCGACCGAGGACAGGCGCCCGGTTGCGACCGAGCGCGGGGGACGCGGGCACGGGTTCGGGCGTGGGTTCGGGCGTGGGTTCGGGCGCGGGAGGCGCAGCGGCGGGGCGCGGGCGCACCAGTGGCGGGCGCGCGCGAAGGGGCAGGCGGACGACGGGCGCGGCCACGGCGGGCGGCGGGCGCGCGGCGACGAGCACCGGCGACGGCGCGACCACCGGGGCCGCAGGGGTCGGCGCGGGCGTCGGCGCGGCGGGCGCGAGCGCGGCGTGGGCGGGCGGCGCGGCGTGCGGCGCGGGGGCGGACGCGCCGAGCGCGCGCACGACCGCGAGGGCGGCGAGCGTGGTGAAGGCCGCGGCGCCGACGACGAGGGAGACGCGGGGGCGCGCGGGCGCGACGAGCGAGCGGCGGAGCGCGTCGGCGAGCGCGCGCACCGAGGGGAAGCGGTCGGCGGGCAGCGGGGCCATCGCGCGCTCGATCGCGGCGACCAGCGCGGGCGGGGCGTCGGGGCAGAGGCGCGCGAGGGCGGGGCGCTGGTTGCGTTGGATGTTCCAGGCGAGCTCGAGGGGGCTCTGGCCGTCGAAGGGGCGACGCCCGGCGAGGCACGCGAAGAGGACGGCGCCGAGGGAGAACTGGTCGCTCGCGGCCCCGACGTCGCGCGCGCCGCGGGCCTGCTCCGGGGACATGTACGCGGGCGTCCCAAGCACGGCGAGCGAGCCCGTGAGGTCGCTGTCCTCGTCGACGAGGCGCGAGACGCCGAAGTCCACCACGACGGCGCGCGGTCCCTCCGGGGTCGCGGCGAGGAGGATGTTGGCGGGCTTGAGGTCGCGGTGGACGACGCCGGCCTCGTGGGCCGCCGCCACGCCGTCGAGCGCGGGGGAGAGCACCGCGACGAGCTCGGCGGGCGTGAGGGGGCCGCGCTCGATGCGGCGAGCGAGCGTCTCGCCGTCGAGGAGGGCCATGACGAAGTAGACGACCTCGCCCTCCACGTCGACGTCGTGCACCTGGACCACGCCCGGGTGATGCACCCGCGCCGCCGCCCGCGCCTCACGGAAGAAGCGGGTGCGCGCGACCTCGCGCCGCGCGAGCGACGGGAGGAGCACCTTCAGCGCGACGCGTCGGCCGATGTCGTCGTGGACGGCCTCGAAGACCGCGCCCATCGCGCCGGCGCCGAGCGCGCGCACGACGCGGTAGCGCCCGAGCGTGTCGCCCACGGCCACCCCCACGTCGTCGTCGTGAGGGGCGTCGGGAGGGTTCCCCTCGGTGGAGCGGGTGGCTGCGGTGGCGGTCATCGAGGCGGCCGCGCGATGGTGTCAGAGCGAGCAAAACGCGTCAACGCGCGGCCGAGGCGCCCACAGGCCCGCGATCGCCCACCCGAACACGGCCTGCGCGCCGTCCAACCCGCTGACGGGGAGGGGCGTCCTCGCGAGGTCGCCGGGCTCGCCGAGGTAGACGTGGGCGCGACCGTGGTTGCTGCCGGCGCCGACCGCGGTGACGACGAGGTCGACGCGGCCGTCGAAGTTCAGGTCGACGGGGAGGAGCATGAAGCCGAACGCCGAGTCGGCGCCCTCCACGCCGTCGCGCGTCCGCCAGGGGGTGCGCGCGATGCCCTCCGCGCCCCCGCGGAACACCAGCACCGACCCGAGGTTTGCGGGATAGCCGGGCTCGCTCGTGATCAGGTCGGTGAATCCATCGCCGTCGAGGTCGGCCCCCGACGCGACCCCGTAGCCCAACCTTGCGCGCGCCGCGCGGCCGAGCAGCGTCGTCGCAGCGACCGCGCTCAACCCCCGCGGGCCGCCGTAGAAGACCGACACCCTGCCGCGTTGATCCATCGCCTCGGGGGCGGCGACGAAGAGGTCGCCGTAGCCGTCGCCGTTCACGTCCCCCGCGGGCGCGAGCCGCGAGCCGAAGCTCCCCAGGAGGTCGGCGCCGGCGAGGGTGACCGCGGGCGCGTCCTCGAGGCCCGACGCGCCTCCGTGGAACACGTGGACCACCCCCGCGCCGCCCGAAGCCCCGTCGACGCCGAGCGCGACGTCCGCGAAGCCGTCGCCGTTCACGTCGCCCGCGGAGGCGACGGTGACATCGAGGGAGGTGGCTCCCCGCGTGGTGAGCGTGACCGCGGGCTCGAGGGTGATCCCCTCGCCGCCGCCGTGGAAGACGCGCGCGAGGCCCGGCGCACCGTCGGCCGAGCGGGCCGCGACGGCGATGTCGTCGAAGCCGTCGCCGTTCACGTCGCCGACCCCCGCGACGCCCACGCCGAAGCGCGCCAGCGCGTCGCCTCCCTGGAGCACCGTCGGCGTCGCCGCGAGGGCCCCTTGTCCGCCGAGGTACAGTGAGGCCCGGTTGCCTTCGAGGGTGCCCACGAGGAGGTCGGCGTAGCCGTCGCGGTTCACGTCGCCCGCGTGGGCGAGGGACTGGCCGAAATTCATGGTGCCCGTGCCGCGGCGGGTGGTGACGAGCGACAGCGTGGAGCCCTCCGTGACGCCCTCGTAGAGGTACACGCGCCCCGCGCCGCCATAGGCACGCGGCGCCGCGATGGCGACCTCCACCCTCCCGTCGCCGTCGGTGTCGAGCGTCGAGCCCTTCGCGCTGTCCACGCTCGCCACCCGCAGCGCCCACGTCGGCGAGACGGCGCGCGACGTCGCCGCCCCGGCGCGCGAAGTCACCCGCCAGAACCATACGCCTGGCGCGAGGTCCGCGCCGGGCGCCCCCGTCACGCCGCTCAGGTCCGATGCGACGCAGCCCTCGGTCATCGCGCGGTCGCGACAGAGCTCGGCCCGCACGCCGTCGGCCCCCTCCGCGAGCGCCCAGCGGAGCGTCGGCCGCGTCGAGCGGACCGAAGCGCCGGTGAGCGGCGCGAGCGGTCGCGACGCCCCGAGGGCCGCGACGCACTCGCCCGCCATGCACACGTCCCCGGTCGCGCAGCGCCGCCCGCACGAGCCGCAGTTGGCGTCGTCGTCGAGCACGCCGCTCGCGCAGGCGCCGTCGGCGCGGGCGTCCACCCGCGGGACGTTGGACTGGAGCGGCGTACACGCCAACGCGACGCACCACACGATGCCCACGAACCTCACGAGGCCCTCCACACGCAGACCGCGCCCGCGGCGTGGGCGACGGAGGTGCCGAAGTAGTCGTTCCGGGCGACGCCCTCCAGCACCCACGTCGGCGAGGCCGCCGGGCCGACGGCGCTCCCGGCGAACACGCGGACGCGGCCGACGCCCTCCGTCATCGCCACGCCGCGCCCCCGCTCGGCGATCGCGAGGTCGGCGTAGCCGTCGCCGTTCACGTCGCCGAGGCCGACGACCACCGCGCCGAAGCCCACGTCGCGCGCGTCGCCCTCCCAGACGCGCGCGGGCGATACGCCGACGCCCGACGGGCCGCCGAGGTAGACCGCGACGCGCCCGAAGCCCCCGCGCGCGTCGGGGGCGGCCACCGCGAGGTCGGCGAAGCCGTCGCCGTTCACGTCACCGACGCGCGCGACGGCGGTCCCCAGCGCGTCGCCAGCCTCGCCGTCGATCGTACGGCCGAGCGCCGCCGCGGAGGCACGGCCCGCGTAGACGCGCACCCGCCCCGCCCCGCCGCGCGCGCCCGGCGCGCCCACCGCGAAGTCCTCCCACCCGTCGCCGTCCGTGTCGCCGAGCATCGCCACGCTGTACCCCATCCTGTCGCCGGGCGCGTCGCCCTCGATCTGCTGCGTCGGACCCGCGCCGAGGCCCGCCGCGCTCCCCGAATGCACCGCGACGGCGCCGGCGTCCACCCGCCCGCCGGGGTCCGCGGAGGCGAGTCCGATCACGAGGTCGGCGAAGCCGTCGCGCTGGAGGTCGGAGGCCCCTGCGATCTCCGTCACATCCGCGCCTCGAATCCCCTGCGACGGCGCCGCCGCGAGGCCCCCGTCGCCCCCCCAGAACACCGCCGCCGCGGCCTCGCCCCCCACGCGCAAGGCGCCCAGCACCGCGAGGTCGCCGAAACCATCCCCATTGACGTCGCCCGCGCTCACCACGAACAGCCGACCGACGCCGGGCCTGCCGGGCAGCACCCGCGGCGGCCCCGCGAGGCCCGTCGCCCCGCCGCGATACACCCGCACGTCCGGGGACTGCGGCCCCACGAGCCCACGCGGGACACCCACGGCCAGGTCGGCGAACCCGTCGCCGTCAAGGTCGCCCGCGGTGGCGGCGCTCCACCCCAGAATGTCGCCCGGCAGCGCCCCCAGGAACACCCGCGACGGCCCGGCCCGCGGCCCGGCGGACCCGCCGGGGAAGACGCTGAGCGCGCCGACGTCCTGGATCGCCCCGGCGTCCACGTGCGACGCGCCGACCGCCACGTCGTCGAAGCCGTCGCCGTCGAGGTCCTTGGAGAGCGCGGCGGATCCCTCGCTCGCGGCGTCCCGCGCGCCCACCACGAAGCTCCAGGTCGCGCTCGCGGCGGCCAGCGTCACGCCCCCGCGGCGCCCCTGTGCCCGCCAGAACCACGCCCCCCGCGCAAGGGCGTCGGCGACCCGCGCCGTGCTCCCGGCGGCGCGCTGCGACCGGCAGTCACGGGTCATCGCCCGGTCGCGACACAGTCGCAGCTCGACCCCGTCGGTGTCGGCGCCGAGCGCCCATCGGAGCGTCGGTCGCCAGGACCCGACGACGCCCGTGCTGAGCGGCGCGACGAGCCTCGGCGCGCCGCGCGGGAGGCAGGCGCCGGTGGCTTCTTCGAAGCCCGCGGCGCAGGCGGAGGCGCAGCGCCCCGCGACGCAGGTGGCGACGCCGTTCACGGGGGCGGG
>JBILLV010000346.1:0-9567 GCA_044375895.1 Polyangiales bacterium | reverse complement strand
CGGGACAGCGAGCGCCGCACGCGCCGCAGTGGGCGACGGAGGTGGCGAGGGCGACCTCGCAGCCGTCGGCGAGGTCGTCGTCGCAGTCGCCGAAGCCCGGGTCGCACGCGGGCGTCGCGCAGACCCCCGCCTCGCACGCGGCGCTCGCGTGGGCGGCGCCGCACGTGACGTCGCAGCGTCCGCAACGGGCGGGGTCGGCGGCGAGGTCGCGCTCGCAGCCGTTGGCCGCGTCGCCGTCGCAGTCCCCGCGGCCCGCCGCGCAGGCGCCCACGCGGCACGCGCCCGCGACGCAGATCGCCGTCGCGTGAGGGAGCGCGCAGGCCCGGCCGCAGGCGCCGCAGTGGCGGGCGTCGCTGGCGAGCGTGACCTCGCAGCCGGTGGCCTCATCGCGGTCGCAGTCGGCCCGGCCCGGCATGCACACGGCGGCGGTGCAGCGACCCGACACGCACGTCCGCCCGAGGGAGCAGGGCGCCCCGCAGGGGTCGGCCTCGGGGCCGGCGTCGCGGCGGGTGACGCCCGCCTGGAGCCCGGTGCACGCGACGAGCGCGACGATGGCGGCGACGGGTCGCATCGTGGGGAGCACTACGTTGTCGCGCTCACCGCCGCCATGCGCGTCGCGCTGCCGAGGCGGCCAGCGACGCCGGTGAACCATCATGGGCGCGAGGATGCCATGGCTTGTGGGAGGGGAGGAAGCGGCGTCGGAGCGCTACGGCGTCGACGCCCGAGGGGCGGGGCAGCGGACGCGGGCGCTCACAGGCAGGAGGTGCCCGTGCGTACGGTGATGCCGAGGTCGTAGTTGGAGGCGGGCATGAAGATGGACCACATGGCGCCGCTGTCGTCCGAGGTGACGTAGGTGCCGCCCGCGTACGCGTCGGCGCCGAGGGTCCCAAGGACGGAGAGTCCGCCGCTGGGGACGGAGGGAACGACGGCGTACATGCTGCCCGCGTTGAGGGTGATGCCCGAGGACGCGAAGCAGAAGGTCAGGTAGGTGTCCGTGGTGAAGGCGCTCAACGGGGCGGTGGCCGTCGCCAGGGGGGCGCCGACCGGAACGCCGCCCGAGGTCGCGTAGAGGGTCAGCGTCACGCTCGGGGGCGGCTCCCCGTTGGGCCGGAAGCCCATGGTGACGCTGGCGAGAGGCGCGGTCGTCGTGGCGGTGAAGGTCTGTGCCGCGCGGAACGCTCCGAAGGCGCCGAAGCCCGCGATCGAGTACAGCGTCTGGCCGGTGATCGAGTCCGCCACCGGGGGAACCACGGGGGCGACGCAGGTGAGCGGGTCGACGTCGAAGCGCGGGCCCGTGGCGCCGTCGCTCACCACGCTGGTGGTGGTCACGCCGAGGCCGAGGTACATGTCGTTGTTGCCGCCGGTGCCCCAGCGCGATCCGTTCAACTTGAGCGCGTGGGAACCGTAGTACGTGACGCCGAGGTCAACGAAGTCAGTCCCGGGCGACTGCACCCAGGTGGGCCGCGACTGGATGACGCCCATCCAGAGCACGCCCCCGTCGTCGTAGCCGACGCTCCAGATCCTTCCGTCGCTGCGCAGCGCGTTCAGGTGAAAGCCGCCGTAGACAGCGCGGATCCAGTTGGTCGCGCCCGTGGACTCCTGGCCGAAGCGGTTGCAGGGGGCGGCGCTGCAGGTGCGCCCGAGCTGGCCGTAGACGTTGTTGCCGGTGGTCCAGAGGGTTCCGTTGGTCTTGATGCCGACGGAGTTCAGGCGGTTGGTCTGGACGCGCGCCCAGTTGGTGGCGTTGGTGATCTCGCGCGTCATGGTCGTGACGAGGGAGGTGTGGCCCACGCCCAGCGCGCCCGATTCGTTATGACCGCAGCCCCAGAGGCTGCCGTCCGTCCGGATCGCCATGATGCCGTGGAACGACGCGCTGAGGACGTCGCGGTGCGCGGTCGACCAGGTGGTGGCCGTGCCGACCTGGGTGGGCACGAGGCGGTCGACCGAGCCGGCCATGCAGAGCTGACCGTTGGTGTTGGCGCCCCAGGCCCACATCGTCCCGTTGGTCTTGATGGCGACGGTGAACTCGATGCCCGCCGCCACCAGCGCCCAGTTGTTGTCCGCCCCGACGCGCGTGGGCGTGTGACGGTCGACGGTGTCGCCGTGCCCGAGCGCGCCGCGATTGTTGCGGCCCCACGTCCAGAGCGAGCCGTCGGTGCGAACCGCGACCCCATGGTTCGTTCCGGTCGCGACGTGCGCCCAGTTGGCGGCGGTGCCGATGCGGACCTCGGTGTTGCGGTTCGTGGTGTCGCCGGTCCCGAGGCGCCCGAAGGAGTTCAACCCGAAGGCCCAGAGCTGGCCGTTGCGGATGATGTGCGAGGGAAGGCCGCCCGAGGCCAGCTCGGCCGTCGCGCCGCAGGGGGGCGTCGGCGCGATCTGGCAGTTGGTGCCTGTGTAGCCGCCGGTGCAGGTGCAGGTGTAGGTGCCGACGCCGTCGGCGCAGGAGCCGCCGTTCTGGCAGGGGTTGGGCGAGCAGTCGTTGCGGTTCACACAAGCGCCCGAGACGAGGTCGTAGCCGGCGTTGCAGGCGACGGCGACGCAGACGCCGCCGACGCAGCCCGGGGTGCCGTTGGCGGCGGTGCAGACGTTGCCGACCGCGCCGCAGTTGTTGGCGTCGGTGTTGAGGTTGACCTCGCAGCCGTTGGCGATGATGCCGTCGCGCTCCGCGAAGCCGGTGTTGCACACCGAGAAGCCGCAGGTGCCCGCGGTGCACTCCGCCGCCGCGTTGGCGAAGGAGCACGCGTTGCCGCAGGCGCCGCAGTGGTTGACGTCCGAGGCGAGGGTGACCTCGCAGCCGTCGCCCTCGGCGCCGTTGCAGTTGGCCAGGCCCGCGGTGCAGACCGCCGCGGAGCACGCCCCGGCGATGCAGGTGCGCCCGCCGGTGCAGACGAATCCGCAGGCGCCGCAGTTGCTGCCGTCGCTGGTGCTGTCGATTTCGCAGCCGCTGGCGGCGCTGCCGTCGCAGTTGCTGAAGCCCGTCGCGCAGGTGAGCACGCAGGCGCCCGCCGCGCACGAGGCCGCGCTGTTGGCGCCGGAGGGGCACGCGTTGCCGCAGGTGCCGCAGTGGCCCACGTCGCTCCGGAGGTCGCGCTCGCAGCCGTTGGGGACGTTGCCGTCGCAGTTGTCGAAGTTGGCGTCGCAGGAGGCGATGGTGCACCGGCCCGCCGCGCAGCCCGCCGTCCCGTTGGTCGCGGAGCAGAGGTTGCCCACCGCGCCGCAGTGGAGCGGGCTGGTGGCGAGGTTCACCTCGCAGCCGTTGGCGGCGATGCCGTCGACGTCCGCGAAGCCCAGCGTGCAGCTCCCGATGGCGCAGGCCCCGGCGGCGCAGACCGGCGCCGCGTTGTCGAGCGAGCAGGCGTTGCCGCAGGCGCCGCAGTTGCGCACGTCGGTCTGCGCGTCGATCTCGCAGCCGTCGGTGACGCTGGTGTTGCAGTCGCGGTAGCCCGCGTTGCACGAGCCCACCGCGCAGGCGCCGGCGGCGCAGGCCGGGGCCCCGTTGGGGACGCTGCAGGCGCTGCCGCAGGCGCCGCAGTTGGCTGCGTCGCCGGTGAGGTTGACCTCACAGCCGTCGGCGATGTCGCTGTTGCAGTTGCCCGACCCGCTGGCGCACGACATGGTGGAGCAGGCGCCGCTCACGCAGGTGGTCAGGCCCCCGACCCCCGAGACGCATGCGTTGCCCGGTCGGCCGCAGTTGGCGTCCGTGGTGATGTCGAGCTCGCAGCCGTTCGCGCGGTCGCCGTCGGCGTCGGCCCAGCCGGACTCACAGGCGAGACCGCAGGCGCCGGTCGCGCAGGTGGGCGTGGAGTGCGGGCCCGACGCGCAGGTGACGCCGCAGCCGCCGCAGTGCGCCAGCGTGTTGGTAGTCTGCTCGCAGCCGTTGGCGGCGCTCCCGTCGCAGTTGGCGAAGCCGGCGTTGCAGGTCGCGACGCCGCACGCGCCCGCGGCGCAGGCCCCCGCCGCGTTGGCGAGGGAGCACGCGGTCCCGTCGGGGGCGGCGGGGTTGGGGCACAGCCCGTTGGCGGGGTTGCACGTGCCGGCGACGTGGCACGCGTCGCTGGCGGCGCAGGTCACGCCCGCGCACTCGCAGGCGTCGCCCTCGCCGTCGTTGTTGGTGTCGAGCTGCGAGGCGTTGGCGGTGGTGCGGCAGTTGTCGCGCCAGTTGTAGACGCCGTCGCCGTCGGCATCCACCACCGGGCGGTCGATGCGAAACTTGATGCGGAGCACCTGGCCGTTGATCAGCGGGACAAACTCCGCCCGGTCGACGCAGCGCACCTCGCGGTGGTTGCGAACGACATCGACGTCGGCGAAGCCGACCTCGCGCATCGGGGCGGTGTTGTCCTCGCCGTGGCGGCAGCGGCGGCCCCAGCCGTTGCGGGTGCAGGGGTGTACCCGCTCCTGCACGAAGACGCGGACGCGGTAGACCGCCGAGGGGCTGAGGTGCTGGTTGTGGGTGAACCACCGGGCGTAGAAGTAGCCGTTGGGGTCGTTGTCGCCGTCGTCGTCGTCGGGGTCGCAGGGGCGGCCCTGGTGGTGGACGCGGATGCGCTCACGGCTCGGGCCGGAGTCGCGGGTGAAGGTCGCGAGCGTGCGGACGGTGGTGCCGTCGGCGCGCACCTCGTCGATGCGCACGATGGGCTCGAGGTCGGGGAGGAAGTCGCCGAAGATGGCCGGGCGCGGCACCATCGGCGGCAGGAAGACGAAGCCCGCCGTCCCGTTGTTGTGGAGCTGGTCGCTGATGGCAAGCTGACGACCCGAGTTGAACGGCGCGCTCCGCGCCGTCCCCTCCCCCGTGTCGCCTGTACAGGCCGCCATCGACAGAGCCAGCGGCGCCAGCAGCGCCACCGCCCGCATCGACGTTCTCATCTTGTCGAACATGACACCTCCGAACTTGTGATTGACTGGGACACGGCGAGCCGAACGCACGAAGAGATTCCAGTCAAAGGTGCCAACTGCATGCCGCAGGCCACGCTGATTCAGCGGATTTATTGAAGTACTTCCCCACTGCCTGAGCAGGTCGTGCTCACAAACCGAGAGAACTTGAGCAAGACCTGCCCAGTCACACGGGTCGCCTCCCCCTCTCCCAGTTCGTGCTCTCGAACGACGCGAGTCTCTGCGCCCGTGGCACACAACTCTCATAGGATCGCCGCGCGGAGACCCCCACGTTGACTGGCAAACGCATCGAGAGCGGCGAGAGCACCGTCCCGGAAGAGACCGCGCGCGAGGGAGCCAGCGGCCCCCACACCCTGCTGGTCCTCAGCCACGAGGGCCCCGCCGAGTACGCCCTCCCGGAGACGGGCGCGCTCACCGTCGGCCGCGGCGAGAAGGCCGACGTGCGCATCGACCTCCCCTCCGTGTCGCGCGCCCACGCGTCGGTGGAGATCGTCGACGGGCGCCTGAGCATCCGCGACCTCGGGAGCGTGAACGGCATCCGCGTGCGCGGCCACCGCCCCGCCCAGGGCGAGGCCGTCGCCTTCGACGTGGGCGACGTCGTCGAGGTGGGCCAGGCGACCCTCCTGGTGCTCGCGCGCCGCGTGACGCTGCGCCCGCTGCCCTCCGCCCCCCCCGTCGCAGCCGACGCGGGCACGGTGATCCTCCACCCGACCATGGTGCGGCTCTACGAGCTGGTCGCGCGCGTCGCGGCGAGCGACATCAACGTGCTCATCCTCGGCGAGACGGGCGTGGGCAAGGAGCTCCTGGCCGAGGCCCTCCACCGCGGCTCCGCGCGCAGCGACCAGCCCCTGGTGCGGGTCAACTGCGCCGCCCTTGCGCCCTCGCTGGTCGAGAGTGAGCTCTTCGGCCACGAGAAGGGCGCCTTCACCGGTGCGGCGGGCGCGCGCCCCGGGCTCATCGAGGCCGCCCACGGCGGAACGCTCTTCCTCGACGAGGTCGGCGAGCTCCCGCTGCCGCTGCAGGCCAAGCTCCTGCGCGTCCTCGAAGACCGCCAGGTGCTCCGCGTCGGCGCCCAGCGCGCCCGCGCCATCGACCTGCGCTTCGTCGCCGCGACGCACCGCGACCTGCGCGCGGAGATCAGCAGCGGCGAGTTTCGCCGCGACCTCTACTACCGGCTCAACGGCATCTCGCTCACCATCCCCCCGCTGCGCGAGCGCGTCGTGGAGATCGGCCCGCTGGCTTCCCACTTCCTCACCGCGGCGTCGCCCTCGGCCCGCCAAGCGTCGCTGAGCCCCGCGGTGCTCGCCGCCCTCGAGGGCCACGACTGGCCGGGCAACGTGCGCGAGCTGCGCAACGCCATCGCGCGCGCCGCGCTCGTGGCCGGCGACCGCCCCGTCGCCCTCGACGACCTCCCCGAGGAGGTGATGGCCCGGCGGCGCCCGTCCCCCGCCGAGGGGACCGACCTGCGCGACGAGATCGAGGCCCTGGAGCGCCGCCGCATCGAGGACGCCCTCGCCCGCACGCAGGGCAACCAGACCCACGCCGCGCTCCTCCTCGGCATGCCGCGCCGCACCCTCGTCCTCCGCCTCAAGGAGTACGGCATCGAGCGCAAGAAGGACCGCCGCGAGGCCTGAGGCCGTCGTCGCGTTCACGCGTGAGGATGCACCCCCGCCGCATCGGCCGCCTCGACGACGTCCCAGGCCTCGCCGCGCGGGTGGAGCGCATGGGCGACGTCGAGGCGCTGCAGAAGTGGTCAACGGAGATGCCCCGCGTGCTCCGCCGGGCTTCGTAGGTCAGCGATCCGGCGCGCGCAACAGGCGCTCCGGCACCACGAGCTCCGCGACGAGCCCCGTTCCGTCGAGCACCCAGAGGGCCCCGTCGTCGGGGGCGAAGGCCAGCGGGCGGACGTCCCAGCGGGGCCAGTCGGTGCACACAGACTCGCCGTTGGCCGAGAGGAGCCAGAGCTTCCCGGCCACGGATGCGGCGAGGAGCCTGCGGCCAGCGCAGCAGGGCTCCACCCTCGAGCGGTCGAGCTCCCAGCGTGCGAACGCGATCGTCGCGTCGTCGACGCTCGTGACCTCGACGCGTACGACCCCCCAGCCCGGCGACGCGCCCAACCCCGTGCTCTCCAGGATCTCCATCCGCCAGACGAGCCGCGCGTCCGACGACAGCACGTGGCGGGTGTGTCCGCGAGGCCGGGCCAGCGGCCAGCGCACGAGCGTCTCGGAGGCGCCGCCGTCGAGCGGGCAACGAGCGCACTCGGGGACGTCGTCATCCTCGTCGTCGTCGAACATGTCCCGGATCACCCGCAGGGACGTCGTCCCGTCCGTGAAGGCGACGCCCTCCGTCCTCCCGATGCGGTCCCTTTCATCGGGCGACGGCTCCCAGGGGCGCGACGCGTTCGCCGCGAGGTCGACCACGCACACGGATTGCTCGTTCCACGGGGCCACGTGGCGGCCGTCGGTTGAGACGGCGAGCCCGTCCGACCACCCCCACTTCGCGTATGGGAGCGGGAGCGAGATCGGGTCGCCAGGCAGTCCCGTGGCGAGCGACCAGCGCAGCAGGGCCGCGTGCCCCGCGGCGATCACCTCGCGGCCGTCGGGGGACACCGCGAGTGCGTGAATCTCTCCGACGGGCGCCTCCATCTGCATGAGCACCTCGCCGGTCGCGCGACTCCGCACGCGCAAGTCGCCGTCCGACGACACGGTGACAAGCGACCGGCCATCGGGCGTACCCGCAGCCGCCACGAACACGCCCGCCGGGTCGACGGCGCGCGCGTGCGCGAAGTTGGCGCCGGGGTCGGCGACCCGCAGCGCCCCGTGGTGCCCCACGCCGAGCACGCGCCCCGACACGGGATCAAGCGCGAGCTGGACCCAGCCATCGCCGCGGACCATCAGCGTCTCGCGCACCTCCTCCGTCGCGAGGTCGATCCGCGCGATGCGACCTGACGCCCCCAGCACGAGCGTCTGGCCGTCGTCGGTGAACTCCGCGAAGCTCCAACGGCCATCGGGCACCTTCATGACCCGCGCTTGCGCCCAGTCGTCCCAGGAGCCCACGACGACGGCGTCGTCGCCCACCAGCGCGAGGAGCCTGCTGGCGACGTGGAAAGCGACGTCGGGCATGTCACGAAGCGGCGCGCCGAGCGAGATCTGCGCGACGTGCCGCATCCCCACTGGGCCGTCGAACAGTTCGAAGAGCTTCGGGTCTCGTCGGCGCAGGAGGTAGCGCGCGTCGCGATCGCAGCGCCAGCCGGGGTCGAACGCCTCCTCCCACAGCACGGCGCCGTCGCGCAGCCGCGTCGCACGGAACACCTGCCCTTCGCACTGATCCTCCTCGATGCGTCCGGGAGGCAGCCCGTACAAATCGCCGAAGAGGTCGTCTCGCCGGCTCAACGCCACGTCCCCACCCAACCGGAGCCCGTCGACGAAGCCGTCGGTGAGGACGACGCCGTCGTCGCGCCAGCTCCCGCGGGCGTCCGGCGAGCGCCAGCGCCTCCCGGCGGAGTCGATGACGTAGAGCCCGTCCGGCGGCGCCCCGTCACAGGCGAAGCCGAGGCTGCCCCGCGGCGGGAGCGGCCACGACGCGACGCGATCGATCGCGTCGAGGTCCCACCGCTCGACGCGCCCGCTCAGCAGCAAGCACGCGTGGCGCCCCCCGCGCTCGATGACCACGTCGAGGACCGAATCGCCCACCCTGCCCACGAGCGCGCCGTGCACGGCGGCGAGAGCAAGCGAGCACCCCGCTCGGATCACGCGCGCCCGCTCGTCCCGGAGTTCGTCGGGCTCACTCACGGAGGCGTCGCTGCCGTGCCGCAGGCACACGAGGCCGAGGAGTGCCCTTTCTGCTGCGTCCGACCGGCGACCGAACTCACCCGCATGACCCTTCGTTCCGTTGTGTGCACGCGAAGGGATGGGAGCGCCAACTCGGCCCTTCGTCAATGGGTTGGCAGGATCGGCAACCCATGCCCTGCGCCGTGGGTCTGCCCCACGCGTTGACCCTCGCCGCGATCCGCGCGATACGCTCCCCGTGACCGTCGGCTGGAACTTCGAACGGCGCCGCGACACCTGCGCGCGCTTCCTCCTCGGCGTCTACGGCCTCACGAAGGGCGCCGCAGGCCGCGACACCAGCCTCGAGGCCGTCCGCAGCCGCATGCGCCTCTCCCCCGAGGAGGCCCTCTTCGCCGCCCGCCGCCTCCACGACGACGAGTCCATCACGTTCCAACCCGCGGGCCCTGTGGGCTCCAACGCGAAGGGCATCACCCGCGCCGAGTCGCTCATGGGCGACGTGCGCGCGAAGGTGTTGCGCCACGACGAACTCGCCCGCCTGCTCCACACCGGAGGCACCGCGCTCGCCGTGGTGGCCGCGGTGATCCGCGCGGATGGGGCCCCGCTCCCCTGCGCCGCGCCCGAAGGCGACTCCGACGTCCCCCACCGCCTCGCGCTCGTGGGCGACGTCGTCACCTGGGAGCGACGCACCGCCGACGGCACCTTCGAAGCCGTCGCGCTGGGGTAGCGTCAATGCCGGTCAGTTAGCGTGGGGCAAGCGTCATCGGGAGTTCCCAGGGTTCGCAGGAGCTCACGCCTGGGCTCCAATCGAATCGCCCGCAAAGCCGGGCTCCGTCGTCGCGGACCCTCCATGGTTCTCCCTGAGCCCGGCTCTGCGGGCGATCCGATTGGA
>JBILLV010000532.1:0-4552 GCA_044375895.1 Polyangiales bacterium | reverse complement strand
CGCTCGTCGGCTGCGCTGCTGGGGCTCCAACCTCTCGGGCAACCTCGGGCCCGGGGCTGCGTTCGTCGACGAGCCGACGGAGGTCCCGCTGGCGGCGCCGGTGGCGATGGTGGCGATGGGTCCGG
The DNA here is from genome assembly GCA_044375895.1 of Polyangiales bacterium. Lineage (GTDB taxonomy): Bacteria > Myxococcota_A > Polyangia > Polyangiales > CAISKJ01. Next base: position 4,427 of record JBILLV010000532.1, on the reverse strand, counting down.
CGCACACCTGCGCGGCCAGCGAGGAGGCCGTGTACTGCTGGGGCCGCAACGACGCGGGTCAGCTCGGCGACGGCACCCGCGCCACGCACGCGCGCCCCTCCGCGACGCCTTCGTTTCAAGCCCCGGCGGGCGAGCGCGTCCTCTCGCTGGTCGCCGGGCGCGACTTCTCCTGCGCGGTGACCGGCGCCGTCGACCGCCCCGCGCGCACCTTCCGTTGCTGGGGAGCGAACCCGAACAACTGGTTCCGCCAGCCGACCCCAACCCCCCTGCTCGTCACGCCCGTCACCGTGGCGACGAGCGATGGCGCGCTGCTCGACCTCGTCGCGAACGGCGCCCGCTGGTGCCTCGGCGGCCCGCTCGCCAACGGACCGGCGGGCGAAGGGTTCCAGTGCGCGGGCGAGCTCTTCTATCGCGGCAACGTGCGGGTGTTTCAAGCCCTCACCCCCGTCTCCGCGCTGCTCGGCGCGACCCACCTCGCCCTCGGCTCCGACCACGCCTGCGGCCTCCGCCGCGCGGGCGACGTCCTCTGCTGGGGCGAGAACGCCACGGGCCAGTGCGGCGACGGCTCGACCTCGCTGCGCCGCGCCCCGGTCGTCGTCACCGCGCTCAGCCACCGCGCGCGGATCATCCCGTCGGCGCGTGACTTCGTGGTGCTCCGCGCCGACGCCACCCTCCGCAGCCGTAGCGCTTCGCTCGCGGCCCTCGTGGCGCCCTTCGCCGCGCGCGACGTCGCCCTCGCTGACGTCGGGGCGCTCTGCCTCGTCACCCGCGACGGCGACCTCCACTGCAGCAACTTCACCAGCGCCCTCCCCAGCACCCCGATCCTCAGCCCGGTGACCGCGGCGCGCCCCGAGGGGACGGCACTCCAACAGGTCGCGATGGCGCGCACGACCCCCGGCGCGGAGACCTTCGTCGTCTGCGTGCGCGACGCCGTGGGTGCCGTGTCGTGCCTCCGCCCTGAGCGCCGCGCGTCGCCGCCGCCCACGGAGCCCGCGTGGTCGTACGCCCCGCTGTCCCCCTCGCCCACCGCCGGGCTCAACGCCGTCGGCGTCGCGGCCTCAGCCCTCGGCGCCCACTTCTGCGCCTGGAACGAACGCGCTGAAGTGTGGTGCTGGGGCGCCAACGACGACGGTCAGGTCGACCCCTCACACGCCGGGGTGCAGCGCGCGGTCGCGACGCGGGTGGAGGGCCTCGACGACATCGTCGGGGTCGCCGTCGGCCCGCGGCAAGCCTGCGGGTTGCGAGCGGGCGGAGGCGTCGTGTGCTGGGGCCAGACGCGCCTCGCGGCGGCGGTCGGCGCGCTCACGAACGTCGCCGGTCTCGCCGACGCGGTCACGGTGGTGGCGGGCGCCGAGCACACCTGCGCGCTCCGTCGCTCGGGGCGCGTCGTGTGCTGGGGGAGCAACGGCTACGGCCAGCTTGGCGACGGCTCCACGCTCGATCGCGCGGCCCCCGCCGAGGTGCGCGGCCTCGAAGACGCCGAGGACGTGTTCGCGGGGGCCGAGTACACCTGCGCGCGGCGCCGCACGGGCCAGGTGGTGTGCTGGGGGCGCAACGACGAGGGCCAGCTCGACGACGGCACCTTCGACGATCGCAACGTGCCGACGCCCACGAGCCAGATCCCCTAGCGATGGAGCGCTTCAGCGAGCTGATCGGCGCGCTTCTCCCCGCGGTGGACGCACCCGCGACGGCATACCCCGGCGCGTTTCGTCGCGTCGCCGAGCTGCTGCTGCGACGCGTGACGTGGTTCATCGCGTCGACGCCGCACCGCCTCACGGAGGTGGAGTTCTACTGGAACGGCCGCGCCCACGCCGACCCCTTCACGCACGGCGATCCGAGGCAGCGGGAGTTGGCGCGCTGGTACCACCACCGCACCGGGAACGAGTACCGCGGCGGCACCTACAAGGGCCTCGACATCGCGATCGGCGCGCCCGACGTCGCCGCAGGCATCCTCGTCCGCGGCATCGAGCGGCTCGACGGCGACCGCCGCCTCCTCGACGGCCCGTGCGTGTGCGTCGACCACCTCCTCGCCCTGACGAAGGCCGCGAGCGTGAAGGCCCTCGCCGAGTCCTTCGACGGCAGCGTCGACCCGCCCGCCGCCGGCGCCTCGCCTTCCTACCTCGTCGTCTCCGAGCACGACCACCCGGTGCCTGGCGTGTACGAGAGCCCGCGCGTGGGCCTCACGCTAAAGCGCGGCGCGAGCGACGATCGGGTGCGCTTCGTCGCGCTGCCGTATCGCTTCCTCTCCGAGCCCGCGCGCATCAAGAAGGGCCGCCTCCACCTCGTGGTGTCGCTCCACCGCCAGGGGATGAGCGTCGGCGACATCGCGGGGCTCACCGGATCGAGCACGGCGCAGGTCGCGAAGTACGCGGCGCAGTACGACGCCGGCCGCGGGAGAGACCCCGCGAGCTTCGCGCGAGAGCTCACCAGCGACGCGCTCTGCCAGCTCTTCGGCGCCTGCGAAGCTCAGGTCGAAGGAATGACGGGCGACTCGAAGAAGGCGTTGTACTTGGGGTCGTTGAAGCGCCCGTAGTCCAGCTCGAAGGGGACCACCTCGGTCACACCCGCGTGGTGGCGCATCGTCAGGGCCATCGGCGTCACCGAGCGATACCCGCTCTGCGCCGGGAGGTCGCCGTTGTTCTTCCCCCCGGAGGAGAACACCGTCATCAACTGCGCCTGCGGGTCGTCGTACATCACCCGGAAGCCCTCGTTGATCTTCTCGTGCCCGCGCACCATCGCCCGCAGCCCGGTGCTCGCCATGAAGCGCTGAAACTGCTTCTTCCCGTAGCCGAAGCGCGCGTTGGCCGCCTGCAGGTCGTCGGGCACGTGGTCGGCCGTGCTCGGGTCGCTCCACAGCATCTGGAAACGAATGTCGGGGTCGTTGAGCGACGAGAGGTCCTTCCACTTCTCCTTGAGCGTGGCGTCGCGGGGGATGCCCGCGTGCACGAACATCGTCCGCTCGAACAAGAGGCTCGTCGGCAGCGCTTCGAAGAGCCGCATGTACGACGCGAACACCTCCTGGGTCGCGATGTCCTGGATGCCCTGCATCGCCTCCGCCGGGCGCACCGGGGCGAGCACCTTGCCGTTGTGCTCGATGTAGTACTCGTGGTTGCCGCGCAGCACGTACACGTCGTCGGGAGCCACCAGCGCGAGCCGGATGGCCGCCCGCAGCACGCCGTTGAAGCTGAAGCGCCCGCGGTCGATGTAGTCGCCGAGGAGGACGAGCTTCATCGCGGGGTTCTTCACCGGGTCGAGGTGGTGCGCCTCCACCTTGGTGAAGAAGTCGGTCTGCAGGAGCGCGGCCTTGAGGCACGAGTAGCAGCCGTGGAGGTCGCCCACCACGAGCATCTCGACGTCGGTGTTCTCCGGCGCGCGGTAGACGTGCACGTGGCCGTCGAGGAAGGAGTCGCCGGGCGCAAACTCCCCCACTTCCTTCTTGCCCGCGAGGCGCCCGTTGCCCACCGCGCGCTTCTCGTCGAGGCGCGCCATGAACGAGCGGATGAGCCGCAGGTCGGACTCGGCCTCCTCGGCGAAGCGGTCGGGGTCGCGCGACCAGTCCCGCTCCCGCGCGCGGAGGAAGGGGTGGTCGTCGAGGCGGACGGCGAGCGACGACGCGCGCTCGACCACCACGCTCCCCACGTCGAGGTGCGTCACCAGCGTGTCGTCGAGCACGTCGGGCTCGTGGAGCAGGTGCTCCAGGTCGTCACGAAACGCCTTCTCCGCCGGGTGAACCACCCCGTCGGCGAGGATGAGCTCGTCGGCCACCGCCATGAGCTGCCGCTGGCCCCCCTCGTCGAAGCCCTTGAGCAGTTCGAAGCACCGCAGCTTGAGCCGCGCCGTCACGAACTGGGTGATGTCTTCGCCCTCCGCCGGCGACTCGGTGAAGTACCCGCCCACCTCCGCCGCCACGAGGTCGACCGTCTCGTGGAAGTGCAGGATCCACCGGTCGATGGCCTCCTGGTGCGCCGTGAGGTCGTTGCCGACGAGGGCCCGCGCGCGCTGCTCGACCAGGGACACCATCTGGTCGCGCAGGTACTGGCGCTCGGTCTGGTCGAAGTGACCGTCGAGGTAGGCGATCCCGGTGAGGTACCAGATGATGGCCTGCATCTCGGCCTCGTGGGCCATCGAGTCGGAGCTGAACGTCAACATCGACGGGTCGTTTACTACGCCCCGGGCCGCAAACCAACAGGGGGCCGCAGCGGTCGCGTGGTAAACCACCGCCCCCGTGAGCGCCCCCGAGCCGCTGACCGCCCCACTGTCCATCTTCGCCGCGGCGCGAGAGGCTCCGGCGCGCGACGCCCTGGTCTGGGAGGGGGACGTGTGGTCGTACGCCCGCCTCGCCGAGGCCGTCGCAGGCGAGCGCGACAGGCTTTGTGCGAGGGGCGTCACCGCGGGGGCGCGCGTCGCCGTACGAGCGCACAACAGCC
>JBILLV010000531.1:0-4594 GCA_044375895.1 Polyangiales bacterium | reverse complement strand
GGGCGTGGGAGTCGCGGGGGCGGGTGGCGCTGGTGTCGCTCGGGGCGGGGTGCTGGTCGGTGACGCCGTCGCTCTTCCCGCTGGTGTGGATCGCGGCGAACGAGCTGCCGCTGCGGGAGGAGCTGATCCCCTTCCTGGTGGCGCGCACGGGCAAGCCGTTGAAGGAGTTCGTGCGCTGGGTGCACGGGCGGCGTGAGCCCGCGTGGTTCGCCAAGATGGTGTACTCTCTCCCCGAGGTCGCGAAGATGATCCAGGCCGTCGAACCCGACATGACCCCCGAGGAGCAGGACGAGGTGATCACCGCCATCCGTGCCTCCCTCCTCGGCCAGCGCATCGAGAACGCCGCCATCGAGAAGGGCGTCGAGAAGGGTATGGGCGCGGTGGAGCAGCAGTTTCAACGCCGCCTCGGCCGGGCCATCACCGCGGCCGAGCACCGCGAGCTCCTCCGCCGCGTCGACACCCTCGGCGCCGCCCGCCTCGGCGACGTCGTGCTCGACCTCACCCCCGAGGCCCTCGCCGCCTGGCTCGCCGACCCCGACGCCACCTGACCCGAGCGCCTCACCCCCGCTGTACGTAGCTACCCCCCGACGACGGGCGTCCACCGTGCGAGGTACGTTGAGGCGGCGAACGTGCGGCGATACGCTCGCCCGCATGAGTCTCGCAGAACTCCCCGAACTGTCGTCGGTGACCGCCTGGAGGGCCTCGTCGCCCGAGCGCGTCGCCGAGGTGCTTCACGCGCTCGCCGCCTCGCTCGGCGAGGGGTGGCGCGCGACGTCGACCGAGGCCGTCGAGGTCACGCGGAGGCACTGGTCGACGTGGGGCGCCCACGAGCTCGAGGACCACTACGCTGCGCTCGCCACGCCGGGCTCGCACGGCGGTCCGGGCATCGTGCACGCCCCGTCGGGGGTGGTCTTTCGGGTGATCCCCGGAGGCGTGTTCTCGATGGGCTTCTCGGAGGCCGAGCTCGCGACGCTGGGCTCGCCCGCTGCGCGCGAGGCCGACACGAGCAACGAGCTCTCCTACCTCGACGGAAACGCTCCAGGGGCGATGCCTGCGCACGAGGTGTGCGTGCGTCCGTTTCTCCTCGCGGCGGCGCCCGCGACGGGGCGTCAGCTCGAAGCGCTCGGCCTCGAACCCGAAGCCCTCGACGCCGAAGGGGAGCCCGTCGACCGGCTCTTCTCGGGCCCCGATCGGGTGACCTACGTCGATCCCTCCGAGGTGCCGACGCTGCTCGACGAATCGCCCCTTCGTCTCCCGAGTGAGGCGGAGTGGGAGCACGCCTGTCGCGCGGGCACCACGACGCCCTTCTTCTGGGGTGACGCGCGTCCCGATCGGCCCACGGCCCTGGCGAATCCGCTGGGACTCGTCGAGCTCGGCAACCACCCCGAGCTCTGCGCCGATTTCTGGCACTCCAACTATCAGTCTGCGCCCGTCGACGGCCGCGCGTGGGTCGACGACCCGTGGTTGAAAGAGGGGCGCGAGCCGCGTCTCGTGAGCCGCGGCGGCGCGGCAGGCTGCTACCCGTGGCAGGAGTGCGGCGAGTGGATGCTCCTGCTCTCGGCGATGCGCGGATCGGTCTCGGTGCGTGACGACAGCCTCGATCGCCAGGTCGCGCTGCGCCTTGCCCGGACGCTGCCGTGACCCATTGAGGGTCGGATCAACGGCCGTGGCGCCACCTTGCAGTCGGCGCCAGCCGCGAGCGGAACGGATCTGGGTGTGTAGGGCGGCCACCGGTAGCGGCTTCTGGGACGGGCAGTGGGGCAGACATCGGCCGCGCGGCCCAAGCTGTGACGAGCAGGCGGGGCGCCGAGCCGCGCGACGCGGTTGACCGCCGCTGGGTGCGTCCCCCGTGGCCGGACGGGGAGCGCGATCGAGTCGTGGCCCTCGGCGCGATCCCCCTCGGTGGCAGCGCCGAACCGCTCTACTGGTGGACCGACGTCCCCACTGGAGCGGGCACCTTCGACCGGCACCAGTGGCACCAGTGGCGGGTGCGCGACGCCGTCTGCGTGTCGTGGGAGCGGTGGCCCAACAGCCGCTCGACCCGCGCGCCGGGTGTCGGGTTCCAGGTCCCGCAGGAGCATTGGGAGTTCGTGTGGCGCGCCGCGCTTGCGCCGCACCGCCGAGACACGGACTCGCCTCTCGCCCCGACGTAGGAGCACCGCCGAACCCACGCCCCTCCCATCCGAACCCCTCCGCCTCACCGCCGAACCCCGCCCGCTCAAATCCGAACCCCGCGCCCCCCAATCCGACCCCCGCCGCCCCCACCGCCGCTCCCTGCCACCCCCACCGCCGCCCTTGTTTCAGCCCCCTCCGCGCCCGCCCGTGGTGGTACCGTCCGCGGCCCGTGAAGCTCGCGTTCGTCGGTCCCGCGCATGGCAAGCTCGACAGCCTCCGGGCGCGGGTCGAGCGCTCGCTGTTCGAGTGGGGCTGCGACCGGGTCTTCTACCTCGGCAGCGACGACGCGCTCGACCAGGCCGTGGTGGGCTGGGCCGAGCGCCTCGGCGCCCCGCGCGACGACGCCGCCTTCCTCGACGAGGTCGCGGCCCTCGCGCCCGACGGCTCCCCCGAGGTGCTCGACGCCCTGCTGGAGCGCGACGCCCGCCGCCGCCGCCTCGCCGACCTCGCCGGCGTGTCCAACCGCCACGTCGAGATGATCGAAGACCGCCTCCTCGTCGTCACCAGCGACGCCACCGCCCCCGACGAGGACGACCTCACCAACGCGTCGATCCTGGTGCAGGGCCGCATCTCGCGCCCCGAGCTCCGCCTCGTCGGCGCCCGCGCGATGCTGATGCCCGGCGACCTCGCGCGGCACGGCCACGTCGGCGTCGTCGAGCAGGTGCCGCAGGGCGTCCGCGTGGCGCTCCACGACGCGGACGGCGGGGTGGTGCGCGAGGTCGTGGTGTCGTTGCGGCGCGGGGCGCGGATGGAGGTGCGGGCGTGAGCGAGGGGATGACGGTCGGAGTGTTCGGCGGGAGCTTCAACCCTCCCCACATCGGGCACGTTCTCGCGGTGACGTACGTGCTCTCTGTGGAGCCGGTCGATCGGGTGCTGGTGGTCCCGTGCTTCGATCACCCGCTGGGCAAGTCGCTCGCCCCCTTCGCGCACCGCAAGGCCATGTGCGAGCGGGCCTGGCGCGACATCGGCCGGGTGGAGGTGTCGTCCATCGAGCAGGAGATGGGGGCCACCTCGCGGACGCTCTATACGCTCCAGGCGCTGAAGGCGCAGCACCCGGAGTGGTCGCTCCGGCTCATCGTCGGCGCCGACATCCTCGAGGAGCGCGAGAAGTGGTTCGGCTGGGACGAGATCGTGCGCCTCGCGCCGCCCATCGTGCTCGGGCGCGTGGGGCATCCGCACGACGAGGCGCCGCTGCCGGTGATCCCCGAGGTGGCCTCGCGCGACGTGCGGTCGATGCTCGCGCGCGGCGACGACGTGTCGTTCATGGTCCCCCGCTCCGTCGTCGCGTACGTGCGGGAGCAGGGGCTCTACCGGGGCTGAGCGATGCCGCTCCTTCAACGTCCCAGGGTTCGCCGAGCGCTCACCCTGGGCTGTGATCGGATCGCCCGCAGAGCCGGGCTCAGGAGAAACCCCCAGGGCGTGCGACGCGTGAGCCCGGCCTTGCGGGCGATCCGATCACAGCCCAGGGTGAGCGCTCGGCGAACCCTGGGACGCTGGGAACGGTGACCAACACGTTGAAAGGGCTGGTTGAATGATACCTTCCCCCCGCTGCCTCCTCCTCGTCGGCGCGGGCCGCATGGGAACCGCCCTCCACGCCATCCTCCGTCGCCGCCGCAGCCTCCCCGACCGCTACGTCTTGCGCCGCGTCGGAGCCCGCGCGCTCCTTGCTCGTCCGACGCGTCCCCGTGGCGTCGGCGCGGTGGTGTGGGTGCTCGCGGTGCGCGATGGCGACCTCGCCGCGACGGTCGACGCGCTCGCGGGGGTGTTCGCGCGGGGCGACGTCGTGCTTCACCTCGCAGGGATGCTCGGCCCCGGCGTGCTGCATGGCGCGAGGGCGCACGGCGCGGCGGTCGGATCGCTCCATCCTCTCGTCGCGGTCGCCCGCGGCAACACGGGGGATGTCGCCGAGGGCGGCGCGTTTCTCTTCGAAGGGGACGCGCGGGCGAAGCAGGCGGCCCGTGTGCTCGTGCGGGCCCTCGGGGGAACGCTCCTCGTCGCCGACGCCGTCGATCGGGCGCGCTACCACGGCGGCGCCGCCCTCGTCGCCACGGGAGCGGTCGCCATCGCGCAGGGAGCCACCACGCTCTTCGAATCCGCCCTCACGCCGCCGCCCTCGGAGGAGCAGCTCCGCGCCGCGGTGGCTTCGCTGTTGCGCAGCGTCGCTTCCAACGTTGAGGCCGTCGGGGCGCGCCAGGCCCTCGCGTCGCCGTTGCTGCGCGACGACACCGCCACGGTGGCGAGGCACCTCGCGGCGATGGGACAGTGGCCCACCACGCGGGGGCTCTACCGGGCGGCGGTGGGGCAGGTGCTCGACGCGCTCGAAGCCGACGGGACGGTGAAGCCGAGCACCATCACCGAAGCGCGCCGCCTCGTGGCCGATGGCGGGAGCTCCGGCGCGAACCTACCGGAAGCGCGCAGC
>JBILLV010000530.1:0-4610 GCA_044375895.1 Polyangiales bacterium | reverse complement strand
GAAGTTGAGGATGGGCGTCGCGAAGAGCCCGCCCTGGGCGCCGAGCGAGGTGACGGTGAAGGTGCTGCCCTGGAGGTCGTCGGGGCGCACCTTGCCGACCTTCACGTCGTGGCTGAGGCGCTCGATTTCGCGGGCGATGTCGAGGATGCTGCGCTGGTCGGCGTGCTTGATCACCGGCACGATGAGCCCGGAGTCCGACGAGGCCGCGATGCCGATGTTGTAGTACTTCCGGTAGACGAGCTCGTTGGTGCTCTCGTCGAGCGCGGAGTTGAGCACGGGGTGCTTCTTCAGCGCCGCCACCACCGCCTTCACGATGAACGGCAGGAAGGTGAGCTTCACGCCGCGGGCCTCGGCGCGGGGCTTCATGCGGGCGCGGAGGTCTTTGAGCTCGCCCACGTCGCACTCCTCCACGAAGGTGAAGTGGGCCGCGGTGTGCTTCGAGAGCGACATGCGGTCGGCGATCTTGCGGCGCACGCCCGCGAGGGGGACGCGCTCTTCGAGCACCTCGCCGGGCCGCGCGGCGGGCGACGCGATGGCGATAGGGGCGCGGGTCGTGATGCCCGCGGTGGAGGCCGGCCGGGCGGCGGGCGGGGCGACCGAGGGCGTCGCGGCGACAGGCGCAGCGGCCACGGGCGCAGGGGCCACGGGAGCAGCCGCAGCGGGAGCGGGAGCGGGGGTGGAGGGGCGGCCCTGCGAGGCGAGGACGTCGTCGCGGAGGACGCGGCCGTTGGGGCCCGACGGGCGCACGCGGGTGAGGTCGACGCCGAGGTCGCGGGCGAGCTTGCGCGTGGCGGGCGTGGCGAGGGCGCGGCCGTCGGGGGCCACGTAGTCGTCGGCGGCGGGCGCAGCGGCGGCGGGGGCGGTGGCCGTGGCGATCATCTCGGTGCCGGGGAGCGAGTCCTTGATGTCGCCGACGGCGGTGGCGGCGGGCTCGTCCTTCTTCACGGCGGGAGCGCTCGCGGCGCCGCCGAGGTCGAGGACGACGAGGATCGAGTGGACCTTGATGACCTGACCCACGGCGCCGCCGAGTTCGATGACCGTCCCGACCTTCGGGGAGGTGATCTCGACGGTGGCCTTGTCGGTCATCACCTCGACGAGCACCTGGTCTTCGCGCACCGCGTCGCCGAGCTTGACGTGCCAGCGCACGATCTCGCCCTCGGCCACGCCTTCGCCAATGTCGGGAAGCTTGAATTCAAAACGGCTCATGACGGTGGTGTCTCGTCGGGGGGGTGATGGTTCGATGGCGATGTCGCCGGTGGTCTCGTCGATCGCGGTGACCACGCCTGCCTCGGGGGCGGTGATGGTGACGGGCGATCCTTGCACGCGGACGTCGACGAGGGGGGCACCTTCTGCGACCGTCTCGCCGACGCTCACGCGCCAGCGGACGAGCTCCCACGTCCGTCCGCTCATCTCAGAACTTCGCGGCCTCCACGATGGCGGGCAGGATGCGCCCGGCGAGCGGGAGGTAGTCCATTTCGAGGGTGTAGGGGAAGGGCGTGTCCCAGCCCGTCACGCGCATCGGCGGGGCCTCCAGGCGGAGGAAGCAGCGCTCGTTGACGAGGGCCACCAGCTCGGCGCCGAAGCCGCAGGTCTTGGGGGCCTCGTGGACGATCACCACGCGGCCGGTCTTGTTCACGCTCTCGGTGATGGCGTCGATGTCGACGGGCCAGAGCGTGCGCAGGTCGAGCACCTCGCAGTCGATCCCCTGGGCGGCGGCCTTGTTCGACGCGTCGATGGCCTCGTAGAGCATCGCGCCCCAGGCGATGACGGTGACGTCCTTGCCGGGCCGCACGACGCTCGCCTTCGAGAGCGGCACCGTGTACTCCCCCTCGGGCACATCGCGCTTCACCGCCCGGTACGCGCGCTTCGGCTCGAAGAAGAGCACGGGGTCGGGGTCGCGGATGGCCGACAGCAGGAGCCCCTTGGCGTCGTAGGGGTTGGAGGGGCACACCACCTTCAGGCCGGGCGTGTGGATGAAGTACGCCTCGGGGGACTGCGAGTGGTAGAGCCCGCCGCGGATGCCGCCGCCGACGGGCGTACGGATCACCATCTTCGACGGGTACTCGCCGCCCGAGCGCCAGCGAAACTTCGCCACCTCGGACACGATCTGGTCGAAGGCGGGGAAGATGAAGTCGGAGAACTGAATCTCCGGGACGGGGATCATGCCGTAGAGGGCCATGCCGATGGCCGTCCCGATGATGCCGCCTTCGGAGAGGGGCGTGTCGATGACGCGGTCGACGCCGAACTCTTCCTGCAGGTCTTTGGTGACGCGGAAGACGCCCCCCACCTTGCCGATGTCCTCGCCGAGGAGGAGGACGCGCGGGTCGCGGCGCATCTCGTGTCGGAGGGCGTCGTTGAGGGCCTCCACCATGTTCATCTGGGGCATCGTCTCGGTCTCGGTGGGAAGTCGGTGCGGTGGATGAGGTCTTAGCGCGGGAGGGCGTTTCGCTGCGCCTGGAGGTGCCAGGGCGCCTCGGCGAACACGTCGTCGAACATCGTCTCGGCCTTCGGCGCGCCCGCCGCGACGGCCTCGTCGAGGGCCTTCGCGATGGCCCCGTCGTAGGTGTCGGCCAGGCGCGGATCGTCGGCGACGCCAAGGGCGCGGAGGTGGCGCTCGGCGCGGGCGATGGGGTCGTCGCCGCCCGTGAGCTGGGCCTCGATGAGGGTCGGTCCGTCGCCGTTGCGGGCGCGGTCGAGGGCCTCGCGGACGGTGCGGTGGACGGCGGCGACGTCGGTGCCGTCGACGCGGGCCGGGCGGACGCCGTACGCGAACGCGCGGCGGGCGACGTCCCCCTGACGCGAGCGGGCGACGAAGACCACGGGGGCGCGAAACACCCCCGCGAAATTGAGCCCGTTGTGAAACTCGCCGGTCTCGACGGCGACTTCATCGAGGAGGGCGAGGACGGCCTCGCGCGTACCGCGGGCCTTCGCCGCCCACGCGATGCCCGCGGCCTGCACGAGCTGCGACGAGCCGTGGGGGTTGGCGCTCACGACGCGCCACGCCTTGCCCGAGAAGCGGTCGGGGCGCTGCCGGGCCTTCGCGGGGTCGAGCGCGGTGCCGAGCGCGTGCGCCATCCAGCGCGCGAGCGGAACGCCCCGCGCCAGCACCGCGGCGACGTCTCGGCCCGCGGGGAAGAGCCAGTCGCCGGCCTCCATCGCAGCGGCGGCGCCGATCGCCACGGCCTCTTCGCCCGCTGTGGTGACGTGCTCGGCGAGGCGCCCCTGGTCGCGGAGCTCCGTGAGGCGCGCGTCGAGCCGACGGGCCGCCCGCATCTGCGCGAGGAGGGCGGTGAGCTGCGCGGTGGGAAACTCCCCCAGCGCCGGGCCTTCGACGCCCAGCACGCGAACCACATCGTCGAGGACAAACTCCACGGCGCCTTCTCTCACGGAACCAGCGGGAGGTGACGGTGCGTCCGCTCCGGCGCGCGGACGGGCTCGTGGGGACGGCCCCCGAGGGCGCCGCGCAGAAACGCCTCCGCGGCCTTGTAGCTCGAGCGCACGAGGGGCCCCGACGCGACGTACTTGAAGCCCATCGCGAGCCCCGCGTCGCGGTAGGCGTCGAACTCCTCGGGCCGCACGAAGCGCTCGACGGCGAGGTGCTTCGGCGACGGGCGGAGGTACTGCCCGAGGGTGAGCACGTCGACGTCCACCGCGCGGAGCGCGCGCATGGTCTCGAGCACTTCGTCGGTGGTCTCGCCGAGGCCCACCATGATCGAGCTCTTGGTGTAACGGTCGGGGGCGGCCTTCTTCGCGTGTTCGAGCACGGCAAGCGAGCGCTCGAGGCTGCACCGGGCGTCGCGGACGGTGCGCTGGAGCCGCGCCACCGTCTCCACGTTGTGCGCGAACACATCGGGGATGCCGTCGCGGACGACCGTCTCGACGTCGCGGAGGCTGCCCTGGAAATCACCGACGAGGGCCTCGACGAGGATGCCCGGCGAGGCCCGCTTGATGGCCTGGAGCGTCTCGGCCACGTGGGCGGCGCCGCCATCGAGCATGTCGTCGCGGTCGACCATGGTGATGACCACGTAGTCGAGCCCCATGGCGGCGATGGTGCGGGCGGTGTGCTCGGGCTCGCGGGGGTCGTAGGCGCCGCGGGGGTTGCCGGTGGTGACGGCGCAGAAGCGGCAGCCGCGGGTGCAGGTGTCGCCGAGGATCATCACCGTGGCGGTGCCCTCGCCCCAGCACTCGCCGACGTTGGGGCAGTGGGCCTCCTCGCAGACGGTGTGGAGGTCGTACTTGCGAAGCGTCTCCTTGATGTGCGTGTACCGCTCGCCGCCAGGGGCGCGGACCTTCAGCCACTCGGGTTTGCGCTCGTGGGTCATGCGCTCACCTCCTTTGCGGGAGACGTAGGGTTCAGAGGGCGCGGAAGCTAGCGTCGCGGCGCGACGGGTGTCAATCGCGACGCGCGGACCAGGGATCGGGCGGAGCGGTTCGGGGGGAGGAGAGGCCGCGGCCCGATCGCTTCCGCGATACGGTCCGTCATCCGTCGCTGAAGGCCGTCGGGTCGCTCCCAACGGGGCGACGAGAAGCTTCGCCCGATCGCTTCCGCGATACGGTTCGTCATCCGTCGCTGGAGGCCTTAGAGGCGCCCCCAACGGAGCGGCGAGAAG
>JBILLV010000529.1:0-4614 GCA_044375895.1 Polyangiales bacterium | reverse complement strand
GAGCGCGTCCCGCCGCTCACGGCGCCGGTGCTCGACGCCTTCAAGGCCAGCGACGCGTACCGCAAGACGGGCGACAAGAAGTACCTCCAGCGCCACGTCGCGGGCATCGCGCTCCACGAGCAGATCGCCGTGCTCCAGCGCGACGTGTACAACGACGGGCGGATGCAGAAGATCCTGCGGATGAACGAGACGGGCCTCCCGCTCACCTCGCCCGCCACCGCGGTGCTGGGCCCGGGCTGCGAGGCGCGCGCGGGCGACCCCGAGTTTCGCTTCGGCGACAAGGGGCGCACGAAGCTCTACAGCGTCCCCGAGCGCATGGACTGGATCCTCCACGACATCGGCCCGGGCTACCTCGGCGGCGTCGCGGGGACCCCGAAGATGGACGACGACCTCGGCGACCTTCGCCGCCAGGGCTCGGCCGCGGGCGGTCGCTACCCGTGAGCGACGACCGCGAGACGCCCTGGCTGGTGGCAGCCCCCAGCATGGGGCTCGACGAGGTCACCCGCGCCTCGACGGTAGCCCTCGATCGGGTGGACTTCGACGGGCGCGCCATCGTGCAGGCCGCGTGGGCGCACCGTGTGAGGGTGCCTGACGCGCAGCGCGGGTTCGAGCTGCCGCTCGGGCTCTTCACGGTGGTGGAGGCGAGCGACGGGAGCGTGGTGCGGGTGCGGGCGACGCCGACGCTGGAGGCGCTGTCGTGGGCGGGCGCGTGGGCGCTCGTCGCGTCCGTGGGCGAGGCGCTCGGAGCGGCCCGCTGGATCCCCACCGACGCGCCGCGGGCGACCGAGCTGGCGCGGCGCTTCGAAGGGGCCGACGTGGGGGTCGCGGCGCGTTGGCGCAACAGCCCGTGGGAGGTCGACGTGACGCTCCAGCGGGTGGCGCAGGCTGGCAGCGGGCTCGCGAACGCGCTCCAGTACGCGGAAGACGCGTGGCTGGTGACGGTGTCGGTGAGCGACCGCCGCGTCAGCTATTGAGCTTGATGAGGTCGGCCTGGACTTCGACGAGGGTGTTGCCCTTGACGACGACGGGCTTGCCGGTGAGGTCGAGCTGCTCGCGGGAGAACACGGTGATGGGGCCGCCCGTGACGTCGATCAACCCGTCGACCAGAGCGATCCAGCCGCTGCCGTCGTCGAGGCGGATGAGGCCCGGCTGGAGCGTGAGGGTGGTGCCGCCGCAGTCGAGCTTGATCTCCGTCGGGGCGGTGATGAGGATCTTGTTGGTGGCCGCGAGGGTGAGGTCGCCATTGACGGTGACCGACCCGTGGCGACCGGCCTGACCGTTGGCGCCGTCGACGGTGATGGTCTGGACGCCGCGGACGTGGAGGGTCTGGTCGCCGCCGATGGTGATGTGCTGGTGGCGGTCGACGACGATGGTCTCATCGCGGCGGACGGTGGTGGTGTGGTCGTTCTCGATGAGGGCGTCGAGGTCGCGCTGGGCGTGGACGAACACCTGCTCACGGCCCGCGAGGTCTTCGAAGCGGAGCTCGTTGTAGCCGCCGCCGCCCGGGGTCGAGCTGGTGCGCAGGGTGCTGCGGGTCTTCTCTTCGGGGAGCGTGTAGGGGGTGTTGTTCACGCCGTTGTAGACGCAGCCGGTGACGACGGGGCGGTCGGGGTCGCCTTCGAGGAAGGTCACGAGCACCTCCATCCCCACGCGCGGGATAAATTGGAACCCCCACCCTGCCCCGGCCCACGTCTGCGCCACGCGGACCCAGCACGAGCTGTGTTCATTGCGGCGCCCGACGCGGTCCCAGTGAAACTGCACCTTGATGCGCCCGTGGAGGTCGACCCACACCTCCTCGCCGTGGGGGCCCACCACCGTCGCGGTCTGGGCGGCGAGCACGGTGGGGCGCGGGGTCTTGCGCCGCGGCGTCCAGGGAACCTCCATCGGCACGCACTCGAACTCGTTGCGGTACCGGTCGAGGCCCTGCGAGGGCTTCGCCGTGTCGCCCGCGGCGGTGAGCACCTCGGGGGCATGGCCGTGGTGCGTCACGCGCGTGAGGAGGTAGCGCCGGTCGAGGTCGTTGTGCTCGTGGTCGATGAGTTCGAACACGCGGCCGGGGAGGAAGCCCGTGACGTTGGCCTCGCCCGCGCCGAGGCGCTCGGTGGCGACGGCCTCCTGCGCGTGGAGCTCCGCGCGGCGGGCGCCGTCGTGGCTGGTGTACGCCCGCGTGGCGTCGTCGAAATCGCCGAGGGTGTAGCGCCCGGGGTAGTCGTAGAGCGGCCGCGCGCCGGGCTCGCCGCGGGGCTGGGCGCGCGTAAGATCGAGCTCGGCGTGGGGGCGGGTGAAATCGTAGTCGCGCACCGTCGCGCTGGTGGGGCGGAGCTCGCGGCGGAGTTCGAAGCGCTGCACCACCTCGACGTGCGAGAGGGCCGACTGCGGCGGCGAGAAGGGCACGGGCTTGCGGTTGAGCGTCGGGCAGAAGGTGAAGGTGGGCGAGTCGGCCAGCACCAGCGCCTCCGCGTCGCCGTCGTGCTTGAACCAGTACGCCACCCCCTCCTCTTCGAGCAGCCGCGAGACGAACGCGAAGTCCGTCTCCCGGTACTGCACGCAGTACTCGCGCCGGGGATAGTCGCGCGTGAGCTGCGAGGCGATGTACGCGCCTTCGAGGCCCGCCCCCGCGAGCACGTCCTCCACCACCTCGATCGCCGTCTTGCCCTGAAACGCTCGGCAATCGGTGCGCTGCGTGAGGGCCCAGAGCGCGGGGACGACGTGGAGCCGCGCGCGCCGTCGCCCGCCCCACGACTCCAGCTTCTCCGCGCGCCGGACGATGCCGCAGAGGCGACGGCGGCGGGGTCCGCGGATCACCTCCAGCACGCAGCGGGCGCCGAGGAGGGCGTCGACGTCGACGACGGGGTCGACGGTGCACACCTCCAGCACGGCCTCGTAGAGCGCGTCGAGCCCCTCGTCGAGTCGGAAACGCTCGCACTCCAGCGCTCCCTCGGCGAGGCCGTGGGCGTGCAGCGCGAAGGCCGCCTCGGGGCAGGGCTCGTGGGTCGAACGCGACGCGATGAACTCCACGGAATCATTGAAGGCACGGGGACGCGGGTCGTCGGGATCGCCGGGGCTGTTCATCGGGTTCGGGGCTCTCGGGCGTGGTGGATGGGGGGGGATGGCGATGGGACCGAGCGCGTGGACAGGTGTCAAGGAACCACTGCGGGGAGGCGACAACCACCCGCCGGTCTCTTGCGGTCGGGCGCGCTTTCGGAGAGTGTCGCGCCCGTGAAGCCCAGCGCCTTCCTTCCCGCCGCCCTGACGCTCGCCGCCCTCGCCGGGTGCGGCGAGGATACCCCCATCCGCTTCGTCGAGCAGGACGCCGCGATGAACGACGTCGCCGAGGCGGACGCCGACGACGTGGTGATGGGCTTCGAAGCGCCCCCTCCCCTCGACGTGCGACCCGTGGACGTGGGCGACCCGGGCGGGACGGTGTTGGTCTACGCCCACTCCGACGACACGCTCTACACGGTCGATCCGACGAGCCGCAACGTGGTGCGCGTGGGGAATTTCGCCTTCCCCACCGACGGCCGCATGCACACGATGACCGACCTCGCCGTCGACGCGATGGGGCGCATCACCGGGGTGACGCAGGACGCGCTCTACACCATCGACCCGATGAGCGCGCGCTGCACGCTGATCCGCGCGCTGCCGACCACCAACACGCGGGTGTTCGTGGGGCTCTCGTGGCTGCCGGTGGGCGCGCTCGACCCGGCCGCCGAGGTGCTGGTGGGCGGCGCCACCGACGGGACGCTGTGGCGCATCGACGCGACCACCGGGCAGACACGGATGGTGGGGTCGCTCCCCTCGGGCTGGGGCATCAGCGGCGACCTCGTGTCGATCCGCGGCGCCGCCACCTACGCGACGGTGCGCCGCATGAGCGGGACGAGCACCACCGACACGCTCGTGACGCTCACCTTCGGGTCGGGCGTGACGATGCGCACCATCGGCGAGGTGGGCTTCCGCAGCCTCTACGGCCTCGGTTACTGGCGTCAGACGCTCTACGGCTTCTCCCGCGCGGGCGAGCTCATCGCGATCGCGGCGAACACGGGCCGCGGGACGCGCGTGTCGATGCCCGCGATGCAGTTCTCCGGGGCGGGCGTCACGACGGTGGCGTCGATCGCGCCGCCGTGAGTCAGGGCGTCAGCCCGAACAGCGCGCGCGCGTTGGCCGTCGTCTGATCGGCGATTCGCGCGAGGGGTTGCCCCCGCACCTCCGCCACCCGCTGCGCGATGAGTGACAGGTGCGCCGGCTCGCAGCGGCGCACGTCCGCGGGCGCCCCGGTCGGCGTCTGGTCGGGCGCGTCGGTCTCGATCAACAGCCGCTCGTCGGGGATCGCGCGCGTCGCCTCCAAGGGGCGCCGCGCGTTGGGGCGGGTGATGGCGCCGCCCATCGCGAGGTGCCAGCCCAGCGCGAGGTACTCCCGCGCGAGCTCGGCGCTCCCCGAGAAGCTGTGGATGACGCCGGGCCGTCGCGGGAGCTGAACCGCGCGCATCGCGGCCAGCGCCTCGCCGTGGGCCTTGAGCACATGGACGACGAGCGGGAGGTCGAGCGCCCGCGCGGCCTCGACGTGGGCGAAGAACACCCGGCGCTGCACGTCCGCCTCGGCGCGGAAGGTCTCCG
>JBILLV010000192.1:0-18037 GCA_044375895.1 Polyangiales bacterium | reverse complement strand
CGCGAGCCTCCTCCTCCGCCGCCGCCGCGCGCGCCGGTCTCGCCCCTGACCACCTTCGCCGCGGGGCTCGTCGCGGGGCTCGTCCTCTCCCCGCGCTGGCGGGCGATCGCGCGGGGGGAGCGGTGATGCGCCACCCGATCGCACTCGTCGTCGTCATCGCCCTCACGCCCGTCGCGCGCGGCCAGAGCGCCGATCCCGAAGGCGACCCCGACCTCCCGGCCAGCGCGCACGCGTCGGTGTACGGGGAGGTTCTCGCCGAGCGCTTCGTCGCCTGCCTCCACGACGAAGGGCGGCCCCCCACCCTCGACGACCGCGCCGTGCTGTCCGACATGGCCGTGGCGCTCGGTCCGTCGGTCGCGCGACGGCTCGGCGGTGAGGGCTGCGACGACTCGGTGGCCTCGCAAGCAGCGTGCGCCGCGCAGGTGCGGGAGCTGTCGTGCGAGCAGCTCGCGACGCGGCTCACCCCGGGCGCGGTCGCCGCACCGCCGCCGCCCCCCTGGGCGCTGGGCCACGCGCGCTCGGTGGCGCGTCGGGTGGGCGCGTGCGCCGTGCAGGAGCACGACGGCGGCGCGCTCGACGACGACGAGCGGCGCGCGCTGACGGACTTCGAAGCGGGCCTCGCCGCCGCCCTCGGCGCGCTCTACGCCACCGGCGCGTGCGTGGTCGACGAGAACGCGCTGCCGGCCTGCGCGCAGAGCGTGGGCGCGGTGCGCTGCGACGGGCTCGGCGCGCGGCTCGGCGACGACCCGGCCGCGCTCGCCCGCACGGTGACGCGGGAGTGCGCGGCGATGATCCGCTGCGGCACGGCGGCGCTGGACGACGGCGACGGCGGCGAGCCCGACGCCGCACCGGATGACGCCACCGTGGAAGACGCGCCGTGATCCCTTGACGGGATGCGTCGGCCGCGCGCGTACTCCCTCCGCCGCCTGCGATGCCTCCCCTACCCCACCTGCTCGCGCTCACGTTCGGCGGCTTCGTCGTCCTGCACGCCGTCGTGCTCGCCGCGCTCACGTCGCTCCGCCGCCTCACGGGCCGCGGGGAACACAACCTCCGCCTCGACGGGACGGGCGTCCGCTACGCGCTCGAGTTCATCGGAGCGGAGGCGTTGCTGCTCACGGTGGCGCTCCAGTCGCGCGTCGTCGTGCTCGCCCCCTTCTCCGCGCCCCGCACGCTCGCCGTGCTGGCGATCGGATTTGTGTGGTGGGAGGGATGGTTCTACGCGGGGCACCGACTGCTGCACACGCGGGCGCTGTTTCCCCTCCACCGACCGCACCACGCGACGCCCGGTCTGCACCCGTCGCTCTGCTTCAGCGCGGGCGAGACGGCGCTGCTCTCCAGCAGCTTCTACGTCCCCCTCGGCCTCGCG
This sequence comes from Polyangiales bacterium, assembly GCA_044375895.1. GTDB lineage: Bacteria > Myxococcota_A > Polyangia > Polyangiales > CAISKJ01. The sequence continues at coordinate 16,671 of JBILLV010000192.1, read as the reverse complement.
TCGCACGCCTTCCACGCGGTCTCACTCCCCACGCTCGCGCTGCTCTTCACCGCGGCGTACGCCCTCAATGCGCTCCAGCACCTCGCGACCGACCCTGCCGCGGGGTCCCCGGCGCGGCCGGGCCTGATCCACACGGCCCGCGATCACGCGCGGCACCACGCGGGCGAGCCCGGCAACTTCGGCCTGGTCACCCCGTGGTTTGATCGCCTCTTCGGCACCGAGCTCGGCGCCGTGTCCTACGGCGGCGCGTCGAGCGCAGAACGCAGCGCCGCGAAGGCCGCGTCGAGGGCGGCCAGGTCGGGCGTGTCTGCGCCGGCGGCGTCGCCGAGCAGCGCGAAGGCCTCCGTCGGGGTCGCTGCCACCTTCACCACCCGCGCCTGACCGAGCAGGGTGACCCCGACGCGCATCACCCCGCGCACCACCGCGAGCCACGCGGCGTCACCGAGGGGTGTGGTCACGAGGCGGCGCGCGCGCGGGAGAACGAGGTCCATTCCGGCCTGGATAGCGGCGCGCTCTTGCAAGCGTGGTGGTCCCGCGCTCGGGAGCAGAAACTGGCACGCGACGATGGTGCCGGGGGTGCGGGCGAGGAGGTCGGCGGCGACGGCCGTGACGTGCTCGATGCGCGCCGTCCGCGCCGGCCGCTGCCAGAGCGTGAGGAGGGTGTCGCCGAGGGTGACCGACGCGACGCCGTCGTGGGTCTGGACGCGCATTCGAAGCGCGCGGAGACTACCACGCACGACGCGCCAGACGGTGGGTCAGCGCGAGGCGAGGTACACTCGCGCCATGGAGCCCACCGAGCAGAAGCTCACCGAACTCTGGCAGAAGGTCGACGCCTTCTTCGCGCGGGCGCAGGGTGCGCACGGGCCGGCGATCACGTGCCACGCGGGCTGCGATGCGTGCTGCCACCGGCGCTTCTCGGTCACGGGCGTCGAGGCCGACGCGCTCCGGCGCCACCTCGGCACGCTCGACACGGAGGCGCGCGAGGCGCTCCGCACGCGGGCTCGGTCGGGCGACCCCTCGCGCTGCGCGGCGCTCGGTGACGACGGGCGCTGCGGCGTGTACGCGGCGCGCCCGCTCATCTGCCGCACGCACGGGCTGGCGCTGCGATTTCGCGACGACCGCCGTCACCTCCCGATGCTCGACGCGTGCCCGAAGAACTACGCCGACGTCGACCTCGCCTCGCTCGACCCGGCCACCGTGCTCGACCAGACCACGCTCTCGACCGTGGTCGCCACGCTCGATGCGATCCACGCCGACGCGAAGAAGCGCCCCCGGGGCGAGCGCTGCGAGCTCGACGCGGTGATGCTGGAGGGCTAAGTGCCCTCGCCGAGCACCGACGCCGTACCCGCTTCGATGCGGGCGAGCATCGACGCCACCACGTCGCCGTGGCTCTCGGGCGAGGCCGCCATCATCGCGTGAAACGCCTCCGCCGGGACGCGCAGCACCTCCGCGCCGTCCGCGTCCGCGCGCACCGTCGCGTTGCGCGGCGTGCCGCGGAGCAGCCCGATCTCGCCGAAGGTCTCGCCCGCCTCGAGCGTCGCCACCACGCGCTCGTCGTCGCCCGTGCGCTGCGCCACCTCGACGCGCCCGCGGCCCACGATGTACCAGGCGTCGGCGGCCTCTCCCTGCCGCACGGCGGCCTCTCCCGGCCCGAGGGCGACGGCGGTGACCTCGGCGACCTGGGCGGCGAGGCGCGTCGGGCTCACCTTCGGCAGCGCCTGGCGCAGGCAGCCTTGCATGTACCGCCGTCGCGACAGGCGCGCGATCTCGGCGGTGAGCAGGTCTCCTTCGGCGACGAGCGCGCGGAAGCTCTCGCCGTCGATGACCAGGAGTTCCATGGCGGTGTCGGCGCGCACGGTGGCGGTGCGCACGCCACCGAACAGCAGCCCGAGCTCGCCGAAGAACTCACCCGGCCCCAGCGTCCGGAGCAGCACCGCCCCCTTCTCGACGTGCGCCCTCCCCGCCTGGATGACGTAGAAGGCATCGGCCGGGTCGCCCTCGCGCAGCACCGTATCGCCCGCGGCAATGCGCGTGAGGCGGGCGTCGCCGAGCAGCCGACGGAGCGCGTCTTCTTCGGGCTCGCCCACCGTGCCGACGAGCTCCGCGGCCCAGCGCACGGGGTCGATGCGGGCGACGATGGCGCGGCGCGCGGCCACCGTGACCCGGCGCAGGGGGTTGGGCCCCGGCAGCGGGTCGAGCACGGCCGAGGGCACCGACGACGCGCGCAGCTCGAGCGTCGAGAGCGCCGAGGCCGCGACCGTGAGCGCGAGCAGCTCGGTCTGCCCCGCCGCGGTGCACGCCCGATCACCGTAGCCGAAGGGGACGAAGCCCGCCGGACCGGCCTGCGTGGCGCGTCGGAAGCGCTCGGCGTCCATCCGGTGCGGGCACGCGTGCACGGCCTCGTCGAAGTGCCCCGTGGCGCCCGCGAAGAGCACGAGGGTGCCGGCTTCGACGCGGTGACCACGCAGGTGGAAGCCCTCGCGCGCCACGTACGGGAGCGCGGCCTGCACGGGGTACCGCCGCAAGCACTCGCGGTAGAGGGCGCGCAGCCCTTCGAGGCGACGGAGCATCGGCGCGTCGAGCGTGTCGGGGCGGAAGTGGCTCCACAGCTCGTCGGCCAGCGCGGCGCCGAGGGCGGGGTCGGCGGCCACGTGCGCGAGCATCCACGCGACGGTGCGGGACACGTACTGCGCGACGGCGAGCACGCTGAAGAGCGTGTAGCCAACGGCGAGCTCGTCGTCGTCGAGGGCGCGGCAGAGGGCCTGCGCGATGGTGGGCTCGGCGCTCGGCGCGCGGCGCTCGTCGGCGATGAGGGCCGCCGCGAGGCCGCGGAGGCGATCCCGGGCGCGCTCGTACGGGGGCAGCCGCGCGAAGGGGGCGGGCAGGAGCGTCACGCCGAGCGCGAGGGCCACGCGGGAGAAGGTCTGCGCGTCGCGCTCCCACGCGCCGAGGTCGATGCGGCCGAGGGCGGGGCCGTAGCCCGCGAGGCACCAGCGGGTGACCTCGCCGGCGAGGGCGAAGCGGTCGGGACACACGGACGTGCGCGCGATCACGGCGCTCGCCACGCGCGGGAGGTGGGGCGCGAGGATCTCGCGGGCGTAGACCATCCGCGAGGCGGCGCGGAGCCTCCGGTGCGCCTCGCCGTCCGCGCCGAGGATGAACTCGTCGACCCCGAGGGCGCGGGCGAAGGGGCTGTAGAACGAGCGCCGTTCGAGCTTCGCTGCGTCGGGTCCCTGGAGAAACTGCACCGCGGTGGCGCCCGCGACGACGACGAAGCTGCGCCCGAAGGCGCGCATCGCGAACACGTCGCCGTGGCGCCGCGCGGCGTCGGGGAGAGCGAGCACGGGGTCGCGGAGAAACGCGAGGCTGCTGCCGGAGGCGGCGACGCGAGGCGTGGAGCTCACCGTCAAGACGTCCCTCTCAGTACTGGATGCTCTGGGCCACGGTGTCGAGGGGCACGTACCGCCGCACGGGCATGGTGCGCTCCCACTCGCGCAGGGCGTCGAAGAAGCGCGCGGCGAGCACCTGGAGGTCGCCCCGCGCGAACGCGTAGCGCGTGCCCATCAGGGTGGTGGTGGGGTTGGCCTCGTAGAAGAGCTTCCAGCAGAGGTAGAGCCGCGCCATGTCGAAGGGCTCGGCCCACGCGGAGTCGGGCACCGCCGGGGCGTCGCGCGTGGTGGGCGGCGGAGCGCGGAGGCGCTGCGGGAGCATCTCGATGGGCTGAACGCCGTAGTCGTGGTGGTCGGCGGAGTGGCCGATGGTGACGTTCCAGAGGAGGGTGCCGAGGGCGTCGGCGAGGGTGGCGTCGGGGCTGTGGCCGTCGGGGAATCCCGGCACGAGCGCCGCGGTGTCGGTGAACCACCGGCGCACCGCGTCGTCGGGCGGGCAGCGCTCGATGAAGCGCGCGGCAAACTCGCGGAAGGCGCGGTGATACCCGCGGTGAAACACCCCGTAGTCGCCCGGGAATTTCGGCCCCTGGAGCGGAAACGCGTAGGTCGGATAGGCGCTGTTGCCCTCCAGGCCCGTGCACCCGATTTCGAAGAGCCGCTTGACCGAATCCTCGTCGATGCCGAAGGGCGAGTAGACCCGCAGCGGGTGTTGCCGCGTGACCGACGCGTCGGAGTAGAGCGCCCCGAACGAGAGCGGCATCGTGAAGCGGAAGTGCGGCGCGAGGAGCTGATGCCAGGGGTGCGTGGGCGCGAGCTCGCGGCGCAGGAGGGGCCACGCGATCTCGTGCCCGAAATGCATCGGCACGTGGGGAACCGACACCATCTGCAACGAGAGCCCGTAGGCCACGAAGAAGCGCGCGCGCCGCCACGCCGCCCCGTCCGCCGCGGTGAGCGTCATCGTGTGGATGCGCGTCGCGACGACCTCGCGCGTGCCATCGGGCGCCTCGCGGAGCAGCGTGACCGTGGGCGCCGCGAAGCAGCCGGGGAGCGCGCGCGTGACCGCGAAGGCGCTCGTGTCGAACTTGTAGTAGGTGCCGGGCCGATCGAGCAGCGGGCCGAAGGCCGCGACGTCCACCGGGTCGAGCGTGGGGCACAGCATCCGCTGGAGCGCGGTTTCGAAGCACATGCGCAGCAGCTCGCGGTCGTCGACGTAGCGCGGGTGCGGGTGGCGCCGCGCGAAGGCCAGCGCCCGCGCGGGCTGCACCGCGAGCTGCCGCAGGTACCGCGCGCCCACGCGGAGGTTGAAGTCGTGCACCTCCCGCAGGTCGAGCGAGTCGACGAAGGGCGGGAGACGGTACGGCGAAGGGCTCGGGATCGGTCGCACCGTGCGCGCGTCGAGCGTCATGCGCGGCGCGAAGGGCGTAAACGTGTAGGTCATCGCGTGATGGGCCCGCAGAACGGCTTAAGTATGGAGAAAACACGCACCACCAAGGCACGTCAAGTCTCCGCGATGGCCACTGCGCGGTCTTCGCGGCCTCTCAGGGCTGCACGAGGCGGCCGCTGCGGTAGTCGTCCCAGGCCTGCCGGATCTCCTCGTCGGTGTTCATCACGAAGGGCCCGCCCCGCGCCACGGGCTCGCCGATGGGCCGCGCCGACACGAGCAGGAAGCGACCGCCGCCGTCGCTCTTCGCGAGCACGCGGTCGCCGGGCGAGAGCACGCCGAGCTGCCCCGCGCGAAGCGGCGCGTCGTCGAGGCCAAACTTCACCCGCCCTTCGATCACGTACACGAAGGCCGTGTGCTCGGGCGCCACGCCGACCGTCGCGCGGCCGCGCGGGTCGAGCTTCAGGTCGAGCATCTGCGGCGCCGTGACGACGCCCTGCACGGGGCCCGTGCGGCCGTTGAGGGAGCCCGCGACGAGGCGGACACGCGCGTCCTCGTGGCGCGTCTCGACGATGCGCTCGGGGGTGATGTCCTGGTAGCGCGGAGCCGTCATCTTGCGGTCGCGCGGGAGGTTGACCCAGAACTGGAAGAGCCACATGCCCCCCGCGACGAGGCTCGGCATCTCCGAGTGGACGATGCCGCGCCCAGCCGTCATCCACTGGGCGGATCCCGCGGTGAGACGACCGTGGTTGCCCATGCTGTCGCGGTGCTCGGCGGCGCCTTCGAGCACGTACGTCACCGTCTCGAAGCCGCGGTGCGGGTGCGTGGGGAAGCCCGCCATGTAGTCCTCGGGCCGCTCGGAGTGCACCTCGTCGAGCATGAGGAAGGGGTCGAGCAGCGGCAGGGTCGACGTGCCGAGCGAGCGACGGAGGTGAACCCCGGCGCCCTCCAGCGTGGGGCGCGCGTCGACGACCCGGCTCACGGCGCGCGTGCGAAGCGGGGCGGCGGGCGCGGAGGGGCGCTCGGCGATGCACCCGAGGTCGGCGAGCGGGGCGGCGAGGGCCGCCGCGGCCGTGGAGAGAAAGCTTCGTCGAGAGGTCATCGTCGGCGCTCCGTGGGGCCGCATGATGCCAACGTCGGGCGGCGCGCGCCACGGCCGCGAGGCGCCTCGCACCCCACGAGCGGTCGGCGCTACGTGCAGGCCGAAGACCGCATCGCCGTCGTCATCGACCTGCCGTCCCGCAGCGAAACGACGCGCATCGACCGCCACGTGCTGCGCTTCACCCGCCGCAACTGAACGCGGAGCGACGGCGACGCTCACCGCGACCGCGCGCCCGCCTCCGCCGCACGAACCACGCGCTCCCAGGCCGCGGCGTCGGCCCGCACGGCCGCGTCGGGGTGGCGCCGCACCAGCCACCGGAGCACCGGACCCACCCGCGTCGACCCGAGCGCGGCCGCCCGGATCCCGTGGAAGCGCGCCCCCTCGGCGTCGCCCGCCCGCGCGAGCAGCGTCGCGAGCTCGGCGCGCAGGTCGGCCGAGGTCGCCTGATCGAGCTGCACCGCGGCCTCGGCCATCACGGCCCGCGCGAGGTCGCTCCGTCCCGCTTCCACGAAGGCCGGCGCCACCTGCGGGAGGAGGTCGATGCGCCCCTCTTCGATGAGCGCCAGCGTGTGGCGGGCGGCCTCGTCGTGGCGCCCGCCGCGCAGCGCCTCCCGCGCGTGGAGCCGGAGCAGCAGCGCCCGCGCCTCGCCGCTCACGGGGATCGGCGGCAGCGCGCGGGGGCCTTCGAGCGACCCCGGGCACGCCTGGGCGAGCTCCGCGCGGAGCGTCGCGGCTTCGGCCGCAGGGAGCCAGCGCTCGTGGGCGCCGAGCTCGGTCACGGCCTCGGCGCAGCGCTCGGGCGCCGCCACGGAGGTTCGGCACGGGTCGAGGCCGCGCAGTGCGGGCCAGGCCGCGAGCACCGACGCGTGCGCGAACACGGCCCACGCCCCCACGACGGCGACGGGACGCCAGCCCGGCGCGGCCTGTGTCCACGCGCAGAGGGCGGCGCTGCGCTCGATGACCACCGCGCGGAAGTCGTAGCGGGCGAACGCGAGGCGCGGGTCGGACGCGTGGCCGACGTCGCGCGACACGGCGAACTGCGTGTCGTCGAAGTGCATCGGCGTCCGTGAGTCGACGAAGGTGCGCTGCCGCCCGTCGAGCGCCCAGCCGAGCGAGGCCGACGCGCCGAAGGAGCTGTACACCGCCGCGCCGGCTGGGAGCTCGCGGAGCACGTGGGCGGCGGCGAGGGGTGATTGCAGGGGAGGTTCGCCGATCGAGCCGACGGGGCCCTGGCGGTCGTGGAGCGCGGCGGCTGACAGCGCGACGAGGCCCGCGGTGACCGCCCCCGCGGCCCACGTCGCGCGAGCGAAGCGCGCGAGCGCGAGGTGCGCCCAGAGCGCGCGGGCTCCCGCCGCCGCGAAGGGGAGAAGGAGGACGCCGCCCAGCGCCAGACCCCGCCCCGCGGCGGCGGCCACCGCCACGCCGAGGGCCGCGAGGCCGAGACGTCGCGGCCGGAGACGCCCCTCCGCGAGGGCACCCGCGACGCCGACCGCGAGGAGGGCGATGAACGAGCGGGCGACGTGGTTCTTGACGACGTTGAGGTGCGCCCAGGTGGTGGGCACCATGTCGCGGATGTGCTCCACCGCGTCGCCTCCCGCGTGCGCGCGGAGCTGGGCGATGAGCCCGAAGCCCGTCGCCCCCGTGAAGGGCGTGAGCGCGAGCAGCACGAGCGCCGCGAGGTTGCGCCCCCCGAGCGCGCGCAGGCTCTCCCGCGAGCGGAGCGCGGGCGCGAAGGCGATCGCGCACATCGCCGGCAGGAGCACCGCGGTCGAGTGCACCTGCGCCCACGTCACCCCGACGACCCCGAGGGCGAGGGCGGCCTGAGGGCGATCGGGGTGCTTCGCCCAGCGGCGCAGCTGGAGGAAGGTCGCCAGCGCGAGCGCCGTCACGAGCGACTCGGGGCGCTCGCGCAGGCGGAAGAAGAGCACCGGCAGCGCGATGCCCACGGCGAGGAGCGATGGGGCGATGGGGTGCTCCTCGTCGCCGTCGATGACGTCCCACGCGAGGGCCCCGATCGCCGCGCCGCAGGCGGCGATGAGCGCGGTGAGGGCCGCCGCACCGCCGAGCTGCCAGAGGCCGTAGGTCGTCACGTCCCAGAGCCACTCGGGGACGTGACGGGTGGCGCCGAGCGCGAGGAGCGCCGCGGGCTCGGGGACGGTGCGAGCGTGGGCGCGCCACACGGCCCGGCCGAGCGAGAGGTGCCAGTGGAGGTCGCTCTCGCGCAGGGGCTTGATCGCGCTGACGGCGCCGAGGAGGCCGAGGGCGAGGCGGAGGTAGCGGCGGGAGGGCAACGGGGTTCGCCGGGGGGTTCAGGGCGGGCGTGGGGTGGCGTGGGGTGAAGTGGATAGCCCATTCAGCGCCCTCCTCGTCAAGCCCTCACCGACGACCGCGCGGCGCTCAGCGCACGATGCGCCACACGCCGTAGAAGACCTCCGGGGTGTGCTCGCCGTACTCCGTGGGGTCGTCGTAGGGGGCGAAGCGCTCGCGGGCAACGAGCGCCGCCTCGGCGCCGCGGAGGTCGTCGTCGCAGCGCCCCGCCGCGCGGCGGAGGTTGCAGTCGAGGGAGCGAATGTACCGAAGGCATGCCCCAGCCTCCGCGCGGAGGCTCTGGACGGTGGCCGCGCGATCACGGACGACCTCGGGCGCCTGCCCCCGCGCGAAGGTGACCAGCACCAGGGGGTCGTCAGGCTCGCCGCGCGCGCGCACCCGGGCGACGTGGAGGCACGCGGGTGCCTCGGAGAGCGATCGGACGATGAGCCTCGCCTCGCGCTGGGCGGTTCGGTCGACGAGGCGCCGGAGGGGGACGCTCTCGACGCGCGACGCGGCGTCCCACCAGCCTGGCCCGAGCGGGTCGACGCCCCAGGGAACCGGGACGAAGAAGAGCGTGAGGAGCGCCAGGGACGAGCGCCACGCGGGGTGCCACGATCGTTCGGTCGCGAACTGTTCGAGGGCGACCCACCCCGCGAGGGCCGCGAGCCACACGGCGGCGGCGGCGAGGGTGGCGTAGCGGAGCATCTCCCAGCCGACCCCGTGGCTCCCGACGAGGTACACGGCGAAGAGCGACGCGAGGGGCGCCACGTAGGCCACCCCCGCGACCCCGCGGCGCGCGAGGGTGGCGACGCCGAAGAGCGCGAGGGCCACGACGGGCATCGGGACGACCGTCACGAGCGCCGCGGGCGCGTGGAGCGAGAGCGTCGGGGCGAGGGCCGCGACCCCGAGGCGCGCGTGGAAGTCGAGCTGTGATGCGCCGTACGCCGTCGCGAGGAGCGTCCCGGCGAGCCCCGCGCGGACGGCGAAGGGGGCGTGGAACAGCCGCGTGAGCGCGCCCCGCACGCGGTTCCAGAGCGCGTCGGGGGCGGCGGCGCCCTGGAGGAAGGTCGCGAGCGCCAGGAGGGTCATGGGCGCGCCGAGGGTCGCGAACTCCTCCCGCACCCCCGCGGCGAGGGTGGTGCTGGCGAGGAGCGAGGCGAGGGCGAGGAGGTGGTGGGTCGGCGGGCGCTCGCGGGCCTCGTCGAGGAGCTTCCACGCGGGCGCGGCGGTGACGAGCGCGAACCACACGGCGGGGGCCGGGGTCTCGCCATGGAGGCCGTTCCAGAAGGTGCGGGAGGAGGCCACGACGAGGAGGGCGACGAGGCCCCCGACGGGGTGCTTCGCCGCGACGGCCGCGAGCACCACGATGCCGGCCGCCGACAGCGCGCCGAGGGCGAGGTTGAGCCGTGCGAGGGAGAACACCGGCAGCTCGCCGGAGTCCACCGCGAGGGTCGCGATGGCCTCGCGCCAAAGGGCTCCCGCGTGCTGGTCGCGGCCGAATATGGCGGCGAGGGTCCGCGCCGTCCCTCCCTCGTGGAGGACGGTGAGGTCGTGGGCCACGAGCGGGCCGACGGCGCGGATCGACGCGCACCCGAGGGCCCCGAGGAGGGCGAAGGCGGCGAGCACCCAGAGGGCGTGCCGACCGCGGCCGAGCTTCACCCACGCGCACCCCGCGCCGAGCACGAGCGCGGCGGCGGCGAGGGCGAAGAGGGTCACGGCTTCGCCTGCGCCCGGAGCCCCTGCGGTGCGCTGGGAGCACGACGTCGCTCGTACGCCGTGGCCGCGGCGACGGTGGCGGCGCCGAGGAGCCCGATCGAGAGGGCGCGCGATCCGTGGCCGAGCGCGCCGGTGGCCGCGAGGGAGTCGATCGCCTCGCGGCAGAGCCCCCAGGCGCCGACGCGAGATTCGCCGTCGACGCGCCGCTCCTTGCGGTAGGGGACGGCGACGCAGGGGGGGCGCTGGGCCGCGACGAGCGTCGCGAGGTTGGCGCGCGAGCGGGGCGCGGCGAGGAGGGCGTCGCGGAGCCGCGCGCGGAAGGCGCAATAGCTCCCCGCCCCCGCGGGCATGGGGAAGTCCCCGAAGGCCGACTGGAGCGCGTGATACACCGCGAAGAGCGCGCGGGTGGCGACGGGCTCGGCGCGGCCGCGCTTGACGGCGTAGGCGACGTCGACGTCGGGGCGCGCGGTGAGGGCGGCGACGAGCTCGGCGACGAGCTCGGGCGGGTCTTGCAGGTCGCCGTCGAGCACCGCGATGAGGGCGCCGCGGGCGCGTGCGATGCCCTCGAGGGTGGCGCCGGTCTGGCCGCGGTTGTGGGGGAGGTGGACGAAGCGGACGACGTCGTCGGAGAGGCGGACGGCGAGGTCGCGGGTCGCGTCGCGGGAGGCGTCGTCGACCAGGATCACCTCGACGTCGTCGCCGCACTGGAGAGCCGCCGCGCGCGCCCTCCGCGCGAGCTCGGGGAGCACGACGGCCTCGTTGAACACCGGGATCACCACGCTCAGTCGCATCACGTCCCTCCCTGCGCCGCGTCGGCGCGCCGGATGGCGGCCTCAACGCGGGCGAGCGTCCTGTCGTCCATCCGCGCGTGGAGGGGGAGGCACAGGACGGCCTCCGCCACGCGCTCTGTCACCGGGAGCGCGGCGCCCCCGGCCGCGCTCTGCATCTGGTGGAGCCCGGGGTAGAAGTAGCGCCGCGTGCCGACGCCCCCGGCCTCGAAGGCGGCGCGGGCGAGGTCGATCTCCGCGCACAGGACGCCGAGGTTCTGGTGGTTGCTCTCGACGCCTGGGGGGAGGTGCTGGAGCGTGAAGTGGCCCGCGGCGGCGACGGCGGCGCGGAGGCGCTCGGCGTAGGCGCGGCGGCGCGCGAGGGCGCCGTCGAGGCCGCGGAGCATGTGGCGTCCGACGGCGGCGCGGAGCTCGTCGATGCGCCCGTTGAGCGATGCGGACGTGGCGTAGGGGTTGTCCGCGAGGCCGTGGCGGCGGAGGCGGCGGAGCTCGCGGTCGAGGGCGGCGTCGCGGGCGACGACCGCGCCCCCCTCGACCGCGGGGAGCACCTTGGTCGCGTGGAGGCTGAAGGCGACCACGTCGGGCTCCGGGGGCACGCGCGCGCCGTCGACGCGGGTGCCGAGGCCGTGGGCGTTGTCGTAGACGAGGGGGATGCCGGCGGCGCGGCAGAGGGCGCCGATGCGGGCGAGGTCGGGCGCGACGCCATACACGTTGACGGCCACGACGGCGCACGCCTCCGGGTGCGCCGCGAGGGTGCGGGCGAGGGCGTCAGGGTCGAGCGTCCAGCGCTCCGGGTCGATGTCGCAGTAGAGCGCGCCGACGCCCGCGCGGGCCATCGCAGCCGCCGTGGCGACGAAGGTGAAGGCGGGCATCACGGCGCGCCCGCGGAGGCCGAGGGCCAGCGCGGCGAGGGTGAGGGCGGTGGTCCCGTTGGCGGTCGCGGCGAGGGTGGAGACGCCGAGCCAGCCGGCGAGTTCGTGCTCGAAGGCGGCGACGACGGGGCCCTCGTTGGTGACCACCCCCGCAGCGAGGGAGCGGAGCATCGAGCCGAGGAGGGCTGCGTCGGGTTCGAAGAGCGGGCGGACCCAGGGGATCGGCGGATCGGGGGCGGCGGGCGCGTCGGCGCGGAGGAGATCGTGCGCGGCGAGGACGCGGCGGAGCCCCTCCTGGAGGGAGGTGGGCGCGCGCCACCCCGTCGCGGCCTCGAGCGCGGACAGGTCGGGGGTGCGGAAGGGAATCGGGTCGAAGCCGGGTCCGTGGTCGGCTGCGGCGGGGCGGGTGACGACGCCCGGCGCGTGCGCGGCGAGGGCCACGACGGAGCGGGCGAGCTCGCCGATGGTGACCGGCTCGTCACGCCCGACGTTGAAGGCCCTCCCCCGCGCCTCCCCTCGCCCCGCGATGAGGGCATCGAACACCCGCAGCATCCCCTCCACGGCGTCGTCGACGTAGCAGAACGCCCGCACGTCGCTGCCGTCTCCGTGGACGATGAGCGCCTCCCCCCGTTGGACGGCGCGGACGAAGCGGGTGACCACGCGCTCGTAGCCCGGCGCGTCGAGGCGCGGCCCGTAGACGTTGAAGAAGCGGACCACCGCGCACGGGAGCCCCCGCGCCGCCGCGGCGAAGGTGTAGTGCTCCGCGGCCCGCTTCGAGGTCGCGTAGCACCAGCGCTGCGCCGACGGCGGCCCGTAGAGCCCCTCGCTCGCCTCGGTGAGGACGCCCCCGGCGCGCCCGTACACCTCGCTCGTGCTCGCGACGAGCACCGGGAGGCCGCGCGCCTCGCAGCCGCGGAGCACGTTGCGCGTGCCGAGGACGTTCACGTCGAGCACCGCGTCGGGGTCGGCGAGGTAGGCGTCGACGCCCACCACCGCGGCGAGGTGGATCACCGCGTCGACGCGATCGAACAGCGGGTCGAGCGCGGCGGCGTCGCGCACATCGGCGCGCCGAACCTCAACCTCCGAGGCGGCGCCGTGCCCCTCCCGAACATCGAGCGCGAGCAGACGTGTGCCACGCGCGACGAGCGCGCGCTGCGTCGCTTCGCCAATGAGACCATGAGCACCCGTGAGGAGTACGCGCCCGACCACTGCGGAGAAAGTGTCACATCAACCGAACGCAATGTCTATATTCTAGAAGTTGGTGCGGCATTTTGCCGCCATGCGGAGTGAGATCACGGCGTTCCCATCGGTTGCCTGGGGCAGCGAGGATTGGTGACCGGGCGGTGCGGCGCGCGGGAGGCCAGCGCACGATGACGGTCGTGCCAGCGGCCGTGGCGTCGAGGCGACAGGTGCGGCCTCACCCACGCGCCTTCGCCCCCGCACTGGCGCCATCCGGTGCGCGCCCCACCGACGCTTTGCGCTGACGCTTCGCGCAGCACGTGCGTTGCTCAGATCGAGCGCACCCGCCGTCCGTAGCAGGCGGGTGTGTTCTTCACTTCAAGGGAGGTGTCTGATGCTCTTCAATCGTGGGCTCTATGGGGCCGTCTGTGCGGCGCTGGCGGCGTGTGTCGGGGAGGTGCCTGCCCCACCTCCGATGCCTGGGAACGTCACGCCAGACGCCGCCGCGGCGCCCGACGTCACGCCCGACGTCGCGCCCGACGTCGCGCCCGACGTCGCGCCCGACGTCGCGCCCGACGTCGCGCCCGACGTCGCGCCCGACGTCGCGCCCGACGTCATGTCCTCGCCGGACGTGGCGATGGGTCCCCCCGACGCCGCGACGACGGACGGTGTCCGCGTGGTGCGCGACGGGTGCGACGGCCCGCTCGGTCCGCTCCCGGGCACGAGCTGTCGAACGCTGGAGGTCCGCTGCGGCGGGCTCGCGGCGGTGCAGGTGGCCGTGCGCGTGACGCCTCCCGCAGCCGGCGCCGCGGCGCGCGGGGTGGTGGTGTTCGGAAGCGGCGGGGCGGGGACGGGGCTCTGGTCGGGGCCTGCGCCGACCGATGCGATGATGGGCCGCCTCGCCGCAGCGGGCTTCACGCTCGTCGAGCGGCAATGGCTCGGCGACCGCGCCCAGGGGTGGCTCCACGACCCGTCGGGGCGCGGCGTTCCCGCGGCGGCGTGTCGGTACGTGACCCTCCTGCGGTACATCGACGCGACGTGGCGACGCGGCGCACAACCCCTCTGCGCGACGGGCAACTCCGGCGGGAGCGCCGAGCTCGGGTATGCGATCACGCGCCAGGACGCGGGCGACCTCCTCGACCTCGCGGTGCCCACGTCGGGACCGTTTCACCGCGCCGACCTCGCCTGCGGTGGCGCCACGGACGCCGCGTGGCAGTCGGAGTGCCGCGACCTCGTGCAGCGCCACTGCTCACGCTGCGCGCCGCGCAACTGCACCCTCGGCGCCGGGCCGCGGCAGCTCCTCGACCTGTCGTATGGGACCACCACGCCCTGCTCCGGCGCGCAGACCCCGCTCGACCTCGCGCGGATGCGCGCCGACAGCCCCGCGGCGCCGGGGCTCCGCGCGCGCCTGCCCCGCACCCGCGTGGCGCTCCTCGTCGGCGAGATGGACGACGGCCCCTACGCCGCGCTCTCCGCCGCGCTCTACGAGTCGCTGCGATCGCAGGGGGTCGACGTCACCTTCGGGAGCGAGGCGACCGTGCACGAGTTTCAGAGCACCGAGGCGGGCGCCCGACGCATCGAGCGGGTGATCACCGCGGACTGCGTGCGGCGTCACTGACCCGACGCCACGACGGTTCGGGGGGCGCCACGGAGGACCCGACCGTCGTCGAGGCCGAGGATGAGCGCGCCGTCGGCGACGAAGCACGCGGCTTCCACACGGTGCTCGGGGCTGAGCGGCAGGCGCGCGAGGCGATGGAGCGTCGCGAGTTCGTAGACCTGCACCTCGTCGGACGTGTCCTCCTCCGCCAGCCACGCGAGGCGATGGTCGTCGAGCGCGAGCACCTGGCCGCTCGCGACCGTGACCGCCGGCGAGGCCGACCCGTCGTCGGCGATGGCCACGAGTGAGTTGCCAGGGCCGTGCGGCAGCGCGACGACGACGACCGAGCCCGCGGGGCTCAGGGAGAAGGAGAGGTAGTTCTCCTCCGCGGCGTCGTGCGGGACGGCGCGCAGGTGCGATCGCGAAGTTGTGGCCCCGCAGGTCGCGGGCGAGCCCCGACAGCCGACGGAGCGCGTCGAAGGACGGGACCGCGCGCTCGACGAGGGCCGCCCCCTCGCCGTCGGGCTCGAGGAGGTAGACCCGCCCAGGATCGGCGGCCACCGTCACCGCGAGCGCGTGGACGGTTCGCTCGTTGTAGGTCGCGGTGACGGTGAGGAGGTCGGGCGCGCGCATCGCCGGGCGGAGCATAGGACGATCGTGGACCCGCCTCGTCAAGCGGCGCCGAGCGCACCCCGTCCGGTTCGTACAAGACCCGACGCGCCGCGGGCGATGATGCTCCCGCCGTGGTCGCGACCCGCGACCCGAAGGAGCGAAGGCGATGACGAGCAGGGACGAGTCGACGTTCGAGATGCGCTACGCGGTGAGCGCGACGGTGCGCGCGGAGGCCGCGACGATCTGGGCGCGGCTCACCGACGCGAAGGCCTTCCCCTCCTGGAACTCCACCGTCACCAGCATCGAGGGCGACATCGCGCTCGGGTCGAAGCTCACGATCCGTGTCCCGATCGCGCCGGGCCGGAGCTTCACGCCGAAGGTGGTCGCCTTCGACGCACCGCGGTCGATGGTGTGGCGCGACGGGTTCGCGCCGATGTTCCAGGGGACGCGGACCTTCACGCTCACCCCGCGGAGCGACGGGGCCACGGACTTCGCGATGGAGGAGACCTTCAAGGGCCTCATGCTGCCGATGATCAAGGGATCGCTGCCCGACTTCCGCCCCGTGTTCGACCAGTACGTCGCCGACCTGAAGCGGGCCTGCGAGGGCTGAGGTCGCCCCGCCGACAGCGCCCGCGAATCACTTGACAGACCGAGGCCGCGCGGACGAAAGACGCGCCCATGCAGAACCGCTCCCCCGGCAGCATCGCCCCGCGAGCGCGTGCCTCGATGTGCGCGATCCTCCTCGTGGTGGCCGCGGCCGCGTGCTCCGCGAACGCGGGGGGTCCGTCTGCGCCGCCAGACGCCAGTGGGCCGGACAGCGCGGCGGACACGGCGGCGCCCGACGCGATGGGCGACGACGCCGCTGCGCCCGATGCGCTCACGGCCGACGCATCCGATGTTGGGCCGACGCCCGACGCGATGATCCCCGACGCGGTGATCCCTGACGCGATGCCCCCTGACGCGGCGATGGACGCCCCGACGCCCGATGCGCCTGCGCCCGACGCGCCTGCGCCCGATGCGCCTGCGCCCGACGCACCTGCGCCCGACGCGCCTGCGCCCGACGCGCCTGCGCCCGACGTCGTCACGGCAGACGCCGGATGCCCCGCGGTTCCGTGTTCGGCGGGGCAGGTGTGCTACGCGGGCCTGTGCACCACCTACGCGGCCACCTATAGCTGCACGCAGTCGTTCTCGTCGGGGTACTGCGCCCGTTGGTCGGTGAGCGCCGACGACCTGACGCGCAGTTGCACGCAGTCGTTCTCGTCGGGCTACTGCGCGCGCTGGGGCGTGAGCGCCGACCGCGCCACCTGGAGCTGCACGCAGTCGTTCTCCTCGGGCTACTGCGCCCGCTGGGCGGTGAGCGCCGATGGCGCCACTTGGAACTGCACGCAGTCGTTCTCCTCGGGCTACTGCGCTCGTTGGTCGGCGAGCGCGGATGGCGCCACCTGGAGCTGCACGCAGTCGTTCTCCTCGGGCTACTGCGCCCGCTGGGCGGTGAGCGCGGATGGCGTCACCTGGAGCTGCACGCAGTCGTTCTCCTCGGGCTACTGCTCTCGTTGGGCGCGTCCCGCGGGTCCGTCGCACCCGTTCTCCCCCGTCCTCTCGCTCTGACTCAGGTTTGGCCGTTGACGCATCGCGGACCGTGTGACGGTGCCGCTCGTCACGGCCCCCTCTCCGCGCTGCCGCGCGCCCTCACCCCCACGGAGCGGGGGCAAGGGCTCCCTCGTC
>JBILLV010000528.1:0-4617 GCA_044375895.1 Polyangiales bacterium | reverse complement strand
GAGGACGGCGTCGCGCAAGGCCCGCGCGCCCCCGTCGCTGCCGTCAGCGGCGGCCTCGCGGTGGAGGCGCTCGGCGGTCGCGGAGGCGATGGCGGGCCAGTCGACGATCACGTGGCGCAGCCCCTCGGGGTGGAAGACCGCGTGGGCGAGGTTGGTGAGCACGATCGGCGGCGGGGAGAGCGGCAGGATGAAGTGCGCGAAGAGGCGTTGGGCGCCGTTGTTCATGCGGACGACGTTCCAGGCGCGGTCGAGGACGAGCGCGGGGAAGGGCTCCTGCTGGGCGAGGATGTGGTCGAGGGCGCGGCGGATGTGGGCCATGGGGGCGGCGTCGAGGGAGGTCTCGCGGTACGCGGCCGCGAAGCCCGCGGCGCCGAGCAGGAGGTTGCGCTCGCGGAGGGGGAGGTCGAGGGCGTTGGCGAGCACGAGCACCATCTCGCGGCTCGCCCCCGCGCGCCCCGTCTCGAGGAAGCTCAGGTGGCGGACGGAGACCTCGGCGCGGTCGGCGAGCTCCTGCTGCGTGAGGCGACGCGCGAGGCGCCACGCGCGGAGGAGCGTGCCGAGGGACGAACGCGGGGACGCGACAGGCATCGGGGCGGACGATACCCGAAAGGAGAAGCCGCAGCTTTACCTCGGAGGTCATGGCCGAGTGGCGCCGTGAGCGCAACATCGTCACGGCAAGGAGAGTCACCCCAATGCCCCGTGTCGTGCTGCCGCTCATCGCCTTCGTCGCCTTCACCGCCTACACCGTGTTCGTCGCCGTGAACCACAACATCCTCGGGTTTCTCGCGGACCATGAGAAGGGCGGCTGGTCGCTGCAGATCTTCATCGATCTGGTGGTGGCGGCGAGCTCCTTCTGGATCGTCGCCGTGCCCGACGCCCGCGCGCGGGGCATCACGGTGTGGCCGTACGTGGTGGCGACGCCGTTCCTGGGCTCGGTCGCGATCCTCGCGTACTTCGTCCACCGGAGCCTGCGGGCGAGGTCGTGAGTCGCCACGGCGGCGTCGCAGGCGCGAGACGCGCTACGCGTCGTCGCGGAGGATGTCTTCGGCGGAGGAGGCCGTGACGGCGCGGGTGAGCCACGCTTCGAGGGTGGGGAGCTCGGTGCAGGCGAGGACGCGCGCTCGCTGCTGCTCGGTGAGGGACAGGCCCCGCAACTCGGCGACCTGGAGGACGGCCTTCGCCTGTCCCTTGGCGAGCCCCTTGGCCTCACCCTTCACCAGCCCCCGTGCCTCGCCGCGGTCTTCGCCGAAGAAGACGAGGTCCTCGATGATGACGGGCTCGACGCCCGCGGCTGCCATCGCGCGTGTCATGACTTCGTAGCGTCCTTTCGAGAGGGCGGCGATGACCGCCATGTGTCGTTGATACCAGCTCGCGCGGGTGGCCACCAATGGACGCGCAAGTAGCTCAGGGCAAGTGCTTCCTGCGCTGGGGTTGGTCGCTGTCGCTCCCGCACCCCAGGCTACGGTCAGCGGCGCCCTCCGGGCTTCCAGACAGACCCCCGCAGCCTTCTCCACGAGGCTCCGCGCGCGTCGGCGCACCACGCACAAGGTCGCCGATACTCAGTCGCTCTGGAAGCCCGGAGGGCGCCGCTGACCGTAGCCTGCGGGTGCGGGAGCGACAGCGACCAACCCCAGCGCTTTGATGCTTGCCCTGGGAAGCAGCTACTTCTCCACGGAGGTAGGTGGAGAAGGCCCCGAGATGCGCGGCGCCGTCGAGGGACCGGCGCCGCGCACCTGCGGAGGGCGACGACGAGGCTCAGGCGGGCTTCGCGGTCTTGTCGGCGGTGTCGGTGGTGTCGGTCTTCGCGGCGGGCTCTTCGCCCGTGGCCTTCGAGGCTCTGCCGCCCTTGAAGGTCTCCTGCCAGCGCTTCTCCATCTGCGCGAAGGCCGCCCGCACCTTGCTGTGCTCCGGGGCCGCCGCCACCAGCCGGTGAACCTCCGACGACGCCGTCGCGATCGGGTCGACCGCGTCGGCGAGGTTGCGCTGCACGATCGCCAGGGCCCCTTCGAGCCGGTGCTTGAGCGCCCGCAACACCAGCGCGCGTGGGAGCGCCGCCAGGGCCTCGGACACGTCCACGTCGGCCGACGCGAAGAAGCTCCGGTAGCGCTGGAGCCCCGCGAGCGTCTCCTCGTCCATCAGGGTCTCGGCCTGCGTGAGCTTCGCCCGCTCGGCGCGCGCGGCGCCGGTCGGGAGACCGTTGAGCAGGGCCACCTCGTCGGGGTCGAGCGTCGCCTTGTGGAGCGCCGCCGCCGCCGCGAGGGTCGCCTCGACCTTCTCGTCTGCTTTCTTCTTCATCTCTTCATCCTCCTTCCTGGTGCGCCACGCCGCGCGCGGTCCATGGAACATCCCGGCCCGTGCATTGCGCGTCGCTTCCAACTCCTCCAACGGACGCAGCGGCGGGTGGTATGAACGCCGCGGAGAGAAAAGTGCGCGGCGGCGTCCATTCGACCGACGCCCGCGTCGGTGGGACGGACGCCGCGCGACGTTGGGCGAACGACGAGCGTTCGTGAAACGTACGGAAACGTCGGTCGAATGCCGCAAAGTGTGGGTCGAATGCGCGCGGCGCAGGGTGAAACGCAATGAAGCGTGGGGGCAATGCGCGCGGCGCCGGGTCGAATGCGCGCTTGACGAGGGGGAATGCTTCGGCGGTAGCATTGCCGGGCATGGCGATGCGGTCGCACACACGCGCGGGTCGGTCAGCGGTCGAGAGGGCTCACGACGCCCAACGGCCCGCGGTCGATGATGTGCGTGTAGATCATCGTGGTGCGCACGTCCTGGTGGCCGAGCAGGGTCTGGATGGTGCGGATGTCGGTGCCGGCTTCGAGCAGGTGGGTGGCGAAGCTGTGGCGGAGGGTGTGGCAGCTCGCGCGCTTGTCGATGCGGGCGGCCCTCACGGCGTCTTGCACGGCCTTCTGCACCGCGCTCTCGTGCAGGTGGTAGAGGCCGAGGCGACCGGTGGCTGGGTCGGTGCACGGGCGCGACGCGGGGAAGACGTACTGCCACGCGAGGCTGGTCGCCGCGTGCGGCATCTTCGTGCGGAGCGCGTGGGGGAGATCAACTTCCCCGCGGCCCGCGGCGAGCTCCGCGCGGTGGCGACGGGCCACGCGGTCGAGCTGCGCGGAGAGTGGGTCGCGCGCGCGGGTCGGCAGGAGCGCGGGTCGGTCGCGCTCGCCCTTGCCGCGACGCACCGTGATCTGGTGGCGGTCGAAGTCGATGTCCTTCACGCGCAGCGAGAGGGCTTCGAGGAGGCGCAGGCCCGCGCCGTAGAGGAGCTCGCCGATGAGACGGAAGGGCGGCTCCAGGTGGTCGAGCAGCGCGACGACCTCGCGGCGCGAGAGCACCGCCGGGAGGTGCACGGGGCGGTGCGCGCGTTCGAGGCCGGTGAGCGCAGGGACTTCGAGCTCGAGCACCTTGCGGTAGAGGAACACCAGCGCGCAGAGGGCCTGGTTCTGCGTCGAGGCCGCGGTGCGACGGCGGACCGCGAGGTCGTTGAGGAAGGCCGTGATCTCTGGGGCGCCGAGCTCGCGGGGGTGACGGCGCTGGTGGAAGCGGATGAACTCGCGCGTCCAGTGGACGTACGCCTCCTCCGTGCGCGGGGAGTAGTGCAGGCGGCGGAGGGTGTTCTGCAAGGCTTCGATGAGCGTCATGGGAAGACTCCAGGCGCCCGGTGGGGGAAGAGGGCGCGCGGGGTTATCGAAGCGGCGCGGGAAATGTTGCGTGTTTGGGACGGAAATCGACGCGCAGGGGGAGCGGGAGCTGGCACGAGGCGTGCTGAGCGGAAGGGGCGCGTTCGGGGGCTAGGCCGCCGGGAGGGCGTTCGGGAGCTAGGCCGCGGCGGCCGAACTGCGGGTGGGCGGGGTTACGATGCCAGCGGGCGTCCGACTACGATGTTGGGCAGCCGCGGCCGAGGCAAAGAAACGCTGTAGAGCGTTGAGGATTTCGAGACGGAACGGATACGAGCATCACAAGGATACGGCAAGAAGTCATGGGTCTATTTCAATCGGAGCCACACACTTCCACAGAGCAACCAGAGGAATGCTCAAAATGCGGCTACATGGGTACGTCAGGGCGTGATTGCCCTCGATGTGGGCACCGAATTGCTCCAAACGTAGCACAGGTTTTTGTCGACCCATTCCTCGACGTCCTTCAAGCACCATTCAAAGGCAATAGCCGTGCGCAGGGGAGCTCCGCGGGGTGCTCATCTGCGGTCGTCGGTCTGCTCGGATTGACTCTTGCGGCCTGGGCGATCTACTTCTTCCTAACCGTCATTCTTCCGATTCTCCTGATGATCGCCGCGGGGATTTTCGCCCTGTGGCTCACCGTGAAGATCTTCCGCATCTGTGTCAAGCGCTTCGGGCTTGCGGCGACCGTCAAGGGCTTTGCGATCTTCTTCGGGTTGGCGATCGGAGGTCCGCTGACTTTCATCTGGTATCGAGAGCACTTCATGGGAGACTTCGAAGCGGATCATGCCTCGGTCACACTGCGCTCGTCACCAGCGAGCAGTGCGAGCCAATGCTCAGTGCGCCTCGATGAGGGGAATAACCTGTCGTGTTCGGAGAAGGATTGTGCAGCCCGGGATACCCTAGAGGGGCGCTGGATCGCCGTTGAGCGTGATGG
>JBILLV010000191.1:0-18050 GCA_044375895.1 Polyangiales bacterium | reverse complement strand
TCGCCGCTCGCCACGTGGGCGCGCGACCTCGCCGTGCGGCTCACGCCGGAGTCCACCACACAGCGCGCGCTGGAACGGATCGTGGGCTACGGGCTTGCCCTCTCAGAAAGACTCTGATCGCAGGCAAGGTCCGCCCTGAGCCGGGCTCTGCGGGCGATCGCTTCGAGTTCAGGGAACGCCACACAGCCCCGCTCGGGCGCTTTCCCCTCGGCCGCGGGCTGCGGCGCTACGAGCCATTGAGGAAGCCGATCGCGCGGCCGTAGTTGTAGAGCTTCTCCAGGACATAGCGCGCGATCTCGCCGGTGGTGGTGCTCGCCCGCCACATGAACTCGAGGCGCGCGGTGGTATGCGCGGCGCGGCAGAGGACGTCGGCGCTGCGAGCTTGCGTGGCGCCGAGTGGGGCCTCCAGCGTATAGGATTGGATCAGCCCCGCGGCGACCAACGCGTCGGCGACCGCTCGGTTCAGCGCACCGTCGTCCGCCCTTGCGTGCTGGCTCAGGAGCCTGAATTCATTCCTGCGCGCTTCTTCGGGGGGACGCCCGGGGGGTCTCAGCGCGACCGGTTCGCTGCGGAGCGCGCGCGCGAGCTGGCTCGATCGGAGGCGGTCGAGGCCGTCTCCCTGCGTCCGCGCCGGGAACCCGCTCGCAATGAGCGCCGCGCGGAGCTCGTCGCCCGCGTGGTCCTGAACGACGCGCACCGCTGTCATGAAGGGGACGAAGAGAACGCGCGCGTCGAAGGTACGCCCCAGGAGTCCCAGCTTCGCCGGGTACCGTCGGAGGTCTTGCACGACGTTGGCGTCCGTAGACGCAAGGAGTCGCTCAATGTCGGCGCTGAAGTGCGCGCCGTGGGTGAGCGTGCCGACCTCGGTTTCGGGGTCGTTTCCGGCGATGACCACGACCCAGAGGTTGTAGCGCTCGCGCTCGGCGAGGTGGTTGGCGAGGGTGGTGCGGTTTCGCTGCTCCTCATGGCGCAGGCTCTGGAGGTAGGCGCCGATGGTCGGCGCGCCGCGGGCGAGCTCGAGGGCTCGCTCCTCCGTGATGCCCGCCGCGAGGAGGGTCGCACCCCCGTTGAGGGCCTGGATCGTCCCACGCGCCACGTCGAGGTACTCCGACTTCGGGAGCCCTTCGAACGAGTACCCATCGGGGAAGAACCCGAGCAACGCGTCGCCGCCGATGAGCCGGGCCTTTGCGAGGATCCTCCGCGCCGCTTCCGGGCTGTTGCACGGCCAGACGACGAGCGTTCGGAGCCCCTCCCTCG
This sequence comes from Polyangiales bacterium, assembly GCA_044375895.1. Lineage (GTDB taxonomy): Bacteria > Myxococcota_A > Polyangia > Polyangiales > CAISKJ01. The sequence goes on along the minus strand of JBILLV010000191.1, from coordinate 16,793 downwards.
ACCGAATGAACTCGTTGATGCCGTGGAGCGCGCGGTCGAGCTCGGCCTCCTGGAGGGTCGCGACGTCCTCGCGGCCGCGGAGGATGAAGACGCGTAGGGACTCGGCGCTCGCGGGGGTCTCCAGGATCGCCTCCTCGACCGGCAGCTCCGCGTCGATCGTGATCGTCGTCACGGCGTCGAGGAACAGCTTTAGCGTGTGCAAGAACGTCGACTTTCCCGACCCCGGTGGCCCCTGGAGTACCAGGAAAGCGCCCTGTCCAGCCCCCAACATGTCGTCATAGATCTGCTGGATCACCGCGAGCCCGCTGCGCACGGGCCGAACGATGGTGGCGAGCTTATCGTCCTCTGCAAGGTTCTTGAGGGACTCGAACCGTTGGGGAATCTGGATCCGAGGGCTCGTCATGCGCGGACTCTACCCCTCCGCCCGCCCGCAGGGAACATGAACGGCCCGCGCCCCGCTGGCGCGCCCGTCCACGCCCACGCCATCGTGGTGGCAGCGTTCGTGCTGGCGGGGTGTTCGGCGGGCGATGGTGACGTGGTGATTCCGGTGGGCGGGCTCGACGCCTCCGCGCCGCGCGACGCGGCGGCCGAACTCACCCCGACGGGCGACGGCGCGACCGCTCGACCCCGCCGCCGCGCGGTGCCACGGCTGGACGCAGCGGTACTTCGTGCTGCGGTAGCGGGCGGCGGCGACCGTTGGACGATCGCCGCCCCCGTTGTACCGTCGCCGCGCGATGGACATCAAAGGCAAGACGGTCGTCCTCACGGGTGATTTCAAGTCGATGAAGCGCGCGGAGGTGAGCGACAAGCTCACGAAGCTCGGCGCGAAGATGGCGGGTTCGGTGTCGTCGAAGACGCACTTGGTGTTCGCGGGCGACGCCGCCGGGAGCAAGCTGGACAAGGCCCGCGCCCTCGGCGTCACCGTGCTCGACGAGGCCGCGCTCCTCGCCGTCCTCGCGGGGAAGGAGCCCGCCGCGAAGGCCCCGGCCGCGCCGCCCCCACCCGTCGCCGCGACGCCCGCGGCCTTCCCCGACGACCCCGTCGCGCTCGCCGTCGCCATCGGTGCGATCGACCAGGCGAAGTTCGACGTCGCCCGCGACCTCGTCCCGCTGCGCGAGCACCTCCGCGCGGTGGAGGCGAAGCACGGCGTCACCGACGCACACCGGCTCGCCACGGCGAAGGTGCGGGCGCTCGGCGCGCAGCTCGCGCACGCACACGGGCAGCAGGGCCTCATCACCGGCTTCGCGCTGAGCCCCGACGGACGACACCTCGCGCTCGGGAGCTGGTGCGGCAACGCGTACGAGCGCGGCGGCGTCGTTCAGCTCTGGGAGCTCGCGACGGGGCGCTGCGTGAACACCCTCGACCCCATCGACGGCGGCGTCGGTTGGCTCGACTCCCCGGGCGCCGTGCAATGGACCGCCGACGGCGAACGCCTCGGCCTCGCCCACAACACCAACGCCATCGGCGCGTGGGACCCCTTCGACAAGGAGACCAAACCCCAGAGCCACACGTCCCCGACGAACGGCGACGACCACCCGCCCGCCTGGTGCTGGTCGCCCGACGGAGGCCGCGTGTGCGTCGCGTGCTGGAGCGACTCCGAGGTGCCCGGCTTCTTCGTCGGCCTCGACGCAGGGAAGCGCACGGGGCGGCACCTCTACTACCGTGATCCGAAGCCGGCGCCTCTCGCCAACAAGCTCGCCCGCGGCGTTCGCGCGCAGCTCCAGGGGGCCGCGGTGGAGGTTCGCGAGCACCTCCGCTGGTCGTCCGACGGAACCCGCGTCTACGGCCACTCGTCGCGCCAGGCGTACGTCACCGACGCGAAGGGACAGGTGACGTGGCTCCAGCCCGTGACCGCCCCCGTGGCGTGGAGTCGTGACGGCCTCGTCCTCGCCGACGCCACCGACGGGATCACGCTGCGCGACGGTGTGACGGGCGCGACGACCCGCACGCTCGCGGCGTACGCGGGCGTGCGGGCGCTGTCGTTCGGCGAGCGGGGGAAGGTCACGCGGCTGGCGGCGGTGGTGCCGGAGGCGGGCGGCGTGGCGGGCGCGGTTCACGTCTTCGACGACGGGGTGCATCGGTACACGCTCGCGACGAAGCCCTCCGCGGTGGCACCGTCGCCGGGGGACTTCTGCGGGTGGCAGTGGTCACCTGACGCGACGCGCGGGCTGTGCCTCACGGCCGATGGCGCCATCGCGGTGTGGTCGCTCGGCGACGTCCCCGCGCTCGAACGGACGCTCCCCGCACCCGATGGGACGCGCGGCGTGCTCTGGGGAGCGGGTGACGTGATCGTCGCGCTCGGGCCGAGGTGCATCCGTTTTGTGCGGGCGAGCGACGGGGCGGTGCTCGGCGATCACACGCTGCTCCGCGAGGCCGCCGGGCTCAAGCCGTTGGAGGACGAGAAGGGCGACCGCGGCGACGCGCTGCGGCCCGACCCCACCTTCGCGCTCGGCGACGCCCCCGCGTGGGTGACGGCCTTCGCCAACGGGCTCGTGATCGCGCCGAAGTCCCTCACGACGCAGCTCGACGGCGCCCTCTGCTGGGCGGTGGAGCGCCGCTTCGCGTGGCCGCTTCGTTGGGGCGCCGTGGACGTGGTGGGCGACGCGCCGGCGGCCGCGAAGCACGCGCTGGCGCCGATGGGCGTCGCGCTGAAGACGGTGCGGGCGCACGCGGTGGTGGCGGCCGGGTGGGATCCGCCCGACGCGGGCTTCGACGACCTGTGCGCGGCGGCGCTCGCGGCGCTCGATGGGCTCGACTGGCGGCAGATCCAACCGACCTCCGCCTGGGTGCGGGCGCTGGTTCGCCTGCACGCGCGGCGAGGGGAGGGGGAGAAGGCGCGGGCGGCGGCGGAGCGCGTCAACCACCCGCACCAGAAGTACGCGGCGCTGGCCGACGCGGTGGTGATCTTCACGAACGCGGGGCGCCGCGGCGATGCGCGGGACTGCGCGAAGGTGTTCGAAGAGCACGGCCAGTGGCTCAACGCCGACGTGCTGACGACGCCCGATGTGATGGCGGCGGTCGCGGCGATGCACGACGCGCTCGACCACGCGGACGAGGCGAAGGCGTGGTTCGAGCGCGCGGAGAAGGCCGTCGGGTACGAGCCGTACTGGGGCTACCGCCTCGCGCTCTGCGTGGCGTACGTGGAGCGCGGGCGCTTCGACGACGCGCGACGCCACTGGGACGCGGGGCTGCTGAGCGACAGCGCGCTCCCGCAGGACGAGGCCCACGCGTGGCTGCGCTACCTGCTGGGCACCGGGCGCGCGGGGACGGCGCGCGATTTCCTGCTGCGGTGGAAGGAGGCCGCGGGTGAGGTTCCGTCGGAGACGCTGCGGGCGGTGGCGGAGGACGCCGCGGCGCTGGGGCTCGCGCGCGAGCTGGAGGACTTCGCGACGACCCTCGGGGTGAAGGTGACGAGCGCCCAGCGGACGCGCGCGAAGAAGCCCACCGCGTGGCCGACGGGCGCGACCGCGAAGGACCGCGCCGCGCTCGTGAAGGCGCACGCGGCGGTGATGGCGCTGCCGCGGGAGACGCGCGTGGCCGAGTGGCGCAAGCTCGCGCTGGAGGCGGCGACGCGCGGGGACTGCGGCGCGGCGGTGGCGCTGCTGGAGGCCGTGCCGGTGCGGGCGTACGGGGGCGAGCTGCGGGCGGCGACGGCGTTCCGCGTGGTGTGGGTGGCGGGGACGGGGGCGGAGGTGAGGCCGTGGTGAGGGGCGCGATCGGGGGGTGATCGGGCGCGGTGTGGGTGGATGCTCCCTGCGGGCGACGGGAGGCGACGCTTCGTCAGCGCTTGCGGCGGGCGGCGGCGGCGCGGGGCTTCGTCGCGGCTCCGCCCTTCGGCGCCGCGGGCGGTACGGAGGCGCCAGGCTTGGGCGTCGCGGCTGCGGGCGTCACCGGCTCGGCGGGCTTCGCCGCGTCGGCCACGGGCTCCGCGTCGGTGGTGTCGTCGTTGGCGGGCGCGTCCTCCGCGTCGTCGTTGGCCCCCTTCGCGGCGCCGCGGAAGATCGTCCCCCGCAGGCCCGCGACGAGCTCGGGCGTCCCGGCGAGGCGCGCGAGGCTGACGGTGAGCTGCGCGGCGGCAACCATCGCGTCGGTGAGGGCGGCGCTGGTGCGGTCCTTGGCGGTCTGCGTGGCGCGGGCCTCCTGGGTCTCGCGGGTCACGTCGGCGCGGGCGGTGGTGAGGGCGTCGAGCCCGGCTTCGAGCAGCCCGATCCACGCGTCGGTGGACACCGGGCTGATGCCGACGAGGAGCGGCGCGGGCAGCGGGCCCTTGCGCAGCGCGCCGAGCACGTCGAGGGCGACGCGCTCCACCAGCGCGGGGTCGCGCGGGATCTCCGCCGGGAAGGCCAGCGTCTTCACCTGGCGGTCGCCGTAGAGCGTCGCGGTGGTGCGGCGGAGGTCGACGAGGTTGCCGCGGAGCGTCTCCGCCGCGGCGTCGCGGGCCTCGCGGGGCGCGTGGTCGTCGGCGAGCTCCGCCTCGTGCGCGGCGTCGGCGTCGGCGGCCTGCGTGAGGGCGTCGTCGACCGCGTCGTGCGCAAACTGGAGGAGCGTCTGCACGGCGGTGAGGGCGGCGCCGCGCCGGGCGGCCTTCGCCTGGAGCGCGTCGGAGATCACCCCGCCGTGCGTGCGGATCGCCTCTTTGATCTGCTCGGCCTGCTTCTGCTTCGTGGTGACGATCTTGGACGCCATGTGGGGTGTCGGGTGCCTCTCTGCGCGACGTGCGCAGAGGCAGAGATGCACCCGCGGAGGGACGGCCCGCAATGGCCGAAACGCTCGGTCCAGAAGTCGAACATCGCGCCGCGGACGTGGGTGTTCGAAGACATGACGGGGTCGCGGCGGCTGCGGAGGGGAGTGTTCGACGAACACGGGTGAAGGCGGCGGGCGCGGAAGGGGGTGTTCGAAGAACAGGGCGGTGGGCGGCGGCTGCGGAAGGGAGTGTTCGACGAACAGGGGTGTGGGCGACGGTTGCGGGGCGGGTGTTCGAAGGGCAATGCAACTGTGCGCCACGGATCCATCACGATCGGCGACGCTTCGAGGGCGAGTGCGGGGTCGCGAGGGCGTGATCGACGCGAGCCTTCACGGGTGCCAGCGAGTCGAGAGCGTTCCAGCGGCCGTCCTCGGCGAGGAGCACGGATACCCGCTCGTAGGTAGCGTCGGCCTCTTGCGGACGGTGGAGAGCGAGCAGGAGCGAGATGGAATCTCGCGCCGCTTCGGAGAGCCAATGAGGCTCGCGCCTCGCCTCTGCTAGAGAGAGAGCGGCTTGCGACTCCCTGAGCGCCCCCACGGTGTTCCCGGCGCCCCACAGGGCCTTCGCGAGCCACACGCGCGCGGAGATTTGCTCGTGGACGTCGCCGAGGTGATCGAACTCCTCGCGCGCTACCTCGAGGTGCGTGATGGCCTCTGCGGTACCACCCTTCATCACGAGGATCGCGCCGATGCGCGCGTGCGTGACGGCGATGTCTCGGCGCGCATCGATTTGGGTTAGGGCGGGGAGCACCTGCTCACGAAGCAATCGGAGGGCCTCGTCGTGCTCCCCGTGTGTGATGAGCGTATCGGTCACCTTCCCGAGCGTGACGGCGAGCCCGCGCAGCTCCCCGAGCGCTCGGAACACGGGTACGACCTCCTCCATGCGAAGGCGGAGCGCTTCGTCCGCGTCGCCGAGCTTGACCAGCACGTCCGCAATCTTGCCCAGGGTGATCGCGCGCTCCCTTCGGTCCCCGAGCTGCGCGTGGGCGGGCAACTGGACCTCGGTGCGAATGCGCAGGGCCTCCGCGAGGTCGCCGCGATCTTGATGGATGTCCGCGATCTTGCCCTGAACCGCGACGCTATGGCGGACGTCTCCTCTCCGTTCGAAGACCGCGAGCTGCGCACGGCGGATCTGAAGCGCCTCATCCAAGCGTCCGCGAAATTGGAGTACGACGGCCTTCTCCTCCAGCGCCCGCGCCGCGAGCCGATCGTCTCGAAGTACCTCCCTCGCGGTGGGGAGCAGTTCGTCATCGCAGATGGCGATCGCCGCGTCCCAAGCTCCGGTTCGCACACGTAGCGAAGCGACGACAAGCGATGTCTCCCACGCCTCACGCGTGCGCCCCTGCAGCAGGAACAGGGTGCGGGCTTCACCCAACGAGTCGAGGGCAGCATCGACCGCCCCCATATTTGCGATCTGACGCGCCTGACGGGCGAGCATCAACGCGCGCAGGTCCGATCGCCCGGTCGCGGTCGCAATCGCCTGTGCCTCGGTCGCCAACGCGTCCGACACCTCGAGGTTCCCGCGCGCTCGCTCAAGGTCCGCGCGTAGCAGCCGCGCGCGTACGTCCGTCGACGGGCGAGGGGAGGGTGCCTCGCTCACTTGCGCTAGCGCTGCGAGCCCCGCGTCGACGCCCTGTGTCTCCGTCGTCAGGGCCCCCTCGATCAACGTCGCCTCGGGACGCCATGCTTCCCAGTCCTTCGTCGCGCGAAACTCCGCGAGATGATCGCGCGCACGCTCATATTCCCCACGCGCGACGGCGTCATCCGCGGCACGCAACAGCGCGGGCCAGTCGGACTCGGCATACGAGAGCCACCCGCTCGGCGACAGGTCGTCTCGCTGGGCAGGCGCCTCGAAGGGCATTGCTGGTGGCTCCTCGACCTCCTCCCGCCGCCGCACGATCGCGCTGAAATAGTGACAGAAGTCCGGCGCGACCGTGCGTAGCTTCAGCAGCGCTGCGGGGTGCGCGACCAACAGACAGGTCATCGGCAGCCCACGCGCGAGCGGGTCGCGCTCGAGGTTCAGGCGCATGAAGAGCGACGGTTGCGGGTCGAGCGCTGCGCCGCGTACCTCTTCGAGCTCGGTGAGAACGAGCACCGAGCGCGCGCCACGAGCCTCGGGCGGCGGCAGGCGCTCCTGAATTTCGTCGAGCAACGCGATGCCCGGCAGCGACTTCAGAGACATCTCGATGAGCGCACGGTCGGGCACCCGGACGCGGAGCCACGTCAGCAGCGCCCGCCGCGCCACTGGCGTCTGCACCTCCACCGCCGCGAGCTGAAACTCGTCACCCGCGGAGAGCTGGAGGTAGCGCAGCAGCACCGCGCGGTCCTCGTCGGCGTAGGCCGCATCGATCCAAGAATCGTCCACGCCGTCATGAACGGGCGCGTCGCCGTTCATGGCTGCTCAGTGCGCCTTCGGAAGCGGCTCTGCCGACTCGCCCAACGCCTTCGCGTGCGCGTCGCGCACCTCGGGGATCTCCGCGACCAGCGGGTGTACGTCGTACCAGCCCTCGCCGTTGTACTTGAGCGCGAGTTGCTGGTAGAGCACGTCCATGCAGACGGGGTCGTCGTTGACCTGATGCTCACGCATGACCCGCGCGAGCGTCGGCGCCCACCCGTTGGCGTTGATCCGATCTCGCATGTCGATGCGCAGCCGAGCGGCCGCACGGTCGATCGTGGCGAAGTCGAGCGCCGCGACCGGGGCCAACAGGATCGCCTCACGCACGAGCCGGAGCAGGTCGCGAATCGCCCCGCCGCTAGCGCTCACCAGTCGATTCTGGGCCGCAGCATCAGGGATCAGCTTCGACACCTCCATACGCTTGTCGAGGGCTGCGAGGAGCACCTTGCGGCCGGGGCTTTGCGGGTCGAACTCCCCGTAGCCCTGCTCCTTACGCCGCAGCCGTACGGTGTTCATCAGCTCGGGGTGAAATGCACGGTGGATCGGCTCGCTCAGCGGCTTGTAGTAGAGCGCGATCGGCGGGGTCACAATCAGATGGCACCGCAGGTCGCGGATGGGACGTCCCGCCCTGAACAGCAAGTCGTCCACCACCTTCGGGTCGTAGCGATCGAGGTTGTCGATGACGACGAGGAGTTGCCTGTCGCCCAGGCGCTCATTGGCCGCATCGAGCAGGTTGTTCACGTGGCGGAGGAGCGTGCCAGGGTAACGGCGGAAGGCGTCCTGCACCTGCTCCCGGTACTTGCTCTCCGTGCGCAGAAGAGCCTTCAATTCAGCCTTCACCGACGCGAAGAAGGGGATCTCGCCGCCGACGCTCCCCTGCGTCTCGAGCGCCCCACTCAACTCCTTGCCCCATTCCGTGGTCTTGACCACCTCCGAGAACCAGCGATGCACTGCGGCGACGAGCTCGTTCGGCAGCGGCATCTCGTTCTTCTCGAAGTGCTCTTCGACACCGAGCGCGAGCGTGAGGAAGAGGTCCTCCGTGGTGATGTGACGCTCGTCGAGTTGGAGGTTCGCCTCGAAATAATAGCTGAAGTGCGAGTGTCGGAGGTGATCGCAGACGCGAAAGATCTCCGTGGTTTTGCCTGCACCGCGGTGGCTGACAAAGGCAACGTGGACGAAGTCACCGGGCTCGCTGCGCGTCAGCCGCGCTTTGATGCTCGCCGCGGTGTTGTCACCCCTCGCGCTCGACAGGTCTTGGTAGCGGTCGTCATCGCTCTCCAGAGGCTTGTTGTGGTTGCAGGTCCGGTACGCGTCGTCGAGGGTACCGGCTCTTGAGGGCGTAGACATCGCGTGCTCCTGACGGGCAGCGACAGTGCACGACCACCACTGCTGCTGCGCGGCCTCCGGGCGATACACCAAGACCGGCTTTGCTGTCCACCGCAGCTCCCCCTTCCTCTCCCCACCCTCTACTCCCTACCCTCCCGCCCATGAACGCGCCCCCCGCGCCCGCTCGCATCCCCCTCGCGCTCGGCCCGGTCGCGCGCACGCTGCTCGTTCCGCTGTGGGCGCGCGCCGAGGAGACGCGTCGCGCCGACGGCGTGCTCCGCGACCCCTCGGCCGTCGCCATCGTGGGCGCGCTCGACTTCGACTTCGCCGTCCTCCGCGACGCGCAGGCCAGCCAGCTCGGGTGCTGCGTGCGGGCGGCCCTCATCGACGGCTGGGCGCGCGACTTCCTCGCCCGCCACCCCGATGGAACCGTCATCGAGCTCGGCGCCGGGCTCAACAGCCGCCCCGCGCGCATCGACAACGGCCGCGCCCGCCACGTCGCGCTCGACCTCCCCGAGGTCGTCGCCCTGCGCCGACGCTTCTTCACCGACGACGATCGCCGCACCACCCTCGCCGCGTCGCTCACCGAGCAGAGCGCCTTCGACGCGCTCCGCCCCTACGCCGCGGGCCCCTGCCTCGTGCTGAGCGAAGGGGTGCTCGTCTACCTCGACGAGCCCGAGGTGCGTCGCGTGTTCGCGCGGCTCCGCGCGGCGCTGCCGGGTGCGACGTTCGTGTTCGACGCGATGACCGAGCCCGTGGTGAGGCTCCAGGGGGCGCACGACGCCATGCGCCACTTCGACGCCCGCTTCGTGTGGGCGCTCGCCGACCCGAAGGCCATCGCGTCCTTCGCGCCGGGCGTCACGTTGGAGGGCTCGCAGAGCTTCTACGACCTGCTCTACGCGCACCCGCACCGCCTCCCCCGCTGGATGCGCGCCGCGGGCCCCGTCGTCGCCCGCGCGTGGCCCGCGGTGCGCGACTGCTACACCATCCAGCGCGTGCGGCTCTAACCCGGCCGCGCCTCAGCGAACTGCACCAGGAGCTGCGCGACCATGCCCAGGTCGAGCCCGAACGACAGGCGGATGTCCTGCTGCGTCGCGCGGTCGAGCCAGAGGTGCTGGTGCGCGATGTCCACGCACGCGAGCCCCATGAACATGCACGCCGACAGGGTGTTGCGCACCCCGATGGCGGTCGCCCCCTGCACCTCGCCAAACACGAAGCGCGGCGACCACATCGCCATCAGCCACACACTCCCGTAGCCCACGCCGAGCCCGCCGAGCCAGAGCGTGGGGCTCTCGCCGGCGCGCGGTCCGATCGACGCCCCCACGTCGGCGCCGAAGGACCAGTAGCGCCCCGGCGGCGTCGTCGGGACTAGCAGCCGCATCCCCGCGTGCACGTCCACCGACCACACCGTCTCCCCCGCGAGCCCATCGCCACGCAGGTCAGCCACCGAGCCCACCACGCGGAGGAGCGCGAGGCGGCGCCACGGGGCAGCGGGCGGGGCGGCGGCGGGGCGGTGACGGCGCGCGGACTGCGCAGAAGCGGCACCGCTGGAGAGCGTGAGCGCGAGCGCAGCGACGAGGGGGCGGAGCATCGTCACGACCCCGTCGACGCTATCACGATCAGAACGCGACGCGGTGGCCTTCGCCGTCTTGCACGGACGCCGGGTTGGCGGGCGCCTCGCGCTCGTTGCGCGACCACTGGTAGTACGCGATGGCGCCTTCGCCGAGGGCCTTCACGGCCGCCGCGGTGAGCACGCCGCTGAGCACCGGACCCACCCACGGCGCCACGCGCGCGACGCGGGTCACCTGGCCGAGCGCGAACTCCCCAGCGCCCAGGACGGCGGCGGCGGCGGCCTGCTCCACGGGGCTCGACTCGACCTCGAAGGTGTCGCGCACGTCCTTCAGCATCTTCACCCCGAGCGCCGCGACGGCCGGCGCGGCGAAGCGGAAGGGCAGGAGCCCGAGCGCGCCGCCGAGGAGGGCAGACTGGTTGACGAGTGAGCGGCTGGTGTCGGTTCGTCCCATGGCGACCGATACCTACCACCGAAGCGGGGCGGAGGTCACCCGGTCGCTTGATCGTTCTCGGCCGGGGCGATGGAGAGGGTGCGGCGCGGCGGGCGGGTCACGCGGGAGGCGATGGCGACGGGCTCATCCGACGACGCCTCCCGGAGCATCGCCGGGTTCGACATGCGGTGGTTGATCTCGCGCACCTGGGCGTGGAGCGCGTCGAGCTTGTTGCCCTCCTCGCGGCGACGGGCGAGCTCTTCGGTCACCGACGAGAAGCTCGCGCGGAGGCGGGTGAGCTCGCCGTAGTGCTCCTGCTCGCGCTCGCGGGAGTGGGACAGCTCCTCCTCGCGGCGGGCGGCGAGCTCGCGCATCCGCCGCTCGAACTCCTGCGCGCGCCGCACATCGTCCGTCAGCGACGAGGCCATCAGCCGCATGCGGGTGAGCTCCTCCCGGTCGCGCTGGGCGGCGCTCATCGCGCGCACCTCGCCCTCTCGCGCCTTCTGCAGCTCGGCGGCCTGACGCTCCAGCACCGCGCGGAGCTGGTCGAGCTCGGCCACCGCCTGCTCGTGCCCGGCCTGCCCGTTGGTGGCGACGATGCGCAGCCGGCTGAGCTCCTCCCGCGCGGTGTACAGCTCCCCGGCGGTGTGGGCGATGAGCTCCTCGCGCCGCGTGGCGCCGCGGCGGACGGACACCAGCTCGTCGCGCGTCTCCGGCGGGCGGCTCTGCGGCGTTGGGCGGCGGGGCGGTGGTGACGGCGGGGTGTTCCATGAACGCGGGCTGCCAGCGTTCGAGCGCCGCGAACTCCAGGAGAAGCCCCGCGACGAGGAGCGCGATGGGGACGGCCGGCGGGAGGTCGTCTCCGCGCAGGCGGGCGGCGTGGGCTTCCATGCAGTGGGTCTCGTTTCGGGCGGGAGGCACCCGTGTGCCAGCGAGGGCTTCAACGGCGGGATGCGGAAAAGCCTCAACCGGGATATGCACACGGCCCATGTCCGACGAGCCGTCTCCGACCGACGCCTACGAGGCCCGCTACATGGAGGGGGGCGCGGCCCTCGCGCGGGCGAAGAAGCGCATGCCCGGGTGGTTCTTCGCGCTGCTCGGCCTCGCGGGGCTGAGCGGGCTCCTGGCGACGCTCGTCACGGGCGCGCCCCTGCTCCCGTCCCTGCTCCCCGCCCTGTTGTCGATCACGGCGACGGCGCTGGTCGGGGTCCTCTTCTCGCACCTCCGGGTGGTGGTGACGGCGACGCACCTCCACGTGCAGCTCGGGCTCTTCGGTCCGACGATCGCGCTCCGCCAGATCACCTCTGTTCGCACGATCCCCTACGATTGGAAGCGCTTCGGGGGCTGGGGCATCCGCCGCTCGCTCGACGGCGCGTGGTGCTACAGCGTCCCCGGCGGCACCGGTCAGTGCGTCGAGGTCGAGTGGACCGACGACCGCGGGCGCTCGCACAAGCACGTGGTGTCGGCCGACAACGCGGGCGAGATCGTCGCGGCGGTGGAGCGGCAGCGAGCGGGCGCGACGGGCGTGCGGGTGGCGGCGGACGAAGCCCCTGCGACGGAGGCGGCCGAAGTCACGGCGGAGGGGGCTACACGGGGCGAGGAAAAGCGCGGCTGAAGTCCGAGATGCAGCCGTCTTCGTCGTGGGCGTGTGACCAGCTTGTGGCCTTGCGGAAGGCCCCGTCGTCGATCACCACGGGAAACTTCACGTGCTGCACGGCGCCCGGCGGCAGGCGCGGCAGGCCGAAGCGACCGCGCATGAGCTGAAACGCCACCTCGGGGAGCGGAACGGCCCTGCGCCCCGCCTCGCGGACGATGACCGAGAGGGGCAGGGGCGCGGGGCCGGCGACGTTGAACACCCCGCGGAGGCGCTGGTCGAGCGAGGCGCTTATGGCGCTCGCGACGTCCTCCTCGTGCATGAATTGGAACAGCGGGTCGAAGCCCGCCACCATCGGCACGTAGCGCCCCTTGAGGAAGCTCGCGAGGGTGCCGTGTCCGGTGGGGCCGAGCGCGTACACGAAGCGGAGCACCGACGTGGCGAGCGACGGGAAGCGCCAGAGCGACTGGCACGCGTAGAGGTCGGCGGCGACGAGGTCGGCGAGCTCGGGGAAGGTGCTCACCGCCATCGGTGGGTCTTCCTCGTGGTGGTAGAGCGCGTGGTCGGCGCCGGCCCCGTAGTAGGTGTGCCGCCCCACGAACACCACGTGCTCGACCCCGTACGCGCTCGCGTGCTCGAAGACGGCGCGGGTGCCGCCGAGGTTGATGCGGTAGCGCTCCTCCGTGGCGGCGACGAGGTGGGTCACCGTGGCCATGTGGACGACGGCCTCGGGGCGCCACTTGCGGAAGAGATCTTCCGCGGCGCGCTTGCGGATGTCGACGGCGTGCATCTCGACGCCCGCGGGGGCGTTCTCCCACGCGCGGCGGTCGAGGCCCATGATCTCGTGGCCGCGCTCCAGGAGCTTCACGGCGAGCAGCCGCGCGATGGGGGACGAGACCCCGGTGATCATCACCCTCATGACAGTCCCTCCGCGGGCTCGCGGCCGAGCGCGTGGAGGCGCTCGCGGAGCATGGTGCTGATGGCGCGCTTCACCGTGTCGACGTGGGCGTAGATGGTCTCGTCCTCCTCCGTGCCCGTCCCCTCGAAGAGGATCGGCTCGCCGTAGTGGACCTCCATGCGCACGGGCAGCGGGACGGGGAGGAGGTACGCGGGGATGGGCACGTACGGCGCGCCGAGGAGCTGCCCGAGCGCGCGGGAGTTGGCGATGGTGGGGAGCGCCTCGCCGCCGCCGAGGATCGCCACGGGGACGATGGGCGTGCGCGTCTTCATCGCGAGGCGCATGAAGCCGGTGCCGAAGTCCACCAGGGAGTGGCGCTCCCAGTAGAGCTTCGCGGTGCCGCGCGCCCCTTCAGGGAACACCATCAGCAGGCGCTCGTCGCGCAGCAGCCGTTCGGCCGTCTCGGGGAGCCCGGTGAACTGCCCCGTCCGCGCCTGACGCTCGGAGATGAAGGGAACGCGGCTCATGAACTTCTCCACCATCCCCTGCGCGAGGCGGGGCGGGTCGAGCTCATAGAAGGCCGAGGTGATGAGCATCGCGCCGTCGATCGCGACGCCGCCCGAGTGGTTGCCGATGAGCATCGCGCGGCCCCGCGGCGGCACCCGCTCGGCCCCGAAGCACCGGACGCGGAAGTAGTGCCGGTACAGCCACCCGAAGGTGGTGAACATCTCCGCCAGGTGCTCCTTGGAGACGCCGTAGGGGTCGAGGCCCAGGCGGTTCCAGGGGAGCTCCACGCGGTCGACGCGGGCCCGCACGACGGGGTCGATCGGGAGTGTGACGAACGACACGGATACCCTCCGAATCATAGAGTAGGGACGAGGCGCAACCACGTATCGCACACGGGCGGTGCCCTTGGGGAGCCCCTTCCGTCGCGGCCCCGCGGCGGGGTATGAGCGCCCCCGTGACCGACGAGGCCGTCGCGCTGGAGATCCCCGACCGCGTCCCCTGCGCCACGTGCCGGGTGCCCGTCGACCCCGTGCGCGCGCCGCAGGTGGCGGTGGTGGAGGAGCGCTATCGGTTCTATTGCTCCCGCGAGTGCCGCGAGCGCGGCCGCCCCGCCCCGCGCCGCCCCCGCACCCACGCCCGCGGCCCGCAGCACGAGCGCCCCTCCCTCGCCGAGACGCTGCGCCTCCTCGCGATCCCCCTGGGCTCCATCCCCCCGGCGCTGCTCGACGAAGACGCCGGGCCGCGCAGCGTCGACGCCGAGGCCGTCGCCCCCGCGCGCGGCCGTGACGAGTCGGTCGACCCCGTGCCCCCCGGGGTGGCGGCCTGCGCGGCGGTGTTCGCGCTGCTGGTCGCGAGCCTCACGTCGCTCCCGCTGGCGGCGCGCACCATCACCCTCTTCGCGGCCGCCCTCGCCGTGCTCACCGTGTCAGGCCGGGAGCTCTGGCTCCGACGCAACGAGCGGGCCTCCCTCGCATGGGCCGCCAGCCTCGCGGGGGCGCTGCTCCCCTTCGTCGACGCGCTGCGCTCGTCGGGTGAGCGGGTGCCGAGCTCCCTGCGCGAGACGGCCGTGCTCGCCGCGGTGGGGCCGGTCGCGGCGTGGTTCTTCGGGGCGCGGCGGGCCGAGGCGATCGCGCGGGTGACGCTGCTGCAATCGGCCCTGCCGCTCTCCGCCCGCGTCGCCGGCAAGGACGGCGCAGCGCCCGAGACCGTCGACGCCGCCCGCCTGCGCGCCGGCGCCGAGGTGATCGTCGAGCACGGAGCGGCCGTTCCCGTCGACGGGGTGGTGCGCGACGGCGAGGCGCAGGTGCGGCTCTGGCCGGGCGCGCGAGAACTCCGTACGCGCCGGGCGGGCGACGCGGTGCTCGCGGGGGCGCAGGTGCTCGACGGGCGCATCCGTGTGCTCGCGACGCGCGCGGGAGCCGAGGTGTCGTGGGCCCGCCTCGCGCGCATGATGACCGTCGCCGTCGCCGCGCCGCGGGTGGTGACGCTCGCTCGGTTGTTCGGCGCGCGGGCTCCCTTCGTCGCGGTGGGCCTGGCGATCGTCGCGGGCGTCGTCCACGCGCTCTGGACGAGCGGCGACGGGCTCCTCGCGGCGGCGTGTGTGCTCGCCCTCACGCCCTGCGCGGTGGCGGCTCCGGCGGCGGAGTCTCCCTTCGCCGACGCGCTGGTGGCCGCGGCGCGTCGGGGCATCGTCTTTCGTGACGCCGCGAGCGTGGAGTCGGCGGCGCGCGTCGGCACCGTGGCCCTGTGCCTCCGCGGGACGGTGACCCACGGGCGCATGGAGCTCACCGAGGTGGTCTCCTTCGGGTCGCGCCCCGACGCCGAGCTCATCGCGACGGCCGCCGCGGTGGAGGAGGTCGACGCGGGCGACCCCATCGCGCGGGCCCTCGCCGAGGCCGTGGCGAAGCGGGGTCTGCGCCTGCAGAACATCCGTCGCCCCGCGCTCCTCCCCGGCCACGGCGTGACGGCGGTGAGCGCCGCGGGCGATCCGGTGCTGGTGGGCAACCGTCGGCTGCTCCTCGCCGAGGGCGTGAGCGTGGCGCCTGCGGAGGAGACCGCCGCGGCCATCGAAGGGGCCGGCCGCACGGCCGTGTTCGTGGCGATCGACGGGCGTGTGGAGGCGGTGCTGGGCTTCGAAGACGCCGTCCGTGACGAGGTGCGCTCGGCGGTGCAGGCGATGATCGACGCGGGCTACGACGTCGCCCTGCTGGGCGGCGCGAGCCGGGCGACGGTGGAGGCGATCGGCGCGATGCTCGACGTGGCCAACCTGCGGCCCGAGGTGCTCCCCGACGAGGGGGCCGCGGTGGTTCGTGCCCTCGCGGAGGTGGGCCACGGGGCGGCGGTGGTGGGACGCCCCGGACGCGACGGCGCCGTGCTCGCGGCCGCCGACGTCGCCATCTCCGTCGACGCCGCCGGCGGCGCCGGAACCGACACCGCCATGGCCCTCGCCTCCGACGACCTCCGCGACGCCGCCGCGGCCCTCCGCATGGCCCGCCGCGCGCGGGAGCGGAGCCTCGCGGCCTTCGCGGTGGGGGCGGTGGGGACGGCGGCGGGTGCGGTGGTGTCGATGGCGCTCCCGTCGTGGGGGCTGACGACGGTGGCCCTCACGCTCGCGGGCGTGCTCGCAGGGCAGGCGCTGGTGCTCCGCGATCCGGAGCGGGAGGACGCATGAGCGACGGGATGCCGGTGCTGGTGGTGGCGGCGGTGTGCATCGTGGGCGATCGGGTGCTGCTCACCCAGCGGCCCGCGGGGACGCACCTCGCGGGGGCGTGGGAGTTTCCCGGCGGCAAGATGGAGCCCGGTGAGTCCCCCGAAGAGGCCCTCGCGCGGGAGATGCGCGAGGAGTGCGGGGTGGAGGTGGCGGTGGGCGCGGCCCTCGACGTCACCTACTGGCGCTACCCGACGAAGAACGTGCTGCTGCTGTTCTACGAGGCGCGCATCACGGCGGGGGAGGTGCAGCACCTCGGGGTGGCGGCGCACACCTGGGCGACGCGGGGCGAGCTCGACGCGTACACGTTTCCACCGGCCGACGAGCGGGTGCTCGGGCGCATCCGGGAGCGCCTCGCAGGGGCAGGCTGAGCGACCTCTCCACGGAAGTACACGTCCATTGTGTCGGTCCCCTGCCGCGCGCCCTACACCCCACGGTTCGCGAACAAGGCACGGGTCACCTCTCTGGAAGCGGCTTGTTTGCGGTTTTTTTCTGAGGGTCGGAGCGGGCTTCGCGGCCCTCTCCCCCGCTGCCGCGCGCCCCTCTCCCGCGGGTGCGGGAGCGGGGCTTCCCACGCCACAACGCGGGCGTGGAACCGCAAGGTTGGGCGTGGGCTGCTC
>JBILLV010000527.1:0-4632 GCA_044375895.1 Polyangiales bacterium | reverse complement strand
TACGACGCCGCCGCCGAACGGCTCGCCGCGACGCTCCCCGCCGACGCCCCCACGCGCCACTGGATCACGCGCGACGACGCGAGGCTGCGCGGCCTCGCGACCGCCCGCGACGCCCCGGAGGACGCCCGCTACCTCTGGTATCGCCGCCTCGTCGAGCTCGGCGACCGCGTCGGCGCCGTCGCCGCGTGGGAGACCTGGCCCATCGAGTCGCGCTTCGGCGTCAGCCTCCAGGGCTTCATCCTCGAGGCGTACGACCACCAGCCGATCGACGTGTACCGCGGGCTCGTGCGCGACGCGCCGTTCCAGACGTTGCGCGCGCTGGCCACGGAGGCGGGCGTCACGGCCGACCCGACGCTCCCGGAGTTTGCGGTGCTGCGCCTCGCGCTGCTCGCGGGCCAGTTGCCCGAGCGGGGCTTCTTCTTCGACCGCGCGATGGCCGTCGCCCGCGCCAACGCCGCGGTGCTCTCGGCCGTCGACGACGACCTCTCCTTCCGCATGGACGTGTGGTCCAACCGCGAAGCGATCCTCGAGCTCGCGTCGCAGCTCGGCGACAACGCCCCGCTGGGCTACGCCCCCTTCGCCGCCTGGACGCGCCACGTCACGGGCGCCGCCACCGGCACCGACACCCGCGAAGGGCTCCTCGACGACGTCGGGGGCGACACGTGGCTCGGCGGCTCGCTGCGCACGCGGAGCTACCACACCCTCGCGTCGGTCAACGGCGACGCCTCGGTCGAGCGCCTCGCCCTGGAGCGCCTCGTCGCCCGCCTCGACGGCCGCCCCACGCACCGCGCAATCGTGGCGAACGAGGTGGGCCAGACCCTCGCGGACGTACCCCGCCAGGAGGCCGCGTGTGACGCGCTGCTGCGCCTGTCGCGGCGGGCTGTTCCTCACGCGGTGGCGGTGTGCCTCGACGAGCGCGCGGACGTCGCGGGGCTCCTCCGCATCGCCGAGGACGCCACCGTCGCCTCCACCGACCGCGTCATCGCGCTCCAGCTCGCCGCGCAGCATCGCGATGTGGACGTTCGCGCCCTGCTCGACGTGTGGCGCACGGTCGACGCCGCGGCCCCCCAGAGCCCCCCCACCGAGCGGGCCGAGTGGCTCGAACGCCACGACCGCAGCCCCGAAGCCATCGCCATCCTCCGCGCGTGGCTCGACGACCACGGGACAGAGCCGGGGCTCGCGGCGATTCACGCGCGGGCGCGCCTCGGTCGACTGCTGCGCGAGCGCGGTGACGCCGCGGCCTCGTGGGCCCTGGTGGAGCGCGACCTCGCTGGGATGGCCGGGGTCTCGCTGGCCGAAGGCGCCCTCGCCCTCGCGGCCCTGCGGCGCTTCGACGAGGCCGAGCAGGTGGCCCGCCGTCAGCTCACCCGCTACGGCGACGGGAAGGCCGTCGCGGTGCTCGCCGAGGTGCTCTGGACGCACGGCGAAGACGAGCGGGCCGCCACGGAGCTCAAGCAACACGAGGCGCTCCTCTCCGAGTGGGCGTGGCGGTGGAACGTGGGCACGGCCTTCGCGCGCGTCCATCGGCGTTCGTCGGTGGAGGCGGCGCAGCGCGCGTTCGCCCCGCTCACCCGACGCCGCCTCGGCCCGTCGAGCCTGTGGCGCATGACAGCGGGCTTCTTCAGCGTCAACCGCCCCGACCTCATCGTCGCCACCTACGGCATGGTGAACATCGCCGACGCGCCGCACACCATGGCCGACTCGCTCTTCCACCTCATGCAGGAGCACGGCTACCGCAGGCGGGCGCAGGGCCCGGAGGCGGCGCTGGCGTGGCTCCGCACGCAGGTGACGCCCGCCCAGCAGGCCGTGCTCGCGATGGGCGCGTACCCCTTCGGCGAGACGGAGGTGCTGTGGTCGGTGGCGGCGCCGGTGGGGACGCCGTCGGAGGTGGAGTCGGTGTGGCTGCTGCGGCAGTGCGACGCGCTCCAACACCCGGCACCGTCGCCACACCAGGCCGAGCTCGACGCGCACTACGCGGGGACGACGCCCACCGACTACGCCGTGATGGCCCGCTACCTCCGCGGCGAGGTGGAGCTCCCCGCGCTGCTCCGCCTCGCCGTCGACGAGCACCGCCGCACGGAGATCTCGTACTACATCGGGCTCCGCGCGGCCGCCGAGGGGCGCATCGCCGACGCGACCGACTGGTTCACCTTCACCGGCCTCGCGGGGACGCTGCGCGACGGCGAGCACACGTGGGCCCGCACCGCGCTGACGGCGTGGCGCGACCGCGATGAGCCTGTTGCCGCGCTCACGGCGCACCCATGGCCCGCCCCCGACAACACCGCGGCGCCGAGCGCGCCGACGGCAGCCGCACCGACCACCGAAGCGCCGCGCGGTCACCGCCGACACCGCCGCGACGCGAGCACCACCGAGGAGCACCATGGACACCGACGTCACCGGCGCTGAGGTCCCGTACCGCTCCTTCGCCCCGCTGCAAGCGGCGCCGCCGACGAAGCCCCGCGTGTGGACGCTCGCAGTGGCCACAGTGCTCGCGGCGCTCGCCACGGTGCTGTTCTCGCTGCTGGTGGGCGGGGTGTTCGTGGTGCAGATGGTGGCTCGCTACTTCGCTGCGCATCACGTCGCGCCCCCCGTCGGCGCGGTGATGCGCGCCGTCGACGCGATGATCCGCACGCCCGTCGGCCTCGTCGGGAGCGGCCTCGCGTCGTGCCTCTCGTTCGCCTTCTTCGCCCTCGTCCCGGCGAGCCTCTCCGCGAGCGGCTACGAGGAGCGGCTGCGCCTGAAGCACCACCCGTGGTGGTTCGCGTGGGGGCTCCTCGGCGCGGTGGGCGTCGGCGGCATCGGGATGCTGTCGAGCGGCGTCATCGCCCTCACCGGCCGCGAGAACTCGGGCGCCCTCGCCCTCATCGCCCGCGCCCTCTCGCACCTCGACGCGCCCATGACGGTGACCGCCGTCGCCGTGATCGGGCTCGGCGCGGGCTTCGGGGAGGAGGTGTTCTTCCGCGGCTACCTGCTCACGCGCCTCGCCGAGCGCTGGCGGCCGTGGGTCGCGGTGCTGGTCACGGCGGCGCTCTTCGGCCTCGCCCACATGGACGTGCTCCACTCCAGCTTCGCGCTGCTGGTGGGCGCGCTCCTCGGGTGGGTGAGCCTGCGCACGGGGAGCATCCGCACGACCATCGTCGCCCACGCGGTGAACAACGGCGTCGGCGTGCTCGCGATGGCGCTGTCGTCAGGGCCGGAGCCGACCTCGCATGGGACGGCGGTGGCTCAGGTGGTGGTGGGTCTGGGGATGACCGCGGTGTGCGTGGCGGGCTTCCAGCGTGGGCGCTTCGAAGGGGCTACGACGCAGGGGTGACGGGCGCGAGGGGATTCCGTCCGTGCGGCCTTCGGTGCTAGCTTCGCCGCACGCCATCGATGCGCCTGCGTGTGGAACATCTGGGGCCTCTCCGCGAGGCCGACATCGACTTGAGCCACGACCTCATCGTGCTCACCGGCCCCAACAACACGGGGAAGACGTGGTTCGCGTGGACGGTGTACGCGCTGATGCGCCAGGCGCGGGTCGTCAACGACGCATCGCTGCCGAGAGGGCTCGCATCTCAACTCTGGAGCACGAACGCGGTAACCTTCGACACAAAGACGCTCTCCACCATCGCGTTCCTATTGTCGACGGAGGTCTCCCACGACGTGGCCGCGCGCCTCCCCAAGGTGTTCGCCGCGGCGCGTCCCTTCTTCGCGAACACTGAGCTGCACTGGAGCCAGCGTTCGCCCGCGGAGGACGCGCGCTATGTGGCATCTCACACCCGCGGAGCCATCGAGCCGAGTGACGAGGGGTGGTCCGTCGGTTACGAGAAGCGGGTCGGTGATCCCAGCATCTACGTGACGCTCACCCCCACAGCAGCGTCGCCGGGTCGCCCCCAACCCGCATACGACGATGCGGTAGAAGACCTCCTCGAACATGTGCTCGGACTCATCGTGCATGCCGTCTACCAACGCCCCGCCGGGCTGACGCGGAATGTCGTGCTCTTTCCGACCGAGCGCCTCGCCGTGAACCTCTTCGCCCGTGAGCTGGCGGCCTCTCGGGTCGAGTTCGTTGACGAGGTCCTCGACGCGGAAGCGAACGGTCGCGACCCCAAGGAGCTCTTCCGCCGGGTGGGTCGCTTCCCGATCCCCATCCAGGACAGCCTCTCGGTCGCCAGCCGCCTCGACGTCCTCAGCCGCGACGACACGCCCTTCGCCGACCTCGCCCTCGACCTCGAGCGCTCGCTCCTCGGCGGCTCGGTGCGCGCCACCGAATACGGTGAGCTCCACTTCGCGCCCGCGGGCGCCGCCGTCTCGCTCCCCGTCCACATGGCCGCGTCGGTGGTGAAGTCGCTCGCGAGCCTCACCTTCTACCTTCGCCACATCGCGCGCGAGGGGGACTTCCTCATCATCGACGAGCCCGAGCTCAACCTCCACCCCGACGCCCAACGCAAGGTCGCGCGCTTCCTCGGCAGGCTCGTCCACCGGGGCTTCAAGCTCATGGTGAGCACCCACAGCGATTTTGTCGTCCGCGAGCTCGGCCACCTCGTGATGCTCCACCACGCGGGCGAAGCGGGCAGCGCACTCGCCGCGGAGCTCGGGTACGCCCCCGACGCGCTGATCGCCCCCGAGCGCCTCGGCGTGTGGCACTTCGAG
>JBILLV010000526.1:0-4634 GCA_044375895.1 Polyangiales bacterium | reverse complement strand
CACCCCGTCGGGGTAGAACTGACGCTGTGCCTCCGCGTCGAGGATCTGCGCCGCCCGCGCCCGCCACCGTTGAGCCTCCGGGCCATCGGGGACGATGCGCCCGCACACCCCGAGCCCGAAGGCTTCGGTGATGAGGTGGTTGTTGTTCACCGCGCGCTCGGCGTACTCCAGGTGGGCTTCGGTGAAGTGCCCCGCCTCCCACGCGTAGCGGGCGATGAGCGCGCGGAGGCCGCCCGTCTCGACGCCGAGGCCGTCGAAGGTGTGCGCCGCGAAGAGCCAGGCGTTGAGCCGGAGCGCGCACTCCTGCGACGAGACCCAGTGGATGCCACGCCCGTAGGGGTTCGCCTGGAGGAAGCCCTCCACCTGCGCGAGGAGCGCGCCAAAGAGCGGGAGCGGGTCGACGTCGGTGAGCGCCGCGGCGCGGGCGATGCGGCAGGCGTGAGGGAAGCGGGCAGGCTCCCAGGACTGCTTCGGGTCGCCCACGCGAGGAACGTCCGCGAGCACGCGCGACCAGTGGGCGGCGGCGTCCCAGCGCAGGCCCGAGGCGGGGTGGAGGTGCCAGTCGGGCGGGGCGCCGAGGTCGTAGGCCGTGTGGTGGAAGGCGAGGATGCGCCCGGCGGCGTCGTCGCGCGCGGTGGCGAGGAGCGCGGCGCGGGCGTCGGCGGGGATGCGCTCGGCGAGGGCGGCGGCGACGGGGCGCGGGGCGGCCCAGGGGAGCGACGGGAGCCACGCGGGGACGGCCGCGGCGCGCAGGGGGGGCGGCGGGTGTTCGAGGCGCTCCAGGAGGCCGGTGCGGAGGCGGAGCTCCCAGGAGGCGCGGAAGAGCGTCGCGGCGGGGCCGAGCTCGCGGACTTCCCGAAGGACTTCACGAAGTGCCATCAGAAGTGACCGCGGGGGTGGAACAAGGGGGGATGCACGACGGGGACGACGGGTTAATGGAGGCGAACGGGGGCGTCAACGCTGACCCGTCGTCGGCGTGGCGTGGACAGCGAATTGCTGTAACCTCCCGACCGGTTCTGGCGAAAGCACAGCATGCGCATCTCCTGGATTTCCACCCTAATCCTGCTCGGAGCGTGTTCGGCCCCGGTGCCCCCTGGAGCCGCTGGCGGGCGCGCGGACGCCGCCCTCCGCGACGCGGCGTCGGACACCGAGCTCGATGCGCTGGGGGCCTACGATGCGCCGCTGCGGGAGGATGCGCCCGTCGTGGCAGACGCTCCCGTGACCGCCGACACAAGCGCTTCGGACGCAGCGCAGGGCGCGTATCCCGAGGGACCGTACGGCAGCGCGGTGGGCAGCGTCGTGGCCGATCTGCGCTGGGAGGGCTTCTTCAACGAGTCAAACGAGGACGTGTCGACCGATCTCCCCTTCGGCCCGACCTCCATGGGCGCGGTGCGGGCGACGGGTGCCCCCTTCGCGCTGGTGCATCTGTCAGGGTTCCTTTGAAGCTCGTGTCAGGCCGCGGCCCGTGAACTGGCCGCGCAGACGCCTCGCCTCCTCGCCACCCGCGCCGCGGTCGTGGAGATCGTGACCGAGCGCTACACCGGCGACACCCGCCGCGTGACGCGCGCCGATCTCATCGCGTGGGTCACCCGCGCGCAGCTTCGGGTCACGTCGCTCATCGACGCGTCGCCCGGCGGCTTCGAAACCAACGCCCGCCTCGGCGTGATGGACACGACGCTCCTCGTGGAGATGCCCTCGATGCGGGTGCTCTGGCGCGCCCGCAATGGAGGCCCGCGCGACATCCAGACGGCGGCGGCGGAGCTCGAACGGCGCGCCGCGGGGCGCTAACGCTCGGCGGCGTCGGCGGCCGCCAGCAGCGCGGCGGCGAGGGGGCGGGCCTCGGCGGGGGTGAGCTCGAGCTCGGTGTGGGTGCGGACGGCGCGGTCATCGGCGAGGTCGGCGACGGAGGCGACGCCAGAGAGGACGACGTCGGTCTGCACCTCCCAGGTTTCGAGGTTGATGAGGCCGGGGTGGGCGCCGTCGAACACCTCGATGAAGCCCTGGCGGTAGGGCACGGTGTTGCAACGAAGGTGGAGGTGCTCGGAGGCGGTCCAGAGTGCATCGATGGTGCGCCCGGTCACCTCCGCGACCTGAAACGCATCGCTCTGGTGGATTCGCCCGCGCGCATCCGCGCCGCTCACGAGAGAACCTCCTCCACCGCCTTCGCACCCAGGACGTTCTCGCACCAGCGGTCGAGCGTCGCTGCATCCTCGCAGACCGCGATCCGAGCGCGATCTTCGTCGCGAAGCGTCAGCCGCGCCCGTGCGAGCAGCCGAAGCAACGTGTCCCGCTTGCCTTGCACCAGACCCGACCGGTGTCCCTCCGCGACGCCGTCCTTGTGCCCCTCCTGCCGGGCGAGGGAGATGGCGCCGCGCTCGTCCTGCTCGGCCATCTTCGCGCGCTCGTACGCCTCCCACTCTGCGGCCGTGAAGGTCGACCGCCGCGCGACCTCCAGCGCCTCACGGAACGGGCCTCGGGAGAGTGCGGGTGGCACAACCTCGAGGTTCTTCGCCTCGCGAAAGAAGTAGGCCCACTTCTCGATCAGGGACTCGGGCTCCTGGCCCGCGTCGTACTTGGGAAGTTCGAGGAAGGCATACTGAATCTGGCGAAGGCCCTTGTGACCGCTCTCCTGCTCCTGCATGTGCCAGCGGCTCAACATCGGAACCTTGTAGCCCTGACCCTTGATCTTCTTGGGCCAGAGCTTGAAGTCACAGATCGTCACGCCCACCACGTCACACAGCTTGGGATAGTCCTCGCCGCTGCGGAGCTGCATCACGTAGGCTTTGCTGGCGTTGTAGACGACCCGCTTCTCGAAGCCATCGACCGGGAGAACCTGCATCTCGACGACGAAGCGTCGTCCCGACGCGGTGGTGCACTTGACGTCGACGATGGAGAGCTTGCTCTTGGGCAGGGTGACGTGCTGCTCCAGGGAGAAATGCTGGACGCTCTGGATGCGGCGCGTGCCCTTGAGTTCGAGGAGGTCGTTCAGGAGGGCGATGAGCAGGGGCTTGCGCGCTTCGTCGCCGAAGATCCGCTTGAACACCACGTCGGTCTTGGGGTCGGCGAAGACGGGGAGCACGGAGGGGACGATACACCGGCTCAGCACGGCAGGGCAAGCGTGTGGCGGGAACCGGGGAGGCTTAACGCTACCTCCGATGGAGGGCCTCGATCAGCTTGGCCCGAAGGCGAGGAAGCGGGCCTCCTCTTCGCTCCTCCCCAGGACGAAGGCGATCTCGCGCGCTGCTAATGGTCGTTCGTCCAGTTTATCTCTTCAGCCACGACGAGGGCGCAACGGTGCCGAACGATCATTGGAGTCGAACACGCCTACGGCTTGTTGGGACACACCATGACCACGGCCTTCGCCGTCTACGAAATGAGCCCCGAGAGCGAGATCGGAACAACCCATCGCGGTGGACCGTGTGCCGACGGAGGGCTCGAACGATTGAATTCACCGGCGCTGCGCGGTTTTTGGCGCAGCGTCCGGTGGAATGATGGGTTGGGCATCAAGCGCAAATCCTACGCAACCCGCAACTGAAAAACATGTCGCCGAGTCCCCGCTCGCCCCACTTCTCGAAAACCAGCGCCCTCGAATGTAGGAACGAAGCCCATGAACCGATAACTAGGGGACTCTGGATCGACTGGATAAGCTTCTACAATCGCAGCGCCACGTGACTTGGCCAGGTCAACGGCTAGAGCAATGATCCGCTGTGTAATGCCTTGGCCACGCAACCTGCGAACAACGAAAAAGCAAGCGATTGACCAAACACCATCGTCCGGGCTGCCATCATCAACTAGCCGACGATAGGTTGATCGTGGTGCCACAGAGCACCACGCAACGGGTTCTTCATCAAGATAGCCAAGCAGCCCCACCGTTGTTCCTGCTGCGATACGCTTGGCTATCGCGGCTTTGCGACTTGCACCGTCAGTGTGCCTTGCTTCCTCCGGCGTTGCGCGCCAGACCATACACCAACAAGCCTTCGGGCCGCCTCGGCATTCGAACAGTCTCTCGAAGTCAGACCATGAGTCGGTGGTGACTTCGCGAAACAGGACGCGATCAATCTCTGCTATTTCAGTCATATGATGCTTAACATCATGTTCTATCTGGCCTTTGTCGATATACGGATAACGCTCGTAGTTATCGATCCGATCGCAGGGACGATAACCCCGTTCTACCGTCGCCATCAAGCCGCTTCATAACCCCATCGCGAAATTATTTCCGTCCGCCCCACCGCGCCGCACGGTTCTCTCTCCGCGCCGCACGGTTCTCTCTCCACCCCGCAACGCCATCCAGTGCCGACCGCTCCCGGGTCATCCATCCGCTCAGTCGTCGCGCCTCCGCTCTACCGGGCCCGCCCCTACATCGCCCACCCCACCGCACGTCGCCCCGGCCCCCGCCGCCCCCGCGAAAGCACTCCAATGCTCCCCCGGCACCGTCCTCCGCCCGCTGCACCACTCCAATGCTCCCCCGCCCTCTTCCCGCCGCTCCCCCCGCCCATTCCAAAGCTCCCTCCACCCTCCTCTCCCCGCCCCCATTGGCGTTAAGCCGGTGCCTCGGTCCGCCGTTGGAGTGGGGGCATGGACACCAACACCTTCGACTCGGCCGGCTGGAACGCCCTCGTCTCGCTGCTCCCCAC
>JBILLV010000525.1:0-4642 GCA_044375895.1 Polyangiales bacterium | reverse complement strand
GACCCCCATCGCAACCGACAGAGCGCCACCGAACGGTGCCTCCGCCTCTGGGCAGAGGACCCCGGTGACGCGTCCAATTGAGCTGACTTAACGCCAATGTCCTTTGGGGGCTGCCCAACGGCGCGCCGATGTGCCGCCACAGCGGACCAGGTGCGTAGATATAGGTGAGTTGGAGGTGGTCGGCAGCACCGGCTTGTCAGGCCCGGCTCCGCTCCTTGAAAACCTCTGCGATCGACGCCGCCACGACAGCCTTCTCGTGCCATCGCTCCAACCGCTTCGGGTCCGTTTCGGCGAGGATGCGCTCGCGGTCGGCATCCGACACCGCGACGCCACGAACCCGAAGCACTGCCAGCACCGCGCGCGCACTCGCGGCGGCCTCCCCTTCGTCCCGCCCGATCTTCTTGGCCTTCTCCCAGGTGCTCTGCATGGTGGCGATGAACTCCTCTTCCTCGGGGCTGCGGTTCGCCTTCTTGGCGAGCACGCTCTGCATGTGGGCCAGGATCTCTTCGGCGACGATACGCTCATGCGCATCCGGTTACAAGGCCGCCAACTCATCGAGAGCGTCGGCGAGGCCCGGCCCTGCCGCCATGATGCGAACGAGGAGGGTCGAGCGGCGGCGGGGCAGTTCGCTCGCGACAATGATCCCCACGTTGCAGACGGTGCCGCCGTGGAAGTAGACCCCGCGCGGCCAACCCATCGCCCGCTTCACCCGGAGCTCACGCAGCATCGGCGCCGAGAACGAGGCCGCGATGATCCAGAGGCGAGGGTCGGGGATCGGTTCGGGCGGGAGGCCCTTCTCCTTGCGGCGCTTGTTGAGCGTACGACCCCGGCGGAGGGTCTCCGCGTAGTGGGCGCAGTGCCGACTCAGGCAGGCGAGAAACTCCTCCCGGTCTGGCGCGTGGCCGTAGACGTCGATGAGGCAGAGAACCGCCGCGATCCGGCCCAGAAGGCCGAGCAATGCGCGCTCGGCATTCTTGTCTGGGTCCGGGTCGTGGCGAAGGTCTGCCTGCTGGGCGTCCCGCGCGAGCTCGTACTGGACGAGCGTCTCGCCGCACGCGCTCAACGCTTCCTTGCCGACCTTCTTCGCAAGTTGATCGAAGGGGTTGTGCACGGAGACGACGATGCACGATGCCCCGCGAGTCCGCAAGGAACTCAGCCCGTCGCTCGACAAGTTCTGAGGGGAGCCGAGCACTGGAGGGGCTGGGGTTCGTAGGAGGTCGAGCGCGAATTGCTATCGGAGCGAGTCGCCTCGACGTTCCTGGAGTCGGCATAGCCAGGAGTAGATCCGCCCTGCCCTGCTCTGCGCCGCTTCTTCGACCTCAGCGCTGGTGAAGATGGATTCCACTGTGGGACTCGAGGTTGCCTAACGGCCTACCGATGTGCCGCCGCACTGGGTCAAGCGAGTCACCATCGAGCCAGGTGGGGGCGGTCGGCACCATCGGCTTGTTGGGCATGACACATTCCCCTCACGGAACCACACACGGAGTACTCGAAGGACCCGCATCACCGAGTCTTGAGCAAAAAGCACGACACTCCTCCGCCAAGCCAGGATGTCTCGCGTACTCACCGCTAGTGCACCAAATGAATTCGCTGTCGATACAAGCATTGCTGTAACGATAGCAGGTACGGGGCGCGACCGACGAGCAGGCGATGACCAACAAGGCACCTGCGACATCGCAAGTTGTGCAAGAGCGCCAGCCGAAATCGTAGGACGTGCATCGTGGGGCATCGTTCGCAGCGTCTGACATCTGATCCGCCGTGAGATCCGTAGCCGCATCTCGAGTATCGGTTCCGTCATGACGCACGTCCGCACCGATTCCATCCAATGTTGTGTCCGACGCAGGAACGTCTTCCACCAATTCGGTTGCCACATCTGTCTGCCGAGAATCAGACGCAGGAGCAACGTCAACGAGTATTTCAGCCTGCGCATCATACACGTCATCGAATGAAGCATCCTGAAGATGTCCCGATACGTCATCGAGGGAGACATCAGGCATTGAGTCCAGATCGACGAATCTGACGTCGGTAGAACCGTGATCCCAAAGCACCACGTCGGAGTCCGCAGCAGACACGGTGCCGCCGTCTCGCGGCGACACAGTGGGAATTGGAGTGTTGCAACCGAGTAGAAGGATCGCGCTTCCGAAAACAGCTCTAAAAAAGTACCGCCGTTGAGGTGCTTCATCAGATCCCCCTGCAGATCTGGCTGTTGGTTGACCAAGCGAGGCCGTAGAACGTAGACGAGGTTCTCCAGGATGACGCATTTACTACGATGCGATAAGTGTGATTCGGAGTGAGATGTCGGACGATCGCCTCGTACGTGTTGTCAACAGACGTACTGGACGCAGCAACTACGCCTGTAACGGGCCTAATCCCGCTCTCTGCATGATGGGCCGCCTCTCCGCCGCATAACCCCACCCCTCGCGTGTTAGGCCGCCTGCCTCGGCCGCATAACTGCGTCCCTCGCGCGTTAGGCCGCCCGCCTCGGCCGGATAGCCACCGCCAGCCCGCGTTCGGCCGCCCGCCTCGGCTGAATCGCACCGCAGTTCACGCCCCCATCCAACGCCCGCCACGGCACGCCCGCCGTGTCTGCACCCCCATCCGCCCGCCGACCCCCGCACACCCCGCGTCGCGCTCCGCAGGACTCCTCCGACCGATGTGCGTACATGGGTACATCACAGCCTCACCTTTCCTACCGCTGCCGCTCGGTCGGGGTCAACCCCTTCCACCGCTCCTCCCCCACCGCCCCCGCGAACAGCGACCTCGTCCCGAAGCTCCCCGACACCTCCGTTTCGAGCAGCGACCTCGCCCCGAAGCTCCCCGACCACTCGTTTCCGAGCAGCGACCTCGCCCCACACCTCCCCGACACCACCACGTCGAGCAGCGACCTCGCCCAACCCCTCGCCGACCGCCCCGCACCGAGGTCGCCACCTCGCCCTCCGGGTCCACCGCTGCCTCCCGGCGAGGTCACGACCTCTCCGCGGACCCAACCGCCCCCCGACGCGCCGACGAGGCTGTCGGCGTCCGCCACCACCCCGCCCGTCGCCGTGGCCCCGCGGACAGCCCCCGTAACGCCGCCAACACGCGCGGGGCAAACCGCGGCGTGCTGGCAGCGGGTCGGATGCTCCCCGCGAGCGACCGCGGCGGCGGACGGGGCGGCGAGCTCCCCAACGGCCCGTGGGCTACGTCGCGGCGTGCACCCGGCGCCCGTACCAGCACCGCCGCCCAGAGCTCCCCCGCGCTCCTCAGACGTCGCGACGCCGGCTCCGTCGCCACGTTGCTGGCTCCCCAACGTCCCAACGTGCTGATGACAGACCGCGGCGCGGAAGCGCGCGGGCTCGATCCTCGCGGGCTCGATCCTCGCGGGCTCGATCCTCGCGGGCTCCATCCCCCCGGGCTCCATCCCCCCGGGCTCGATCGTCGCGGCGCCCCCCGCGGCCACGCGCCGCGGGGGGACTCGCGTACTTCTTCTGGGCGGGTTACTTCGGGTCGGCGGGCGTGGGCGGGTCTTCGCTCTTCTTCGCGGGGCCGCGGCGGGCCGCGTTCACGGAGTGGAGCGACGGGAAGCGCGCGTCGAGGTCCTTCGCGTGCCGGTACATGAACCGCCCGGCCGCGCACACCTCGCTGTACGCCGTCGCGAACAGCGTCCACGCGCGGGCCTGGCGGTCGCTCCACGTCCCCGTCGCGTCGGGGGCCGCGAGCTCGGCGTAGATCTTCTCCGCCACCGCGCCCGCCGCCCGCGCATCGGTCGCCCGGTAGAACTCCGGGGTCTTCTCGATGCGCTTCTGGTGGGCGCCGTAGAGCGTGCCGAGCGTGAGCAGCGACCCCGCGAGGCCCGCGTGGCCCTTCGCCCCGCGCACCTTCGCGAGCTCGCGACCCACGTCGCTCCCCTCGTCGAAGTAGAAGCCCAGCACCTTCAGCATGCGCCCCTGGAGGGCCTTCGCCTCCCCGATGAGCTCCTGCGAGACCGACGTCGTCACGGGCACATCCGCGTCGACGTGGGCGCGCACGTAGAGGACCGCGCGGGCCGCGGTGGCGAGCGTGTGCACGTGGCGCACGTCGAAGAAGCGCGTCGCCCCGAGCGACGCGAAATCGCTCATTGCCGACGGGTCGGCGGTGAGCTCGGTGGCGACGCGGAGCCCCAGGAGGGCGGCGTCTCGGATGGAGACGGTGGGCTGCACGAGGCTCTCTTCCGAGAGCGCCTGAGCAGCCACCTGGAGGACGTCCCAGGCGCCCTGGAGGACGCTGAGCGCCTCCGGGCCTTTGGGGGCGTCCACGACGGCGGCGACCTTCTCCTGCGCGGAGACGTCGCCGTCGGCCGACGGAGGAACCGACGGCGTGGTGTTTTGCGGCGCCACCATCGGCGTCGCAGGCTTGCGCTTGCGCGACATGCTCCGGTCAACGACCGGGACGCGATGGAACTTGAGGGAGGGGCGTGTGCGGGGGAGCGACGATCAGGACGCGGCGAGCGCGTTCGCCTGGATCGTGATGCCGGCGGCCGAGAGGACGGCGCGGAAGCCGTCGAAGTCACGGGCCGCGAGGTCGGCGAGGATCTTCCGGTCGAGCCCGATGTTGGCCTTCTTGAGGCTGCTCATCATGCGCGAGTAGTTGGTGCCCAGCGAGCGCGAGGCGGCGCTGATGCGGG
>JBILLV010000524.1:0-4644 GCA_044375895.1 Polyangiales bacterium | reverse complement strand
GCGCGGAGCGCGGTGTGGCGGCAGATGCTCGCGGATGTGTTCGGCGTCGAAGTGGCCGTCACCAACTCCACCGAGGGGGCGGCCTTCGGCGCGGCGGTGCTCGCGGGCGTCGGTTCGGGTGTGTTCGGCAGCGTCGCGGACGCGGCCGACGCGCTCGTGCGGGTGGTGGAGCGGACCGCGCCCGACCCGGCAGCGAGCGCGTACTACCGCGAGGCCCACGGGACGTACTGCGCGCTCTACGGCGACCTGCGCGAGCGCTTCGCCGCCATGGCCGCGCGCCCGCCGCGTCGCTGAGGCTTCACCCCGCGAACCACACCGTCACGCGCGCGCCGCGCCCCGGGAGGTTCTCCGCGCGGGTGCCGCCGCCGTGGGCCTTGGCGATGCGGGCGACGAGCGCGAGGCCCATCCCGACGCCGCCGCGCTGCCGCGCGTCCTTGCCCTGGTAGAAGGGTTCGAAGACCCGCGCGACGTCCTCCGCCGCGAAGCCCGCGCCGTCGTCGTCCACCGCGAAGCGCACCGCCCCGTCGGCCCGCGACACCCGCAGCGCCGTCACCTGACCGCCGTGCTTGCGCGCGTTGCCGAGGAGGTTGCCCAGGGCAGCCTGCACCAGCGTCGCGTCCCCGCGGAACGAGCCCACCGCCCCCTCCACCGCGGCGAGCGACCTGTCGAGGCCCGCCCGTTCGAGGGCGCGCGTGGCTACGTCCGCGGCGTCGAGGCTCACCTCCTCGCGGGCGCCGAAATCCATGCGGGAGGCCGCGAGGAGGTCGCCCACCAGCGCGTCGATGCCGCCCATCTCCTGGTCGACCTCGTCGAGCGCCTTCTCGCGCGCCGCGTCGCCGTCGCGCAGCGTCTCCACCAGGAAGCGGAGCCGCGCGAGGGGCGAGCGGATCTCGTGCGACACCGCCGCCAACAGGTCGCGCTGCTCGTCGATCTGGCGCTCGATGCGGGCGGCCATCTCGTTGACCGCGTGGGCGATGGCCCCCACCTCGCCGGCGTCATGGCGGTGGAGCTGCATCCGGCTCTCCAGCTTGCCCTCACCGATCGCCTGCACCACCCGCACGAGCTCGGTGAGGGGCCGCGTGAGCCGGCGCGCGAAGAGGCCCGCCATCGTCCAGAGCACCACCAGCGCCACGCCGAGGCCGATGAGGGAGTTGCGCCCGCCGCGAGGGCTGCGGTGGCGGTCGGTGCACACCCGGACGCTCCCGCGCGCGCCCACGTCGAAGGTGAAGGCCGGGCGCTCACACGCGATCGTCGACGTCGGCCCCGCGGGGGTGAAGCTCGCGAGTTCGGCGCCGCGGGCGTCGCGCAGGGTGAGGTCGACGTCGAGGTCGCGGGCGACGGCGTGGCTGAGCTCGTCGCGCCGCGGACGATCGTCCCACACCGCTTCGAAGCGACCGCTCGCGAAGGTGAGGGCGCGCTTCTGCTCCTGCCGCCACGAGGGGGCGTCGCTCAGCGCGGAGAGGACGACCGTCACCACCACGCCCGTCATCAAGATGGCCCCCGCGAAGGCGAGGAAGAGGCGCCGACGCATCCGCGCGCGGAGGTACCAGCCCACCAGGTTGCCCCGCCGCGGCGGCTCGCACGGTGGGCCGTGGGGGTGATGGTGGTGGTGATGGTGCGGGCGCCAGGGGGGCATCGGACGCTCACTCCTCTTCGCGGACGAGCACGTAGCCCACGCCGCGGACGGTCTTGAGGAGGCGCGGGGCGCGCGGGTCGTCGCCGAGCTTCTGGCGCAGGTGGGAGATGTGCACGTCGATGGCGCGCTCGCCCACCATCGCGTCGCCGCGACCCGTCTCGCCGAGGAGCGCGTCGCGCGACACCACGCGCCCGGCCCGCCGCGCGAGCGCCACCAGCAGGTCGAACTCCACCCCGGTGAGCTCGACGCGCTGGCCCGACACGCGCGCCTCCCGGCCCGCGAGGTCGATGGAGACGGGGCCCGCGCGGAGCTCGGTCGCGACGCCGCCGGGCTGGGCGCGGCGGAGGACGGCGCGGAGGCGCGCGAGGAGCTCGCGGGGGGAGACGGGCTTGGGGAGGTAGTCGTCGGCGCCGAGCTCGAGGCCCACCACCCGGTCGGTCTCGTCGCCGCGGGCCGTGAGCATGAGGACGGGGACGTTGCTGCGGGCGCGGATGCGGCGGCACACCTCCAGGCCGTCGAGGCCGGGCATCATCACGTCGAGGAGGACAGCGTCGTAGCCGCCCCCTTCGAGCATGGCGAGGCCGCGGCCCCCGTCGGGGGCGTGCGCCGCCGTGACGTCGTGCTGCGCGAGGTAGGTGGCGACGAGCTCGGCGAAGCGGGCGTCGTCGTCGATGTGCAGCACCCGGACCGGCACGGCGACGCGGAGCATATCAGGTCAGCGGGGCGGCGGGGGAGCGCGGCGCGCGGCGTCGACGCAGACGCGGGCGACGTGCTGTTCGAAGGCCGCGTGGCGCGCGTGGCGGTGGTGCGACCAGGAGCACAGGGCGCTCCCGTAGCCCGCGACAGTGCCGAGGGCGAGAAGGGCGATGGTGAGGCTGCGACGGATCATGGCGTGGGGTCTCCTCGGGGTGTGACTTCGTGCGGGTCGATCAGGCGCGGTAGGGAGCGGCGCCCCATGCGCTCCAGGGGCCGACGCCGCGCTCCATGAGGTCGGCGAGCTCCCGGCGCTGCCGCTCGTCGAGGGCCTCGTGCACCTTCGCGAGCGCCTCGAAGAGCGCCTTCTGGGCCGACTCGAGGGCGGCGTCCTGCTTCGTGAAAGCCTCGGCCATCGCCGACTCGTCGAAGCGCTCGCCGCGGAAGGCCTTGGCCGCGTGGCCGCCGGTCGCGTGGAGCGCCTCGCGCGCCGAGCGCGTCTGCTCGCGGAGCCCCTCCACCGCCTGGAGGATCACCTTCTCCTGGCCGGGCGTGGTGTCGAGGCGCTCGAAGAGCCCGCGGAGCATCCAGCGGGGCATGTCACCGCCGCCCCAGCGCCCGCCCTGCCCCTCGTGACCGCCCCACGGCCCATGGCCGCCGTGGCCGCC
Organism: Polyangiales bacterium; assembly: GCA_044375895.1. Taxonomy (GTDB): domain Bacteria; phylum Myxococcota_A; class Polyangia; order Polyangiales; genus CAISKJ01. The sequence goes on along the minus strand of JBILLV010000524.1, from coordinate 1,647 downwards.
GTGGCCGCCCCAGCCGCGGCGCATCCCGCCGCCGCACCCGCCGCCGTAGCCGTAGCCGTAGCCGTGGCAGCGCCCGCGCCGCAGCACCTTCATGAGCCCGATGAGGCAGGCCGTACCGATGAGGAATCCGATCATGGTGTGTCTCTCTTTTCCGAGCCGCGCGGGCGTCTACCCAGCGGCTTCGAGGGAGAACTTCGCCCCCCCGTGTGAAGCGTGTTCGAGGGGGCGTGTGAAGAAGTGTGAAGGGCGTACACCCCCGCGGTTCGGGCTCAAGGTCGAGCCGTGGGGGGTCGTTGCAAGCTGGTAGGAGCGACACCCCAAGTGATCCCCCAAGAGGAAGAGACGCGCGTCGGGAGCCTGGTCTCCGGCAAGTACCGCATCGAGCTGCGGCTCGGCGCGGGCGCCGTGGGCGAGGTATTTCGTGCGCGCAACGTGCTGCTCGGGCGCGACGTGGCGATCAAATTTCTCCGCCGCGAGCACCTGCAGAACGAGGAGCTGGTGGAGCGCTTTCTCCGCGAAGCGCAGGCCGTGAGCCGGGTGCGGCACCCCCACGTGGTCGACGTGCTGGACGTCGGCGTCGAGGACGACGCGCCCTACATCGTGCAGGAGCTGCTCCTCGGCGAAGACCTCTGCAGCCACGTGACGCGCAAGGGCGGCAAGCTCGCCCCGCGCGCCGCCCTCGAGCGGCTCCTGCCGGCCGTCGACGGGGTGGCCCACGCCCACGAGCGGGGGGTCGTCCACCGCGACCTCAAGCCCGAGAACATCTTCCTCGCCCGCACCGACGACGGCGTGGTGCCCAAGGTGCTCGACTTCGGGATTTCGAAGGTGAAGACGGGCAACCTCCGCGCGACAGTCACCGGCTCGGTGTTCGGGACGCCGGGCTACATGTCCCCCGAGCAGGTGCGCTCCTTCGCCGACGCCGACGCGCGCGCCGATGTGTGGTCGCTCGGGGTGATTCTCTACGAGCTCGTCGCAGGCCGCATCCCCTTCGAGTCGCAGGAGGCCAACGCGCTGATGGTGGAGGTGTGCACGCGCCCGCCGTTCCCCTTCGCGAAGGCCGCCCCGGAGGCGCCGCCGGGCCTCGTCGCCATCGTCAACCGCTGCCTCGCGCAAGACCCCGCCGAGCGCTACGCCGACGCCGGCGCGCTCGCCGCGGCGCTGCGTGGGTTGGAAGACGCGCCCGAGCGGATCACGCGGCTCCAGTTCGTGAAGGCCTCGATGCCGCCGCCGCGGCAGGAGGATGAGGGCCGCATCTCCCTCGACCAGGAGCCCCTCGCGATGCTCCACGCGCTCCCGTCACGGGCCAGCATCGTGCAGCCGGTGCGCGTGTCCATCATCGCCGAGCGCCCGTGGGAGCTCGACCTGAGCGCGGCGGCCCGTCAGCTCGACGCGCAGAGCACGCTCTCGGGCAACGCCCTGGTCGTCTCCCACCCGCCGCGGCCGAAGCCCCGTTCGAAGCGTCTCCCCGCGGTCATCGTGGGCCTGGCGCTCGCGGGGGTCGCGGTGTTCGCCGCCGTCGGCTCGCAGCGCACGCCCCCGGAGGCCCCCGCGCCGCGCCGTCCTCTCCGGCGCGCGCTGCCGCCGCCGACACCCGTGCATGTGCCCCCGCCGCCATCGCCTGTCGCGGCTCCGGACGCCGCCGTCGTC
>JBILLV010000015.1:0-59348 GCA_044375895.1 Polyangiales bacterium | reverse complement strand
TGCAGACGAGGGAGCCCTTGCCCCCGCTCCGCGGGGGTGAGGGCGCGCGGCAGCGCGGAGAGGGGGCCGTGACGAGCGGCACCGTCACACGGTCCGCGATGCGTCAACGGCCAAACCTGAGTCTGACAACGCCTTGCGAAGTCTTTCGCGCCCGCGACGATCGGGGATAGACTCCGCGCCGTGATGCGACGGATCTCGCAATGCTTCGTGGTCGTGGCGGCCGGCGCGCTGGCCCTCCTCCCTCCGCTCGTCTCCCGCGCGCAACAGCAGCCCGCGACGCAGCCGGTCACCGCCGTCCCCAACATGGGGGACATCACCATCACGCTCCAGGGCCTGGAGGCGCGGCTCCTCCCCATCGCCATCCCCGCGATGCGCGGACCCTCGGGCGAAGGCCTCTCCAACGTCATCGCCAACGACCTGCGGCTGTCGGCGCTGTTTCGTGTGCTCGACCCGCGCTCCTTCACGGCCAACCTCGACGCCGAGGGGCTCACCATCAACGCGCCCTCGTGGACGACGGCGGGCGCGACGAGCGTGGTGAAGGGTCAGGTGACGGGCCAGGGCGACAGCGCGCGCGTCGAGATCAAGGTGTGGGAGCCCGGTCGCCCCACGGCCCCCGTGCTCGAACGGAGCTACGGCCCCGGCACGGCCCGCTCCATCGCCCACCGCATCGCCAACGACCTCCTCGAGCTCTACACGCACCAGGCGGGCGTGTTCGGCTCGCGCATCGCCTTCTCGCGGCGCGGCGCGCGCGGCCGTCGCTACATCTACACCGTCGACTGCGACGGCGAGAACCTCTCGCAGGTCTCCACGGGCCGACTGAGCTTCACGCCCGCGTGGGGACCCGGCGGGCTCTACTTCTCGTCGCAGACGCCCGAAGGCTTCCTCGCGCTCTTCCGCCAGGGTCGCTCGACGCCGGTGCTCCGGGCCGATGGGCTCGTGATGGGCGCGGCCTTCTCGGGGTCGCGCATGGCCGTCGTGCTCACCCGCGACGGCAACAGCGACATCTACGTGGGCTCGGCCGACGGGCAAGACCTCCGCCGCCTCACCAGCGACTCGGGCGCCGACATCTCCCCCGTGTGGTCGCCCGACGGTTCGAAGATCGCCTTCGTCAGCGACCGCGCCGGCGGCCCGCAGGTGTACGTGATGGACGCGGGCGGCGGCGGTCAGCGCCGCGTGAGCTTCGCCGGGAGCTACAACACCTCGCCGTCCTTCGCCCCCGACAGCCAGACCCTCGCGTACTCCGGGCGCGCGGGCGGCGGCTCGGACATCTTCACCCTCAACCTCGGGAGCGGCGCCGTGCGTCGACTCACTGAGGGTCAGGGCTCCAACGTCGACCCCACGTACTCGCCCGACGGACGTCTCATCGCGTTCAGCTCGAGCCGCGGCGGCATCTTCCTCATGAACCAGGACGGGCTCAACCAGCAGCGCATCCTCGCGGGCGGCGGCGAGATGCTCCGCTGGGGCCCGCGGTGATCGACCGGATCGCCCCCACGCGGCGCCCCGAGGGCGTTCGCATGGCGCAGCGACAGACCTGGGAGACGCTGCTCTTCCTCCACTGGCGCGTGCCCGTGGAGGCGTTGCGCCCGCTCATCCCCGCCGAGCTGGAGATCGACACCTTCGACGGGAGCGCGTGGGTGGGGTTGGTTCCGTTCACGATGAAGGGCGTGCGGCTGTCGTGGTTGCCCGCGGTGCCGGGGACGAGCGATTTCCACGAGACCAACGTGCGGACGTACGTGCACCACAAAGGGCGTGACCCGGGGGTGTGGTTCTTCAGCCTCGACGCGGCCGCGTGGTTGCCCGCGAAGGTGGCGCGCACCTTCTGGCACCTGCCTTACTTCTACGCCGACATGACGCTCGACCCGCGCGACGACGGGAGCATCGCGTACGAGACGCGCCGCCGCTCGCCGCCGCCGGTGCCCGCGGGAGCGAAGGTGCGGTATCGCCCCGAGGGGGAGGTGTTTCACGCCGAGCCCGGCACGCTGGAGCACTTCCTCGCCGAGCGGTACGTGCTCTACGCGCAGACGCGGGCGGGGCTGCAGATCGGGCGCGTGCACCACCCGCCGTACCCGCTGCGCCAGGCGTCGGTGACGACGTGGGAGGAGAGCCTGCTCCAGGCCGCGGGGATCGCGCGCGGGGCGGAGGATCCGTCGGCGCTGTGGTCGCCGGGGGTGTCGGTGGAGGTCTACGCGCTGCAGGATCTGCCGCGGTAGCGAGCGGCGGCTACGGCGCCCGCTGGAGGAGCCCGAAGGCGGCGCCCTGCGGGTCGTCGCACACCACGAGGCGGTCGCCGTTGGGGCGGCGCACCACGTCGAGCGCGACGCCGCCCCGCGCCCGCACCACGGCAACCGCGGCCTCGAGGTCGGCGACGGGGAAGAAGTAGAGCCACTGCGGGTGCACCGCGGGCGCGTTCGCGATGCTCGCCATGCCCCCGACGCTCGGGCCGTCGTCGCGCCAGGCGAAGCCGCGGATCGAGCCGAGGGGCGGGGTGGCGTCGAAGGTCGCGGTGGCCGTCCACCCGAAGCGCGCGGTGTAGAGCGCGAAGGCGCGCGCGTCGTCGGACGCGAGGTGCTGGTGCCACGCGACGACGTCCGGCGGCGGCGCGGATGCGCGGGTGCGCAGCCCCACGATCGCGCCGAAGGGGTCGCGCAGCACGAGGATCGGCGCGCCGTCGGCGTCGTGGCGGGCGGGGCCGAGGGCTTCGGCGCCGTGGGCGAGGAGCTCGGCGGCGGTGGCGGCGACGTCAGCGACGCCAAGGTGACCGACCCAGTGCGGGCGAGCGCCGCGCGCCACCGCGCGCTCCGGGAGCTGTGTGCAGTGGAGGACGTCGTCGCGCCAGACGAGCGTGAGCGCGGCGTAGAACGAACGGGCGACGGCGGGGTCGTGGGTGCGAAGCTCGTAGGCGCAGAACGGGTCGGGCACGGGGGTCACCCCTCCTCGCGGGCTACGTACGCGACGGAGGCGGCGGCGACAAGCGGGCGGTGCGCTACCCGACCTTGCGGTGGGCTTCGTCGGCGGCGTCGTTGGCGGGCGGCGCGTTCGTGGGGACCTTCGGCTGCGCGTCCTTCGCGGCGTCCGTCACGGGCTCCGCGGGGTCGGCCTCGGCCGTCGTCTTCGGCGCGGTGGTCACCCAGCCGTTGAGCGGCTCCAGCAGCGCTTTGGCGCGCTCCTGTGTCTCCGGGCGTTTGCGTGACACGCTGGCCACGACGCGGACGACGTACGCACGCGTCGCCTCGGTCACCTCGTCAGGCGCCCCCGGAACGAGAGCAACGAGCGCTCTCGATTTTCTCCGCGGCGCTCGTCTCGAAGGTCCTTCCGCGTAGTGACGGTGACGTTTCGGGAGCTCCGCGCGCGAGGCCGCCGCGGACGACGGCGCGACGGGCGCTGGCGGTCGACATCGCGCCCCCTCCGCGCTCCGTCGCCACGTCGGGGCTCCCTACGGTGGCCAGCGCGCGGATGACGGACCGTAGGCGCGGAAGCGCGCGGGCGTATGTTCTCGTCGCTTCGAACGCGCGCTCGCCGCGCTCCGACGTCGCTACGGAGCGACGGACGTTCGTAGCCCGAGCGCCTCCGCGCCTACGGTCCGTCGTCAGCGTTCCGACGGCCGTAGGGCGCCCCGACGTGGCGACGCGGCGACGGACGTTCGTAGCCCGAGCGCTACCGCGCCTACGGTCCGTCATCCGCCCGCTGGCCACCGTAGGGCGCCCCAACGTCGCGACGAGCGCCCTCCGCCCCACTCCCTTCCCCCGGTCACTCCGCGTCGAAAATCTCCGCCACCGCCACCGCGAACCCCGCCAGCGTCGCCGCCCGGAGCGTCTCCCCGCGCGCGAGCACCGCCCGCTCCTCGTAGCCCTCCGCGCCGAGCACGAGCACGGCGATCGTCTGCGCCTCGGGGTCGACGAGCCAGTACTCGGGGATGTTCGCCTCGGCGTACTCGCGGCGCTTCGTCATGCGGTCGCGGACCTCGTTCGTCGCGCCGGGGCTGATCACCTCCACGACGAGGTCGGCGTGGGTCCAGAACGCCTCGGTGATGTGATCGCGATGTGCGCCCGCGAGGTACATCACGTCGGGCTCACGGATGAGCCCCGGACGCAGCCGAAGACGCCCCCCCGCGACGCGCGCGACACCCCGCGTCGGACGACCGTAGGCCTTCAACCGAACCAGCAGCGCTTCGAGGGCGGCCTGATGACGATTCGTCTCGACCGGGAGCACCTCGAGGAAGCCGTCGACGAGTTCGATGCGCGGTTGCTCGGCTTCGAAGGCGAGGTAGTCCTCCTCGCCCCATCGCCCCTGCGTGGGGAAGCGGGTCGCAAGCGCCCACACCGGCTCTCCAGCGATCATGGATCGACCCGTACCGCGACGGTGCGGCGAGCGCAACGCCCGCGACCACACCCCTTCGCTCCCACGCCCTTCCCTATTTCTCAGCCACTTCCGCGCGGACATTCCCCGCCCTCCCCCTGCTTGCGCCGTCGCCCTCCTCCCACTACACGCTCCCGCCCACGATGTCGTCCGAGCGCACCGCCTGGCATCCTCCCTTCACCAACGCGATGCGGCAACGCGGTCCGCGGTGGACGCACGTCACGGGCGAGGTCTCCCTCTCGCAGGAGTCGCAGCGGGCCGACGACATGATCGAGCTGCGCGCCGACGTCCCCCGCGACCCCACGGACTGCGGGAGCGTCCTGCGCGGCCTGTGGCCCCTCATCGTCACGGTGGGGTTGTTGGAGTTCAAGAGCGTCTCGCGGCCCTTCCGCCGCGGCGACCTCGCGCGGCTGCTCGCGTACGGGCTGGTGTGGTTCTACACGCACCAGGCGCACGACGCGCTGCTCGTGGGCGGGGAGCGGCGGCGGGCCACGCCCACCGACCTCACGCTCGCGCTGGTGGTGCCGACGCTGACACCGACGCTGCGGAACGAGCTCGCCGACATGGCCCTCACGCTCGAGCGCGCCCAGAGCGGGTACCACCGCGCGCAGAGCTTCTTCTGCGCGGTGGTGGTCATCGAGCTGGAGCGCGTCGCGGAGACCGAGCACGACGAGCTGATGGGCTGGTTCGCAGGACAGACGCCCGACCCCTCAGTGGAACTCGCCCGCTGGATCGGGCAGAATGTGACCACGATGAGCGCACCCGACAAGGCATCCCCCGACATGGAAGGCTTCGACGACCTCTTCGCCCACTTCCCTCTGGAGCTGCGGCTCCGGTTGCTCTCGAAGTCCGAGCGGCTCGACGGCCTCACCCCCGAAGACCGACTCGCGGGACTGACCCCCGAAGACCGACTCGCGGGCCTCGCCCCCGAGGACGTCGCGAAGGCCCTCACCGAGGCCGACCACGTCCTCGCGCTCCCCGACGCCGCCCTCCGCGCCCTCCCCGACGCGTACCTCACGACGCTCCCCGAGGCCGCACAGGCCCGCATCCGCGCACGCCTCGGTCGCTGACCCGTCCCCACGCTACCACACCCCCAGCACCCCCACCCCCGCGCTCCCTCGCCACCCGCTCGGGTCGTTCACCGGCAGGCTGTTGTACAGCAGCACGCGCCCGCCCCCAAACGCGCCGCCCTCCACGCTCGCCCCCAGCGCCACCCAGCGCCCCGCGCGCCACCACACCTCCCCCGCCACCACGCCCCCCACCCACGGAACCCGCGTCGCCTCCGCCTGCACCAGTTGCCCGACGCCCACCGCGTCCACCCACCCCGCGCTCACGCCCGCGCAGCCCGCCAGCGTCCACCGCCCCCACGTCTCCTGCCCGCACCCGCGCGCCGACAGATCGACCGCGCGCAGCGCCGCCCCGAAGCGCGTGGCCGCGCCGCCCACCGTCTCCGTGCGCGTGACGGTGACCTCCTCCGACACGGCCCCGCGCACCTCCACCCGCACGTGATCCCACGACACGCCCGCGCGCAGCGCCCCCATGACCGCCGCCCGCGGCAGCAGGCCCACCTCGACGCCGCCCATCACGCCCACCACCACGCGCCACGCGCGCACCCGTTCGCGCGGCGGCTCGACGGTGATCACCTGGCGCACGGGCTCGGGCGGCGGACGCACCTGCACCACGGCGCGCGTCACCGGCACCACTGGCACCACTGGCACCGGCGGCGGGATGTGCGCGTTGAGCACCAGCGCAAGATCGACCCCCGCGAGCTGAACCAGCGCCTGACACGTCGCCGCCGTCCGTCGCTGCGGGACGACGTCGCCCCCCACGCGGATCTCCATGTCGAGCGCCCACTGCCCGCGCGCGCGCCGCACCACGGCCCGCGCGGTCCACGGCGGCACGTGGTCGGCGTCGAGGCCCGCCTCGCGACTGCGCGCGATCACGTCCGCCGCGGTGAGGCAGCCGCGCGGCGCCGTCCACGTGAGCGGAGTCGCCTGCGCTCCGGCGACGGCGGGCGCGCAGACGAGCAGCAGCGGGATCAGGGTTGGGCAGCGCACGTCGCTCGCAGCGAGTATGCCGCGGGCGAGGTGGGGGCGCGCGTGCGGAGTTCGCGGGCGACAGTGAGGGCCTCGGCGGTTCGGCCGGCCATGCAGTACGCGCGAACGCGGTAGGCCAGCACCTCGGGGGTCGCGACGCCGCGCGGAAACGCCACGGCGTGACGGGCCAGCACCGCGAGGGCCCGGTCGGGCGCGTGATCCCGGAGGCTCTGGTCGGCGTCACGGATGATCTGCCACTCATCGCCCTCCGCCCGCACCGGCGCCGCCGCACGTCGCGCCGCCACCACGGGCGCCACCGTCGGAGCCACCACGGGCGCCACCGTCGGCGTCACCACGGGCGCGCGCACCACCGCGGCGGGGGGCTCGACCGCGGCGACGATGGGCGTCGCAGCGGCGACCGCGGGCGCAGGCGTCGGCGGCTTCGCGGGGGCGTCGGGCCACGCGAGGAGGCCCACCACGGCGGCGAGGGCGAGCGCGCCCCCGGCGGCCACCCACAGCCCATCGCGCGGGGGCGACGGCGGCGGCGCCGCGAGGATCTTCTGGAGGAGCGCCTCGCGGTCGACGCCGGTGGGGCGGTCGAGGGTGCGGGCGGTGTCGAGCATGCGGCGGATGTCGGTCACGTCGGCCTCCGTCGGAGCGCGGCCTTGCGCTCGACCTCGTCCCACGCGCGCCGGAGCCGCGAGGACACGGTGTTGGGCGAGAGCGAGAGGGCCTCGCCGATCTCGCGGGCGGTCATTTCGAGCAGCTCGGTCATGATGAAGACGTCGCGCAGGTCGGGGTCGAGGGCGCCGAGCGTCAGCGAGAGGGCGCGGAGGTCTTCCTGCGCGGCGACGCGGCGCTCGGCGGGGATGTCCGCGTGGTCGGGGAGCACCTCGGGGAGCTCGTCGAAGATGCCCTTGCGGCGCACCCCGCGGCGGTACGAGCGCGAGACGTTGTGGGCGATGCCGAAGAGCCACGCGCGCACCGCGGTGACGCCGTCGTAGCGCTCGCGCGTGACGTGAACCACCTTGAACACCTCCTGCACCTGATCCTCCTGGTCGCGCCGGGGGACGCCGAAGCGCGCGAGGAGTCGCCACACAAACTCGAAGTGCTCGCGATAGAGCGCTTCGAAGGGTGGGAGCGCCGTCACGGACGCGTCCGCATCGCTGGGAGGGGAGAGGGCCACGCGGTCCGCGGTGAGGGTGAGCATCATTCGGGGCGTGGGGGGAAGCGGTCCCGCCGGCGCGCCCTTGTTCGTCTGCCTGGGGCTATACCCAGGTCAATTTTGTACCACCAGACAGACGGACGAAGGGCGCGCCGGGGAGGGAGTTCCGGTTCGCTTCTGTCTGGGATTGACCGGTGGCCCGTGGGCTCGTTCGAAAATCGACGTCGGGGGTGACGTCTACCCCTCGTGGAGCACCGTGGCGCGCACGCGCTCCCACCGAAACGGCTTCATCCGCTCGCCGTCGAGGTGCTGCGCGAGGTGCGGGATCACCTCGGCCTGCCAGAGGTCTTCGAGGTGCCGCGGGAGGTCGTCGCAGAAGAAGCTCGCGGTCCCGACGGCGAGCTCCGGGTGGACGAGCGCCCGCGCCGCCCCCTGGAGCACCAGCACCAGCCCCGACGGGTCGAAGCCCCGCGCCTGGAGGTACCGCGCCAGCGCGTCGTAGCGCGGCCCGAACGGCACCGACGCGAACACCCGCCGCACCGCGCCGTCCACCGACGTGAGGGGCCGCTCGCTGGTGTTGTGCGTGGCGAGCACCACCACCTCGCGCGGCACCGACAGCTCGCTCCCGCTGGCGAGGCGCATGTGCTGCTCGCGGTACTCCAGCGCGTGGAGGGCCTCGCCGAGCACCCGCGCCGCGTCGGCCCGCTGGAGGTCGTCGATCACCAGCACCGATGGGGCGCCGCGGTCGCGCACGCGCTCGACAAACTCCGCGAAGCGCCCGGGCGCGCAGCCCTTCTCCGACGCCCCTTCCATGAAGTCGTCGTAGCGGTACCCGGGGTGAAACTGGATCACCTCCACCACGCCATCGGTGCCCGCGATGTGGCGCGCGAGCTTGAGCGTGAGGAAGGTCTTCCCGCAGCCCGTCGGCCCGCTCACGATGGCCCCGCCGCGGCGACGGATCGCCTCCAGCCAGCGGCGCAGGTCGTCCTCGTGGTAGGAGGTCTCCTCCGCAAGGCGGGCGAGCGAGCGCGGCGAGGCAGCGGCCCCTCCCTTGCGCGGCGAGAGCGACTCGACCATCCGCGTGGAGGGCACGGTGGTGAGCCGCGCGATGGGGGCGGGCTCGTCGGAGGGCGGGTGCAGCCGCCGCGCGACCGGCACCGCGCTCACGTGCGCCTGCGAGGGCTGCGAGGGCGCGCGCATCGCGGGGGCAGGCATCATCGGGCCGGGCAGCAGACCGCCGCGCCCCGAAGTGACCACCTCGGGCTCGCGGTGCAGCGTGGGGCCCGCGTGCGACGGACGCGCGCTCGACTGAACGACGTCGCCGGAAGCGGTCAACACCTGCTGGGCTTCGGCGGTGGCGACCTCGCCGGACACCTCCCGCTCCTCGCGCTCGTAGACGCCCGAGAGCGAGAGGGAGAGCATCTCCTCCACCTGCTCGAGGTCGATGCCGACGACAGGACGCGCCCACTCGGGCTGCCGCACCGGGCGCTCGGCGGTGTCGAACCAGTCGACCGGGATGTGATGAGGGAAGCGGTCGCCGGTGACGTAGGTGTACGCCCCGGTGGCGCGCCCCACGCCGAGGACGGCCTCGGTGCCGCGGGCGGCGAGGAAGACGGCGCGCGGGCTCCGGGCGATGCGCCAGAGGTGCTCGACGCCGCCGAGGCGATACTCCTCGCGCTCGATGGCGAGGGCCTGGAGGCGCTGGTGGAAGGTCTCGCGCGACATCGTGGAGAGGTCGCCGAGCTCACCCCACGCGAAGGCGACGGACTGGTCGGCGAGGCACTTGAACCACCGCGGGCTCTGGTCGCCGGGCGCCACCTTCCAGCACGGGAGGTCGCGCGACTCCTGGGTGCTGGCCTGGAGGCGGTCCCAGGCCTCGTCGTGGTCGTCGGCGGTCTTCGACATGTACCAGTTGGCGAACATGTCGAGCACGTCGCCGGGGCGATGACCGCGCGTCGCCGGGCACTCGATGACCACCCGCTGCGAGGCGAGGAAGGCGCGAAACGACTCGTTGGCCCGCGGGTACGTCTCCATCCGCGGCGACCACGGCACCCCGGTGAACGCGCGCAGCATCGCGAGCGAGCGCGCCGTCACGACGAAGAAGCGGTCGGGCACGAGGGAGTTGAGGATCGGCGAGAGCAGCGACGCCTGGAAGCCGCGCACCTCGGGGTGCTGCACGAAGCGGTCGCACACCTCCTGGAGCTTCTCAGGGCACAGCATGCAGCGCTCGATGAGCTGCACCACGGCGTGGGCCGCCATCGGCCAGCCCGTCGGCGTGACCCATGCCTCGCGCTCGAACCACGCGCGCACGTCGGTGCTGAGCGTCGACGAGGGGTGGAGCCAGCGACCGCGCGCCCGGTTGGCGGGCGTGTCGGCGTAGGGGAGCATCCCTTCGAGCACCGCGTCGGTGTACGTCTGATTGCGCGCGCGGAGCTGCAGCACGCGAGCCCAGCGCGAGCGCGCCTCGTCGCGCACGTCGAGCCACAGTTCCCGGCGGCCGAGCGTCGACGCAGAAGCCCACTCGAGCCCGAGGAACTCGGCGAACATCGTCTTGAAGTCGTGCTGCGCCATCACACCGTGTCGCGGACTGAAGGTGCCCGCTCCCACTCACGTAATCTCGACCGTACTCCAGATCAAGCGTCGAACGAAAGGCGCATGTCTGCCGCACCGGCGTGCTTTCAGAGTGAAGGTCCGTCGCGTCAGAATGCTTCTTTGCACGACTGCTTCACACCGGTGCGCAACGGCCACGCATGGACACGCTTGTGACCAGCGCGTCAGGGGCGGCGGAAGGGGGCGAGGAAGGTCCAGGCGTTGCGCGCGAAGTTGGCGCTGAGGTAGTGGCCGCCGCTCCACACGTACGTCTGGACGGGCGCGCCGGCGGCGGCGAGGCGAGCGGCGAGCGCGCACGAGTACTGCACCGACATGATCGGGTCGGCGTTGCCGTGCGAGAGGTAGCCCGGCGCGGCGCCGACGCTGGGTGCGATGGGGAACCCGGCGCCTGCGCACCCGCACCAGCCCGGCTCGGCGGCGAGGCCCGCGCAGGAGAGCGAAGCGCCCTGGAAGGCGCAGGCGGGGCGCGAGGCGCAGGTGACGAGGCCCGCGCTGTTCTCGGCGAAGGCGGCGATGCGCTCGCGGAGGGCGACGGAGACGAGGAGGGCCATGAGGCCGCCGTTGGAGTGACCGATGGCGTACACGCGGTCGGGGTCGGTGTTGTACCGGAGCTGGGCCTCGACGATCGCGGCGCGCACGAGGAGGAGGTCGGCGTTGGCGTCGCGGCTGGTGCGGGTGGTGTCCCAGTAGGTCCCGTTGCCGCCGGGGTGGTCGTAGTCGGCGCCGCTCTCGCTGAACCACCGCGAGTCGGGCGCCACCACGACGAAGCCCTGCGCGTCGGCGGTGGTGCGCGCGCCCGACTCGTCGATCATCACGTTGCCGTCGGCGTTGGTCCCGTGGAACGCGAGCACCAGCGGCGGCCGCGCGCCGCGGCTGGCCGGGGCGTACACGCGGACGGTGCGCGCCTCGCCCGCGACGGTGAGCGTGCTGCGCGAGAGCCCCGTCGCGACCGTGAGCGTGCCCGAGTAGGCGACCGGGTCGGGGGCGAGCGCGCCGCTGTCCGCGGGTGCGATGACATCGGGTGCGGCGTCGGGTGCGGCGTCGGGTGCGGCGTCGGGCGCGGCGTCGGGCGCGGCGTCGATCGTGGTGACATCGGGCGCGGCGTCGACACCGGCGTCGGCGCCGGGCGGCGTGCAAGGCACGTAGCCGTCGAGCCGATAGCAGTCGTTGTCGCGGTCGCAGAAGCAGCGCGCCTCACCGGGGAAGCAGTGCCGGATGTGACGCGAGACGACGCCCACGGGGTTGCCTCTCGCGCTGATGAAGATCGCCTCGGGGCACGTCCCGCCTGTGGTGGCTGCGTCGGGCGCAGCATCGAGCGCAGCGTCAGGGGCCACATCGGGCGCAGCGTCGCGCGCGGCGTCCAGAGTCACATCGGGCGCAGCGTCGGCGGGCGCGGCGGGCGCATCGGGCGCAGCATCGGGCGCAGCATCGGGCGCAGCATCGGGCGCAACATCGGGCGCAACGTCCGGCGCAGCGTCCGGCGCAACGTCCGGCGCAGCGTCCGGCGTCGCATCGGGCGCGGTATCGGGCGCCGCGTCTGCGGCCGTGACGGGGACGCACGCGACGTAGCCGTCGAGCCGGTAGCAGTCGTTGTCGCGGTCGCAGAAGCAGCGCGCCTCGCCGGGGAAGCACTCGCGAATCTGCCGCGTCGAGGTGCTCCGCGGGATGTTGCGCGCGTCGAGGTACACGGCCTCCGGGCACACGGCGATGCCGCCCGCGTCAGGCGTTGCGTCGACCGCTCCACCGTCGGGCGGCGGCTGCACACAGCGCGCGTAGCCGTCCTGCGCGTAGCAGTCGTTGTCGCGGTCGCAGTAACAGAAGGCCTCGCCGGGCCAGCAGTTGCGGATGTACCCGGCGGCGTTGCGGGGGTTGCCCGCGAAGTCGGGGGTGGTGGGCTCCGGGCAGTAGCGCACGGTCTCGGATTCGCCGCGGGTGTTGATCCCGTCACGCTCGGCGCACGAGGTGAGTGTGACGGTGAGCAGCAGGGCGAACGAGACGCAGGTGAAGTGCATGGTGGTCGGCGGTGCTCCCGAGGGGACGTCTATCCGCACCCGCGCATCGCTTCAACGGCGGTCACGCAAAATGTCCGTTGCGCATCGGCCCCACAGCAGGAGCTGGGCGCGCGGGGTAGACGGAATCGCCTCCCGAGCGCCCTCGGCTTCTGGTATGACGCGCCGCGCCCTGCCGAAGCGTCGGCACAACGGGGCCGTACCGCTTCCCGAAGGAGTCTCACGGAATGAACCAACCTATTCGAAAGGTCGCCGTGCTCGGCGCAGGGGTCATGGGGGCGGGCATCGCCGCGCACCTGGCCAACGCGGGCGTCACGGTGGTGCTGCTCGACATCGTCCCGCCGAACCTCACCGACGCGGAGCGCGCGGACCCGGCCGCCCGCAACCGCTTCTCCGCGGGCGGCCTCGACAAGGCGCTCAAGTCACGGCCCGCCGCCTTCTTCCACCCCTCGCGGGCGGCGCTGGTGAGCGTGGGCAACTTCGACGACGACCTCGCGAAGGTGTCGTCCTGCGACCTCATCATCGAGGCCGTGGTGGAGAACATCGAGATCAAGCGCAAGCTCTTCGAGCGCCTCGACGCCCTCACCACCGAGCGCACGCTCGTCGCGTCGAACACCTCCGGGCTCCGCATCGCGGCGATGGTCGAGGGGCGCTCGGCGTCGTTCCGCAAGCGCTTCATGGTGATCCACTTCTTCAACCCGCCGCGCTACATGAAGCTCCTGGAGCTGGTGCCCGGCGCCGACACCGACCCGGCGGCCTTCGCGCGGGTGAGCTCCTTCGCCAGTGAGTCGCTCGGCAAGGGCGTGGTCGTCGCGAAGGACACCACCAACTTCATCGGCAACCGCGTGGGGGCCCACGCGATGATGGCGGCCATCCACCAGATGCTCGCCGACGGCCTCACCCCCGAGGACGTCGACGCGATCGTCGGGACGCCGATGGGTCGCCCGAAGAGCGCGGCCTTCCGCACGGCCGACATGGTGGGCCTCGACACCTTCGCCCACGTCGCCGACAACTGCTACCGCTCGCTCACCACCGACGAAGACCGCGAGGTCTTCCAGGTGCCGCCGTACATCCGCGCGATGGTGGAGAAGCGCATCCTCGGCGACAAGACCAAGGGCGGCTTCTACAAGAAGTCCGACGCGGGGGTGCTCACGCTCGACCCGGCGACGGGCGAGTACCGCGAGAAGAAGCAGACGCCCGAGGTGACGAAGTTCATCAAGTCGCTGCGTGACGTGGAAGACGTGGGCGAGCGCCTGCGCCTCCTCGCGGCCGACCCCGGGCCCGCCGGGCGCTTCGCCTGGAAGGTGCTGGCGCGCGGGCTCTCCTACGCGGCGCGCCGCGTGGGGGAGATCAGCGATGATGTCTCGGCCATCGATGACGCGATGCGCTGGGGCTACAACTGGGAGCTCGGCCCCTTCGAGACGTGGGACGCCCTCGGCTTCGCTAAGACCGTCGACCGCATGGTGGCCGACGGCGTCGCGCTCCCGGCCTCCGTGCTGGCGATGCGCAAGGCGGGGGTGGAGTCGTTCTACAAGGGCGGCGCGAGCGTGTACGACCTCGCGAAGGGGAAGTACGTCACGCGCGCCCTCGACCGCCGCGCCAAGCCCTACCGCGAGCGCCGCGGGATGAAGTCGCAGCGCCACCCCGAGCTCACCCCGAAGGAGCCCGTGTGGAGCAACGCCGGGGCGGAGCTCTGGTACATCGGCGACGACATCGTCTCCCTCACCCTCCGCACGAAGATGAACTCCATCGACCCCGACGTGATCGAGGCCCTCGACCGCGCCGTGGAGATCGCCGAGACCCGCTTCAAGGGCCTCGTCCTCTACAACGAAGGGGAGAACTTCTCCGTCGGCGCCAACCTCGCCCTCGTCGCGATGGCCGCGGCGTCGGGTCAGTTCGAAGACATCTCGAAGCTCGTGCGGGCCCTCCAGGCGGCCACGCAGCGCATCAAGTACGCCCACGTCCCCGTCGTCGCCGCCCCCTTCGGGATGGCGCTCGGCGGCGGCCTGGAGATGTGCCTCTGCACCAACGCGATCCAGGCCGCGGCGGAGACGTACGCGGGCCTCGTCGAGGTGGGCATGGGCCTCATCCCCGGCGGCGCCGGCACGCTCAACACCCTCTGGCGCGCCTTCGAGGGCGTCCCCGAGGGCGCCGCGGTCGACCCCTACGCCATCGTCACGCAGGTGTTCAAGAACATCGCCCTCGCCAAGGTGGCCACCAGCGCCGACGAGGCCAAGGAGGTCGGCTTCTTCCGTCGCACCGACGGCGTCACCTTCGACCGGGCGCGGCTGCTCTACGACGCCAAGCAGCGCTGCCTCGGGCTCGCGCGCTCGGGCTGGCACGCGCCCTCGCCCCGCGCCTACAAGCTCCCGGGCGAGAGCGGCATGGCGACCCTCAAGATGATGGTGCTCTCGCTCCAGCAGGGCGGCCAGGCGACCGCGCACGACGGCACCGTGGCCCTGCGCCTCGCGAAGGTGCTCTGCGGCGGCATCGACGGGGCCGCCGCGCCCGTCACCGAAGAGCGCCTCCTCGAGCTCGAGGCCGAGGCCTTCCTCTCGCTCTGCGGCGAGCCGAAGACCCAGGAGCGCATGCAGTACTTCCTCATCAACAACAAGCCCCTGCGCAACTAGGAGCGAGACTCTCATGGCCGACATCGTGATCGCAGCCGCCGTTCGCAGCGCCGTCGGGCGCGCGCTGAAGGGCGCCCTCGCCCAGACCCGCCCCGACGACCTCGCCGGCATGGTCGTGCGCGACCTCCTCGCGCGCGTCCCGCAGCTCAACCCCGCGGACGTCGAAGACCTCGTCCTCGGGTGCGCCATGCCCGAAGGCGAGCAGGGGCTCAACATCGCCCGCGTCGTCGGGCTCCTCGGCGGCCTCCCCATCGAGACGCCCGCCCTCACCGTCAACCGCTTCTGCTCGTCGGGCCTCCAAGCCATCGCGCAGGCGGCCGAGCGGGTCGCCTTCGGCAGCGCCGACGTCGCCATCGGCGGCGGCGTCGAGTCGATGACGCTCGTCCCCATGACGGGCAACAAGCTCTCGGTGAGCGCCGAGGTGATGGACCGCTTCCCCACCGCCTACACCCCCATGGGCATCACCGCGGAGAACGTCGCCACCCGCTTCGGCGTGAGCCGTCAGGCGCAGGACGAGTTCGCCGCGCGGAGCCACCAGAAGGCCGCGAAGGCGCAGGCCGAGGGCCGCTTCGACGCGGAGATCGCCACCGTCCGGGCCGTCCGTTACGCCACCCGCGACGGCCAGGCGGTGCGCGACGACGTGGACTTCAAGCGCGACGAGTTCGTGCGGGCCGACACCACGGCGGAGAAGCTCGGGGCGCTCAAGCCCGTGTTCTCCGCCACGGGGTCGGTCACCGCGGGCAACAGCTCGCCGCTCTCCGACGGCGCCGCCGCCGCCGTGGTGATGACCAAAGCGAAGGCCGACGCGCTCGGCATCAAGCCCCTGGGGTACTTCCGCGCCTACCAGGTGGCGGGCGTCGCCCCCGACATCATGGGCATCGGCCCTGTCCCCGCGGTGCGCAAGCTCCTCGCGAAGACGGGCCTCTCCCTCAGCCAGATCGACCTCTTCGAGATGAACGAGGCCTTCGCCGCCCAGGCCGTCTACTGCCAGCGCGAGCTCGGGATCCCCGACGAGAAGCTCAACGTCAACGGCGGCGCCATCGCCCTCGGCCACCCCCTCGGGTGCACCGGGGCGAAGCTCACCGCCACCCTCCTCCACGAGCTCCGCCGCCGCGGCGGGCGCTACGGCATCGTCACGATGTGCATCGGCGGTGGCATGGGCGCGGCCGGGCTCTTCGAAGCCGTCTGAGGCCCCGCCGCCGGGCCTTCCTGTGTCGATGGCCGCGTGTGGCGCTTGCAGTGCGCCCTCAGAACGTCACACAATCGGCCATATGACGACCGGGCCCGGCTCACTCGTCCCTGAAACCCCCGGCGCGCCCACCCCCATCGGGGTCGGGCTGCGCCTCAGCGACCGCTACGAGCTCCTTCACGAGATCGCCACGGGCGGCATGGCCACGGTGTACCTGGCCCGGGCCCGCGCCGAGGGCGTGCAGGGCTTCGAACGCGTGGTGGCCATCAAGGTGTGCCACCCGCACCTGCGCCACGAAGACGAGTTCACGTCGATGTTTCTCGACGAGGCGCGGCTCGCGGCGAGGATCCACCACCCCAACGTGGTGGGCACGCTCGACGTGAGCGAGGGGGCGTACCTCTACCTCGTGATGGAGTACATCGAGGGCGACCGCATCTCGGGGCTCATCAAGGCCGCGTCCAAGCGGGGCGAGCGGGTGCCCGTGCCCATCGCGCTCCGCATCATGATCGACGTGCTCAACGGCCTCCACGCCGCCCACGAGCTGCGCGACCACCAGAACAACGCCTTCAACATCGTCCACCGCGACGTCTCCCCGCAGAACATCCTCGTCGGCGTCGACGGCGTGAGCCGCATCACGGACTTCGGCATCGCCAAGGCCGAGGCTCGCCTCACCGTCACCCGCGAGGGCCAGGTGAAGGGGAAGATGTCGTACATGGCGCCCGAGCAGCTCCAGTCGCACAAGATCGACCGGCGCGCGGACGTCTACGCCGCCGCCGTGGTGCTCTGGGAGGCCCTCACCGGCCGCCGCCTCTTCCGCGCCGACTCCGACGCCGAGACGCTCCACCTCGTGCTCAACGCCGACATCCCCGCGCCCTCGTCGGTGCTCCCCGGCGTGGCAGCGGCGGCGCCGGCGCCCGAGGAGGAGACCACCGGACAGGCGGCGAAGGCGATCCCCGCGCCGCCGCTGCCGCCGCCGTGCAACACCCCGTCGCTCGACGCGGTGGTGATGCGCGCGCTCGAGCGCGACCCGGAGAAGCGCTACCCCAGCGCGGAGGCCTTCGCCGACGCCCTCGAGGAGCTCGAAGGCATCCGCGTCGCCAACGCCCGCGCGGTCGCGACGTACATCAACGAGCTCCTGTCGGACATGATCCAGAAGCGCCGCGAGCTCGTGCGCCGGCTGAGCGAGAGCGGCCCGCAGGCGATCGAGCACTCGGGCGTGCGCGCCTCCCTCGGCGGCGCCTTCGAACAGCGCGCCACGATGACGGGTCTGCCCGCGTTCCGCTCGTCGGTGCCGCCGATGCTGCCGGTGGCCGCGGCGGCTCCTCCCGTGGCGGCCACCACCGCGGAGGCCCCCGCGCTGGAGATCGAGCCCGAGCCCGCCCCGTCGCGCCGCGGCCTCGTGATCGCGCTCGCGCTCGTCGCCGCCCTCGCGCTCGTCGCGGCGGTGACCGCGGTGATCGTTCGCCGCATGCCCGCCGCGACGCGCCAGAACGTCACGCAGACCGTGATCGCCCCGACGCCCGCGCCCCCCGCGCCCCCGACGCCGCCTGCGATCGCCGCGCCCACGCCCGAACCCGTCGCGCCTGCGCCCGTCGCGCCCGCGCCCGTCGCGATCGACCCTGCCCCCGTGGCGGTCGCACCCGCGCCGGCCGCGGTCGCGCAACACCCCGCGCGCCCGGGTCGCCCCCTGCGTCCTGTTCGCCCCGCGCGCCCCACCGGGGGCAACGCGTCCACGTCCACCACGGCATCGCAGGGGTCGGGCGAGTTCCGACCCAGCGGGATCTAAGACTCCCAAACACCCCTATGCGCCCCAGCACCTTTCTTCTCACCGTGGCGCTCCTCGCGGCGCCCGCGGCCGCGTCCGCCCAGGACAACACCGCCTTCGCCCAGCAGCGCTTCCAGCAGGGCTCCACGCTCTACGACCAGCACCAGTGGGAGGGGGCGCTGGCGGAGTTTCGCCAGTCGGTGTCGCTCTACAACTCGCCCAACGCGCGGCTCTACATCGCCCGCTGCCTCCGCGAGCTGGGGCGCTTCGACGAGGCCGTCCTCGAGTACGAGCGGACGGTGCGCGAGGCCACCGACCGGGCGACCACCGACCCGCGCTACGCCGCCGCGCGCGACGCGGGCAACAGCGAGCTCATCGCGGTGCGCCCGCGGGTGGGTCGGCTGACGATCACCATCCCCGACCTGCCGCCCAACACCGTGGTGCGCGTCAACGATCGGGACATTCCCCGCGAGGGCGTCGGCGTCGCGATGCCCGTGATGCCGGGCGCGATTCGCATCCACGTCGAGGCGCCGGAGTTCTTCCCCGAAGACCGCGCGTCGGAGGTGACGGCAGGCAACGAGGTGACGGTGGGCGTGTCGCTCCGCCGCCGACCGACGCTCCAGGGCCACACCGAGATCGTGCGCCCTCCCCCTCCTCCTCCGCCGCCTCCGCCGCCTCCGCAGGGGGGCGTGTCGCGCAGCCTCGGGTGGGTCGGCGTCGGCGTGGGCGCGGCGGGCCTGCTGGGCTTCGCGGTGTTCGGCGGCCTGGCGAGCGCGCGCTTCAGCGATGTCGACAGCGCGTGCGCGTCGGGCGCGGCGGGCTGCACGGTCGATCAGGTCTCCGGCGGGCGGACGCTCGCCACGGTGGCCAACGTCTCCCTCGGCGTCGGCATCGCGGGGGCGGTGGCGGCGACGGTTCTCTTCCTGGTGGGTCGCCCCCCGCAGGAGTCGCCCCCTGCGCCGACGGTGACCGCGGGCATCTCGGGCAACGGCCTCACGCTCTCGGGAGTCTTTTGATGCTTCTTCGCACGGCCTTCACCCTCTTCGTGCTCAGCGCCGCGGCCACGGGCTGCGTCCTCGACTGGGATCGCCTCGAGCGCGCCGCCAACAACCGCGACGCATCACCGACCGGCGACCTCGGCGACGCGACCGTCAAGGGCGACGTCGCCCCCGACGGCCCGCGCTGCACCCCCGCGAGCGACACCTGCCCGATGGGTCAGTACTGCGCACCGTCGATGAACGACTGCGTCCCCGGCTGTCGCAACGACATGGACTGCGCCGGGATGGGCTCCCCCGACGCGGGCTCCGCGCCCCTGCGCTGCGAGGTGACGACGCACACCTGCGTCCCCTGCACCATCGACTCGCACTGCCCCATCGGCAACCTCTGCATGGGCAACACCTGCGTGCCCGGGTGCAACGCGGCGCGCGGGTGCCCGATGGGCCGGTCGTGCTGCAGCGGCGGGTGCATCGACACCGCCAGCAACGTCGCCAACTGCGGCGCGTGCGGCACCACCTGCACGGCGGCCAACGGCGTGCCGTCGTGCGTCGCGGGGGCCTGCGCGGTCGCCTCGTGCATGCCCGGCTTCGGCAACTGCGACATGAGCGCGGGCAACGGCTGCGAGACCGACACCACCACCACGCGCATGCACTGCGGTGGGTGCGGGATGGCGTGCCCCACCTACCCCCGCGCGGCCTCGGTGTGCATGGCCGGCACGTGCCAGATGGGCGCGTGCGAGATGGGCTTCGAAGACTGCGACCGCAACCCGATGAACGGCTGCGAGGTGAACACCCGCACCGACCTCGCCAACTGCGGCGGCTGCGGCACCGCCTGCCGCTTCGAGGGCGCGTCGGCGACGTGCACCAACGGCGTGTGCGTGCGCGGCCCCTGCCTCGCGGGCCGCGGCGACTGCGACGGCGACCCGGCCAACGGCTGCGAGATCAACTTCGCCTCCGACCTCATGCACTGCGGGCGCTGCAACGCCGCGTGCAGCCTCCCCCGCGCCACCGCCCAGTGCGGCGCCGCGGGGGCCTGCACGATCATGCGCTGCGACACGGGCTGGGGCGACTGCGACGGCAACATGGCCAACGGCTGTGAGACCGACCTGCAGACGAGCGTCTCCCACTGCGCCACCTGCGGCAACGTGTGCCCGACGGCGGGCGGCACGGCGGCCTGCCGAACGGGCACCTGCGTCATCACGAGCTGCCCCGCCGGCCGCGAAGAGTGCGACGGCAACATGGCCACGCCCTGCGAGACCGACCTGCGCTCCAACCTCACCAACTGCGGCGCCTGCGGCCGCGCCTGCCCCACGCGCCCCAACAGCTCGCCCTTCTGCGTCGACTCGCGCTGCGGCAACACCTGCGCGTCCAACTTCTCCGACTGCGACGGCGTCGAGACCACCGGCTGCGAGACCGACGTGCGCACGTCGATGACGCACTGCGGGGGCTGCGGGCGGCTCTGCGCCCCGGCGGGCGGCGTCGGCGCCTGCGCGGGCGGCGTGTGCACCATCACCCGCTGCAACCCGGGCCTCGGCGACTGCGACAGCAACCCGCTCAACGGCTGCGAGTCCGACGTCAACAACAGCCTCGCCAACTGCGGCGCCTGCGGCCGCGCGTGCAGCCCCGCCAACGGCGTGGGCACGTGCAGCGCGGGGACGTGCCGGCTCACGCAGTGCACGGGGTCGTTCGGCAACTGCGACGGCAGCGACGCCAACGGCTGCGAGGTCGACATGGCGACGAGCTCGCTGCACTGCGGCGCGTGCGGCCTCGCCTGCCCCACGGGCACCACCTGCGTCGTCGGCCGCTGCTCGACGCCCACCTTCGCGGGCTACGCCGTCACCACCAACCCCCCCGGGGTCAACTGGATCGACGCCTGCGCCGCGCCGGGCCGCACCACCGCGCTCGCGGGCGCCGACGACGAGCTCTTCGACGGCGACCTGCCCTTCCCGGTGACCTTCTGGGGCGGGCGCAACATGCACTACCTCCTCAGCTCCAACGGCGCGGTGGGCTTCGGCACGCTGTACTACAACATCACCGCGATCCCGAGCGTGGGGCCGGTGCGCTCGTGGGGGGCGGCCGCCGATCGCCTCGCCCCGGCGGTGTACCTCTTCGGCGTCGACCTCGTGGCGGGCCCCTCGGGCGTCTGCGTCGCCACCGTCGGGACGGCGCCCAACCGCACGTGGGTGGCGGAGTACCTCAGCGCCGAGCTCTACGTGAGCAACTCCGGGATGCTCAACCCCTCGGCCTACAGCTTCGAGCTCCTCGCCTATGAGGCCAACGCCAACCTCGACGTGGTCTACAACACCCCCTTCGTGACGCCCTTCGGCCTCACGCCCAGCTCCCCCGACCCGATCCTCGTGGCGGTGCAGGACTACCGCAACCGGACGCGCGTCGCCCCCTACACCGGCTCCATCACCGCGACGACGCGCGTCCGCTTCTCGCCGATGTGATCCGCCCGGCGACCGACGCGCACCCGCGCGCACACCGGCCGCACCCGTCCGCCCACACACCCTGAAATCTCCGTCAAGCTGGGCCTTGGCGCTTCATCTTCCCATGTGCAGCCTGTGGACAGGTTCGCCGGAAGCGACCTAGCGTTTTGGTCAGGCTCTGGATTCCCCGGAGCCGAACTTTGGAGGTCGCCATGTCCGCAGCGAATTGGTTCGTGGTTCGAGAGGGAAAGGGGACGCCGGTCGTGTTGCTCCATGCAGGAGCCGGATCGAGCATCCAGTGGATGGGCTTCCAGCAGTTGCTGGGAGAGGGGTATCGAACGGTGGCGCCCGACCTTCCGAGCCACGGCAAGACGCCGGAGCCGCCCGGGGTGAACGCGGACAACGTCGTCACGCTCCTCGCGGACGGCGTCACCGCGCTGATCGCGGCGGAGGGCGAGCCGGTGCACCTCGTCGGCCACTCGTGGGGAGCGATCCTCGCGCTGGCGGTGGCGATGAAGCACCCCGAACTGCTCGCGAGCGTGACGCTGGTGGAGCCCGTGTGCTTCGACGCGCTCCGCCTCGCGGGCCGCCTCGACCTGTACGCCATCGCGCGCGACGAGGCCGTGGCCCTGGCGGCGCTCACCGCGATGGGCGACCACGAGCGCGCCATCCGCCTGCTGCTCCGCCAATGGGGCTTTGGCATCTGGGACGTGCTCTCCGAGAAGCAACAGCGCGCGCTCGTCCGCTCGGCGCCCGCGGTGATCGGGTACGGGCTCATCGGCGGCCTGCGGTGGCAGGTGACGCGCGAGGCGCTGCGGGCCGTGCGCGTCCCGACGCTGGTGGTCTACGGCGACGAGGGCCCGGCGGCGTGCGCCCCCATCGCGCAGCTGCTCGCGCGCGAGATCCCCGGCGCGCGGGAGGAGTGCATCCCCGGGGCGGGCCACATGCTCCCGCTCACCGACGCCGAGCGCTTCATTCCGCTCGTGCGCGGGCACATCGCGCACGTCGGGCAGCGCACCGCGCAGCACACGGGCTGACGCTCACCCGCCCGGGTGGTGAATCACCCGCAGCGAGCCCCGCACCACCGCGCGCGCGCCCTCGGTCTTCACCCGCCGCCACAGCTCCTGCGCGCCGATCGCGCCGGTCACGAGGGCACGGTAGGCCGTCACGAGCCGCTCGACCTCCGCGGGCTCTTCTCGCACCAGCTCGACGCGCCAGCGCCGCACGCCCGCCTCCCGGCACTGCTCGACGACGCCCGACGCGCTCTGCGCCGCCGCGTGGAACACCGTGTTGCGGCACCCCACGTCGGCCTCCACGGGGTGATCCATCCCCGCGCGATCGCGGAGCGAGACCTTGTGACGGTCGCAGGGCCGGCCGCACGTGCGGTGGTCGCTCCCCTCGGAGAGCAGCGCGGCGATCACACAGTGCTCCATGTGAAAGAGCGGCATCGGGTGATGGACCACCACCTCGGCCCACGGCCCGACGCCCGAGGCCATCAGCGCGACGAGCTGCGCGGCGTCGAGGTCGAAGGAGGGCGTGAAGGCGATGAGCCCGCGCGCGAGCACCTCCGACGCCGTCACCCGGTTGGTGACGTTGAGGGAGAAGTCCCCGACGCGCGCCGCGACCGTGCTGGCCTCGCGGAGCGCGCCGAGGCCCCGCACGAGCACCCCGTCGGGCGCGAGCGACTCCAGGTAGCGGTCGATCTTCTCCTCGCCGGGCTTGCGGATGCGCGGCGGGCAGACGGTGATGTGGCAGCTCCCCTCGGCGCGGAGGGCGCGGACGGCGGCCCCGGTGCCCGTCAGCTCCAGGAAGTCGAGGATCACCCCGTCGGCCCCCGCGGCGAGGGCGGCCCGCGCCTGGGGGAGCGTGCGACACAGCACGAAGAGCCCCCCCGGCGGGGCCGCGCGCGCCTGCGGGAGCGGGGCGGCGTCGAGCACCGAGCGCCACGTCGCGTCGGTGACCGGGTGCGCCCGCAGCGCGGCCTCGCGGAGCGCCTCGACGAGCGCCCGCCGCGCCCGGTTGAGCGACGACAGGGGGAGCGTGACGCCCTCGGGGAGCGCGACGTCGAGCCCGTCGAGGGTGTAGGGGGTGTCGCCGAGGCGGCCGAGCTTCTCGCGGAGCTCCAGCGCGGTGATGGGGCGCGAGACGGCCCGCTCCACGAGGGCGTCGCCCGTCACGGCGGCGCGGAGCCCGGAGGCCGTCACGGCTTCGTAGGTCGGCGCCTCGCCCACCGCGCCGCGCACGGAGATGGAGAGCGGGTGACGGCGCGGGTCGCGCTCGATGGCCTCGCGGATGGAGCGCTCGACGGCCTCGTCGTGCGTCTTCCACACCCGGCGCCCGGGGGTGAGCTCGCCGGGTGATCGTTCGGGACCGAACCACAGGAGCGCCTCGCCCGCGACGGCCCGCGGCACGTCGGCGCCCCCCTGCGTGATCCCCCAGATATTTCCGCCGAACTCCCCCTCCCCCGCGGCGCCTCCCTCCACCAGCAGACCCTCGCCGCGGGAGACGGGCGCTTCGAGTCGTACGGCCACGTACGATCGCCCGCGCTGCCGCTCCACCGCGCGGAGCACGCCCACCTGGAGCCCGCGGTGGGAGCAGCCGCGCCCCTCGACCAGGCGCTGGTGGTCGACGCCGCGGAAGAAGCCCTGCCCGCTCCCGCGCGAGAAGGTCTGGAGGGCGG
Source organism: Polyangiales bacterium (assembly GCA_044375895.1). Taxonomy (GTDB): domain Bacteria; phylum Myxococcota_A; class Polyangia; order Polyangiales; genus CAISKJ01. The sequence goes on along the minus strand of JBILLV010000015.1, from coordinate 35,484 downwards.
CGTCGCGGAGCGAGCGCTCGGGCGGCGGGGCCTCGCCGAGGGCCGCGGCGACGGCGGCGCGGTAGAGCCGCGTGGTGGCCGCGACGTACTCGGGGCCCTTGAGACGTCCCTCGATCTTGAGGCTCGACACGCCGAGGGCGACGAGCTCGGGGATCACCTCGGTGGCCGCCTGGTCTTCGGGCGAGAGGAGGTAGGCGCGGTCGCCGAGGTCGCGGAGCACGCCATCCACCACGAGCTCGTAGGGGAGGCGGCAGGCCTGGGCGCAGGACCCGCGGTTGGCGCTCCGCCCGCCGATCGCCTCGCTGGTGAGGCACTGGCCGGAGTACGCGATGCAGAGGGCGCCGTGGACGAACACCTCGAGCTCGACGTCCGTGCGGGCGCGGAGGGCGCGCAGGTCGTCGAGGGAGAGCTCGCGGGCGAGGATCACCCGCGAGGCGCCGGCATCCCGAGCGAGCTCGACGGAGCCGGCGTCGGTGCACGTCATCTGCGTCGAGGCGTGGATGGGGAGCGTCGGGGCGACCGCGCGGACGACGCGGGCGACGCCGAGGTCTTGCACGATGACCGCGTCGACCCCCGCGGCGGCGCACGCGCGCACCGCAGCCTCCACCGCGTCGAGCTCGTGGTCGAACACCAGCGTGTTGAGCGTCACGTACCCGCGCACCCCATGCTCGTGCAGGAAGCGGATCGTGTCGCCGAGCGTCGCCGCGTCGAAGTTGGTGGCGCGGGCGCGGGCGTTGAAGCCCTGGAGCCCGAAGTACACGGCGTCGGCGCCCGCACGGACGGCGGCGCGGAGAGAGGCCTCGTCGCCCGCGGGGGCGAGCACCTCGGGGCGGCGGAGTGGAAGGGTCATGGCGGGGAGAGAGAAACGACGAGAGGCCGCCGGACGCAAGGCCCCTCTGCGCACATCCCACCACCAGACCATGCGCCGAACGATCGTTGTCGCCCGCCCCATCGCGCGAAAACACCACAAAACAAGCGATGTCCGAAGTTTGAGGGCGTCATAACGCGCTTGAGACCGAGCAAGCTCTCCCGATACCGTGCAGGGGAATCTACGAGCGGGACGCGCGCGCACCTCATGGTGAGGCGAGCGCGCCGACCCGTCTTCTCAGGAAAACGACCATGCGAACACGATTGTGGCTGTCGCTGTGTGTCGCCGCGGCGCTCGCGGCATGCAGCGATCCGACACCCGTCGTCGGAGGCAACCCCGACGCGGCCCCCGACGCCAAGCCCGACGCGACCCCCGATCAGCCGCCTCCGCCCCCCGACGTCGCTCCCGACGTCGCCCCCGACGTCGCCCCCGACGTCGCCCCCGACGTCGCCCCCGACGTCGCGCCCGACATGCCGCCCGCCTGCGCGACCCCCATGCGCATGTGCGGCGACCGCTGCATCGACGTCGCCACCGACACGGCCAACTGCGGCGCCTGCGGGACGGCCTGCGTGACCGGTCAGATGTGCGTGGCGGGCGCGTGCGCGTGCCCGATGGGCCAGATGGCCTGCGGCGGGATGTGCCTCGACACGCAGACCGACACCGCCAACTGCGGCGCCTGCGGGACGATGTGCATGGCGGGTCAGGCCTGCGTGGCCGGGAGCTGTCAGTGTCGCACGGGCACCGCGGCCTGCGGCGGCGCGTGCATCGACCTCCAGACCGACACCAGCAACTGTGGCATGTGCGGCAACGCGTGCCCGATGGGCCGCTCGTGCGTGGCCGGCGCCTGCGCGTGCCTCATGGGCCGCACCGACTGCAGCGGCACCTGCATCGACGTCCAGACCGACGAGCGCCACTGCGGCGCCTGCGGCCGCGTGTGCCCGATGGGGCAGTCGTGCGCGGCGGGCGCGTGCGTGTGCCCGATGGGGCAGACGCTCTGCGGCGGCGCGTGCGTCGACACGGCGACCAACACGGCCAACTGCGGGATGTGCGGCAACGCGTGCCCGGCGAGCCAGTCGTGCACGGCCGGCGCGTGCGCGTGCGCGGCGGGGCGGACGGCCTGCGGGACGGGCGCGTCGCTCACCTGCGCCGACGTGATGACCGACACCAACAACTGCGGCGGCTGCGGCCGCGCGTGCGTGACCGGGCAGAGCTGCACCGGCGGCGTGTGCACCTGCCCGACGGGCCAGACGGCCTGCGGCGAGGGCATGGCGGCGGCGTGCGTCAACCCGCAGACCACCAACGCCCACTGCGGACGCTGCGGCAACGCGTGCGGCACGGCGCAGACCTGCGCCGGCGGCGCGTGCACCTGCCCGACGGGCCAGACGGCCTGCGGCACCTCCTGCGTCAACACCACGAATGACAGCGCCAACTGCGGGGCCTGCGGGCGCGCCTGCCCGGCGGCGCAGTCGTGCGTGGCGGGGGCGTGCGCGTGCCCGACGGGCCAGACGGCCTGCGGCGCGGGCGCGGCGCTCGTGTGCGCCAACCTCCAGACGAGCAACACCAACTGCGCGGCCTGCGGTCGCGCGTGCGCGGCGGGCCAGTCGTGCGTGGCGGGGCTGTGCGGGACGGTTCCGTCGAACGACACGCGGGCGACGGCGGCCGTCATCGACCTGATGGCGCCGCAGACGACCGTGACGGCCGACACGACCGGCGCGTCGAACAACACCACCGGCCCGACGGGCTGCGGGTGCACGAGCGGGCGCGACGTGTTTTACACGTTCACGCTCACGCGCTCGGAGGTGGTGTACGCCGACACCTTCGACGGTGAGACGTGGGACTCCTCGCTGCTCCTCCAGGACGCGATGGGCGCCAACCTCACCCCGATGGCCGGCGACACGACCTGCAACGACGACTCCTCCTGCGGCGGCCTGCGCTCGCAGATCTCCGCGCGCCTCGCGGCGGGCCAGTACTTCCTCGTCGTCTCGGGCTGCTCGCAGGGGCGCGTGACGGTTCGCTTCCAGCACCTGCCCGTCGGTAGCGGCACGGTGAGCCGCGTCGCGGCGCCCGTGACGGGCTCGCAGACGGTGACGGGCTCGGTCGCCGCGGGCACCGGCCTCGTCGACGGCGGCTGCGGCTCGGGCGGCCCGGAGAACCTCTACTTCTTCACCACCTGCCCGGACTTCACCGCGCGGACGCTCCACGTCACCACCTGCGGCGGGGCCGACTGGGACACCGTGCTCCACCAGCACAGCCCGTCGCGCACGCCCGTGATCACCTGCAACGACGACTTCTGCGGGCTGCAGTCGTCCATCGACGCGCCGCTGCCCTCGGGCGCCGGCATGCACGCCTGGTACCTCGACACCTTCGGAGGCCGCGCGCCCGGGATGTTCTCCATGCGCTACACCTTCGGCGCGTGCTCGACGGGCTTCACGGGCTGCGGGACGCCCGCCGTCTGCCGCTACACCGCGGGCGACGGCAGCAACTGCGGCGCCTGCGGGACGGTGTGCTCCGGCGGCACCTCCTGCACCGCGGGGGCGTGCGCGTGCCCCACGGGCCAGACGCTCTGCGGCTCGGGCGCGGCGGCCACCTGCATCGACCTCCAGGCCAACGACAACAACTGCGGCGCGTGCGGGCGCGCGTGCCCCGGCGGCGCCACCTGCGCGGCCGGCGCGTGCGTGTACACCACCGTCACGCGCGACGTGACCGTGGCCGGCACGCAGACCATCAACGCCGTGTCGGCGTCGGTGAACGGCGCCATGGGCGCGACCAGCGCGACGCTCGCCAACGTGGTGGGCACCTTCGCGGCGGGTGACCTCGTGGTGTTCCACCAGACGCAGCGCGCGACCGGCGCGCTGGGCTACGGCGAGATCCGTCGCGTCACGGCCGTCGCGGGCGCGACCCTCACGCTCGACGCCGCCCTCACCAACGCGTACGTCACCAGCGACACGCCCTTCGCGCGCGCCCAGGTGGTCCGCGTGGAGGAGGTGCGCAACCTCACCGTCCCCACGGGCACGACGCTCAACGCCCCGGCGTGGAACGGCAACTCCGGCGGCATCCTCGCCGTCGTCGCCGGCGGCGCGGTCTCCGTGGCCGGCACGATCAACATGGACGGCCGCGGCTTCCGCGGGCGTGGCCACACCTGCACCTACCGCTGCGCGCGCGGCTTCCAGGGCGAGGGCATCGCGGGCCTCGGCGGCGCGGACATCGCGGCCAACCGCAACGGCGGCGGCGGCGGCGGCGCGGGCCAGGACGACGCGTCGGGCGCAGGCGGCGGCCACGCGGCGGCCGGCGGCGCGGGCGGCAACGGAAGCTGCGGCGCGTGCCGTGAGGCCTGCCCGATCCCGGGCGGCTCGGCGGGCGCGTTGATCGGCAGCGCCGACCTCACCGCGGGCGTCTTCTTCGGCGGCGCGGGCGGCGAGGGCGGCGCCGACGAGGACGGGAGCAACCCCGGCCCCGGCGGCAACGGCGGCGGCGTGGTCTTCATCCGCGCGTCGACCTTCAACGTCACGGGCCTCATCGCCGCGCGCGGCCTCGGCGGCGCGGGCGGGAGCAACGCCTGCGGCGGCGTCGGCTGCGGCATGGGCGGCGGCGGCGGCGGCGCGGGCGGTGCGATCCGCCTCCAGTCGACGGGCACGGCCGTCATCGGCACCAACCTGCTCAACGTGAGCGGCGGCGGCGGCGGCGGGGCCACCTGCGGCAGCGCCGCGGGCGGCGCGGGCAGCGTCGGGCGCATCGGCGTCAACGCGCCCACCGTCACCGGCGCCTCGACGCCGGCCTTCGACCGCAACTGATCGCGCCTCACGCCCGCGGCCGCCTGCACGTGCGGCGGCCGCGGCGCCCCCTCTCTCCCCCCGAGCGCTTCTAGCAGTCCGTACCGTTGGGTCCGCGCGCCTCGATCGTGAGCGTCCACGGCTCGCACGACGCGCCCGAGAGGTAGCGAACCTCGATGAAGTAGTCGTAGCTCTCGTTGGTGGCGAGGCGGTCGGCGCCGCTCACCTCGACGGAGTCGGCCAGGCCCGCGCCGCGGATCGAGCTCTGCACCATCCCCCCGCACGGGCGGTGGATGAAGAGGTCGTAGTCGATGCCCGCGGGGACGGCCAGGTTGATGCGCGCGACGATGTTCGCCGAGCAGAGCGAGCACTCCACGGCCCGCGCGCGAAACCACACCGACGAGCGCCCCGTGCGCGTGACCACCATGCGATAGCGAGTCGAGGGGCAGATGGGCGAGGTGCACGAGGTGTCGCCGCAGAAGGCGCCGAGGTCGGCGGCCGTCCCGCAGGCGGAGGCGTTGGCGCGGTGATTGACGCAGGTGGCGCCGCACATCGACGAGCCCGCGCCGCAGGTCGCGCCGTCGCCCATCGACGGGACGTCTGCGGGGGAGGCGTCGGGCATCACCGAAGCGTCGGGCATCACCGAAGCGTCGGGCATCACCGACACGTCAGGCCGCGAGACGTCGGGCGTCGACACGTCGAGCTCGGGGCTGATGGGGACGTCCATCGGAGGAGGCGGTGGGGGCGGAGGGGGCGGAGGAGGCGGTGGGGGCGGAGGAGGCGGTGGGGGCGGAGGAGGCGAGACGTCGACCGGATCGAGATCGACGTCCGCGTCGGGGCTGTCGACCGTAGCGCCGTCGTCCTCCGCGGCGTCGGCCTGCACGTCCGGGCTGGTCGTCGCGGCGTCGCCACCGGCACCGACCGTGTCCACCTCCCCTTCGGCGCAGGCCGAGAGCAGGGACACGAGCCACACCGCGAGGCCTCGGCGCACCGTCTTCTCCATCGTGAGGAGAAGTTCTACACCAGAGTGGCGCCGCGTCGGAGGGGGTAGCGTCGTCGATTCAGCACGCCGCGCGCTGCGGGTGAGGCGATACTCCGCGCGAGGAGGATCGACGGTTCGATGGCAACACCCCGGAAGAAGAAGCCCGCCGCGAAGAAGGCGCCGAAGAAAAAGGTCGTGGCGAAGAAGCCCGCCGCGAAGAAGGCGCCGAAGAAGAAGGTCGCGGCGAAGAAGCCCGCCGCGAAGAAGAAGGTCGTCCGCAAGGCCACCCCGAAACGCGCTGGCAAGAAGGTCGCGAAGAAGGTCGTCCGCAAGGCCGCGAAGAAGCCCGTCGCGAAGAAGCCCGCCGCGAAGAAGCCCGTCGCGAAGAAGAAGGTCGTCCGCAAGGCCGCTCCGAAGCCCACCGCCAAAGCCGCTCCGCTCGCTGCGACGACGCCCACTGCGCCCGCGCCGGTCGCGACGCCCCCTGCGGCGGTCAAGAAGCGCCGCGCAGCCCCCAAGGCGACGGCGGCCCCCGCGGTCAACGCCGCGCTCGTCGCGCACCTCGGCCCGAAGAGCGTCGCCGACCTCAAGGCCATGCTGCGCAAGAACGATCAGCTCGTCACGGGCAACCGCTCCGAACTCGTCGAGCGCGTCATCGACCGGGTGACCCACGGCAACCTCCCGCGCTGCCCGCAGTGCTTCCTCGGGCGGCTCCGGCTCAACCGCGACGGGAGCATGACCTGCCCCGGCGGCTACGACGACGACGAGTACAAGGAGTGCGGCTTCACCGCCCCCGCGGGCTCCATCGAGCGCCCCGCCTGGCAGTTTGAGACCGCCGGCCTCGCGTAACGCACCGCGTCCACCCGTCCCCCTCCGAATCACCTTGAATCCTGGGCTGGAGTCGATGTAGGCATGCGCCGCACATCGAGGAGCTGACATGAACACGACGGCGCGTTGGATCGGTCTGGTGCTGCTGGCGACGGCGGGGTGTGGGGCTCCGGCGGAGGACGACGGGGCGATCGACGAGAGCACCGAGTCGGTGACGGTGCGGGAGGGCGACTACGACCTCGCCAACGCGGCGGGCTCGGGTCAGCCGTACGTCGGCGTGGCGGTGGTGGGGACGCGCGCGTACCTCGCGAAGGGCTACGAGGGCCTCCACGTGCTCGACCTGCGCACCATGCGCGTCACCGCGCGCCTCTGGAACGACCGGAACAACCGCCGCATCCCGGCCGACGGGCTCCAGGTGATCGGGCGCAACCAGATCCTGGCGTACTGGCAGGGGAAGCCGCTGGGGAGCCTCGACGACAACCGCGAGATGCTGTTTCTCAACGTGTTCAACACGACGAGCCAGACGGTGACGCGCACGGTGTCCATCGACCTCACGGGCACGTACGAGAACCCGCGGAGCCCGATCAACGACCTGCCCAGCGTGGAGGCTCATCTCAACCCCACGACGAACACCCTCTACGTCTCCTTCGGGCACATCAGCCAGCCCGACCGGCTCTACGCCTTCCCGATGCCGACGGGCAACGCGTCGCTCCGCCTCACGTCCATCCCCGGCGCGCGCACCTTCACCGTCGAGAACCCCCACGGGGTGACGGTGGCGGGCACCACGGCGTGGGTCCCGTCGAGCTCGCAGGGGCTCCGCGCGGTCGACCTCACCACGGGCCGCGCGTCGCTGCGCACGAGCGCCATCGGCTACGCCGTCGACATCGCCGTGCGAAACACCACGGGCTTCGTCGCCGACCACAACGGCAACCTCCAGGTGCTCGACCTCACCAACGGGCGCGTGAAGGCGACGCGCGAGCTCCCGGGCTTCACCGACGGGCTGACGCTGGCCAACGGGAGCGTCTTCGTCGTCTGGCGCAACGGGGTGAGCGTGTTCCGGGACGTCTGGTCGGGCCGCTGAGCCTTGCGCCGCCCCGCGGGGCCGTGCGACACAGCGCCTGATGGCTCCCCAGGGCTCTGACCTCGTCCGCTTCGGCGTCGCCATGGACACCGAGCTGCTCGGCCGCTTCGACGAGCGCCTCGGCGCGCGCGGCTACGCCAACCGCTCCGAGGCCCTGCGCGACCTCGTGCGCGCCTGGCTCTCCGACGACCACGTGCACGGCGGCGGGATGACCGTCGCCACGCTCACCCTCGTCTACGACCACCACGTGCGCGAGCTCTCCGAGAAGCTCACGGAGATGCAGCACGACCTCGGCGAGCACGTGGTCTCGACGCTCCACGTCCACCTCGACCACGACCACTGCCTGGAGGTGATCGTGCTGCGCGGTCCGGCGGCGCTCATTCAGGAGGCCTCCGATCGGCTGCTGGCGACCAAAGGGGTCGAGCACGGCAAGCTGGTGGCGACGGCGATGCCCGCGGGCGCGGGGCACGGCCACCACCACCACCCGTAGTCACCACCGCCCGTCGAGGAAGTTGCGCGCGATCGTCGCGCCGTGCTCCGTGAGCACCGACTCGGGGTGAAACTGCACGCCCGCGACGGGGCGCTCGCGGTGACGCAGCGCCATGATCGCGCCGTCGTCGCTCCGCGCGGTGACCTCGAGGCACGCGGGGAGGGACGTCTCGTCGACGACGAGCGAGTGGTAGCGGGCGGCGAGGAAGGGCGAGGGCACGCCATCGAACAGCCCGGTGCCGTGGTGGGCCACGCGCGAGGCCTTGCCGTGGACGGGCGCGGCGCCGCGAACCACCCGGGCGCCGTACACGCTCCCGAGGCACTGGTGGCCGAGGCACACGCCGAGGACGGGGACGGGCGAGCGCGCGAGGAGTTCGTTGCTCACACCCGCCCGCGACGGGTCGCCGGGCCCCGGGGAGATGACCACGCGCCAGGGGGCGTCGGCGAGGAGGGAGTCGACCGTGCGGGCGTCGTTGGGGACGACGACCACACGGGCGTCGGCGGGGGCCACCGCGGCGAGGAGCTGGCGGAGGTTCCAGGTGAAGGAGTCGTAGTTGTCGAGGAGGAGGACGGTGCGGAGAATGTCACCGCCTCCGGGGGGCGTTGGGGTCGGGCATCGGGATGATCTTGATGCGCCGCTCCTCCCCTTCGCCCTCGCTCTGCGTCGAGACGCCGGCGAAGCGCGCCAGGGCCATGTGGATGACGCGGCGCTCGCGGGGCGGCAGCGGGTCCATCACGATCACCTTGCCCTGCGCGACGCACTGCTGCCCGAGCTTCTGCGCCATCGCGAGGAGCGCCTGCTCGCGCTCCTCGCGCCAGCCCGCGGCGTCGACGACGATGGCCGCCCGCTCGCCGCGCAGGTGCTTCGACGCCACGCGCGACGCGAGCGTCTGGAGCGCGTCGAGGGTGACGCCCTTCTTGCCCACGACGTGCTGGGCGTCGGGGCCGCGGAGTTCGAAGACGGTCTCGCGCGCCATCTCGTGGACGCTGACGGTGCACTCCATCCCCATGTCGGCCACGGTGGTCGAGAGGAAGGTGGAGACGGCGGAGATGGCCTCCGGGTCGGTGAGGGGTTGCGGTGCTTCGTGCTCGCTCATTTTGCGTCTCCCAGGGTGGCGGTCTCGACGAGGGGCTTCACCACGATGCCGCCGGCGCCGGGGCCGGCGCCGCCCGACATCCCGTCCATCTGCTTCTTCGTGTACCACTGCTGGATGATGCTGAGCAGGGTGTTGACGAGCATGTACAGCGCGAGCCCCGACGGCAGGAAGAGCGAGATGAGGGTCATGAAGCCCGGCATGAAGTAGGTGAGCATCTTGGCCTGCACCGGGTCCATGCCCTGCGGCGGCATGAGCTTCTGCTGCGCGAACATCAGGCCCCCGAGGATGAGCGGGAGCATGAAGTAGGGGTCGGGCGCCGAGAGGTCGTGGTACCAGAGCCCGAAGGGCGAGTGGAACAGCTCGACCGAGGTCTGCAGCGACGAGTAGAGCGCCGCCCAGATGGGGAGCTGCGCGACCAGCGGGAGGCAGCCCGACACCTGCGAGAGCGGGGACATCCCGTGCTTGCGGTAGAGCTCCATCATCGCGAGGCCGCGGGCCTCGGCGTTGTCGCCAAACTTCCGGTTGATCTCGTCGAGCTCGGGCTTGAGCTTCTGCATCACCACCATCGACTTCATGCTGCGGATGAGGAGCGGCAGCAGGAGGATGCGGATGCAGATGGTGAGGAGGATGATCGCGACGCCCCAGTTGCCCGAGACCCCGTGGAGGAACCGCAGGAAGCGCACCATCTGGCGCACCCCGAAGTTGAACATCTCGAAGCGCCAGAAGAAGAAGCGCAGGTTGATGGTGTCGACGAGCGTGGGGTCGGTGGCGGCGAGGACGGTGTCGATCTTCGGGCCGAAGTACGCGGTGGTCTCGTAGCTGCGCGACGCGCCCGCGGCGAGGTCGGCGGGGCGCCACCAGAGCTCGGAGATGTAGAGCGAGCCGACGGCGGCGTCGTTGTCGGGGCGGTTCCACGCGTAGACCGAGCAGCGGGCGTCTTCGCGGGTGTCGCCCGTGGGGACGAGGCCCTGGGCGAAGTAGAGGTTGCTCACCGCGGCCATACGGGCGGGGCCGGCGAAGAGGCGGTTGTCGTCCCGCTTCTCCATCTCGTCGCGCGCCTCGCGGAAGAGCTCGCTGCCGTGCTGGCACGCGCCCTCCGCGATCTGCCACGGGCGGCGGCCGAACATGCTCCCGGCCTCCTCGCCCCGCTCGACCCAGTGGTAGAGCGGCACGCGGTGCTCGACGCTCGCCGCCGCGCCGCGGTTGGTCACCGTCGTGCGCACGGCCACGGCGTAGGGCGACACGCCGCGGAGGCTGCGCACCACCTCGACGTCGCCGCCGCGCCAGGTGAGCTCGACCTCGTTGCCCGACACCTGACGGCCCTCGAAGTCGTAGTAGTTGGGCGTCACCACCTGGTCCCCGCGGCGCACGGTGAGCTTCATCCGGAGCGGCAGGGCCTGCTCGTTCCAGGTGGAGACCATTTCGAGGCGGCGGTCGGGGTCGGGGCGGAGCTCGGCGGCGTTGTCCGGGGGCGTCGGCGGGCTGATGCGCTCCCACAGGGCGGAGAGCCCTTCAGCCTCCGACGGCGGCACCGAGCGGCCCGGCGACGGCGTGCGCGGGTCAGCGTCGCGCGAGCCGGGCACCAGCCGCGGGTGTTTGAAGCTGAACTGCGCGTCGCGCATGCGCACCGACGTGATCGCGCCCGAGCGCGACGACACGGTGACGTCGATGCCCGCGCGACCCGGCGACGACGGCGTGGTGAGCCGGTAGAGGGCGTTGGCCCGCTCGGTGGGCGACGGGAGCGCCGGGTCGTCGTGGCGGTGCGGCACGCTGTCGGGGTGCGTCTTGCCCCAGACAAAGTACGCGATGCCCGCGATGACGAGGGCGATGAGGAGGTACCGCGAGGAGTCGTTGTTCATGCGTCAGCTTTCGGGCGGTAGATCGAGGCCCCCGGGGGAGAACGGGTGGCACCGGCAGAGGCGCTTCACGGTGAGCCACGAGCCGCGCGCAGCGCCGAAGCGCTCGACGCACGCGAGCCCGTAGGCCGAGCATGACGGTTCGAACCGGCACACCGGCCCGAGCAGCGGTGAGATGAGGTAGCGGTACGCGCGGATGAGCACGAGGAGGAGGCCGCGGGTCATGACGTCGGACCCTGCGGGGGACGCGGCTTCCGGGGTGGCGGCCGACGCTCGAGGGCGGTGAGAATCTCGCCACGGATCGCCGCCGAATCAAGGGAGGCCGCCCCTTCCTTGGCGATCACGACGACGTCGTGGCGGGCGGGGAAGCGCTCGCGGTGGAGCCGGAAGGTCTCGCGGAGGTGACGCCGCACGCGGTTGCGCCCCACGGCCTTGGCCACCTTGCGGCTGGTCACGAGCCCGAGGCGCGGGCCCAGGTCGTCGCCGCGCTCGTGGAGGATGACCACAAAATGCGTCGTATGAACCCTGCGCCCGCGCTTCTGCGCGAGGAGGAACTCATCGCGTCGGAGGACGCGGTCGGTCTTCGGGAAGGGGTACCCCATGTCACCGCCCTGGCGGCGTCGCGGGGCGTAGCAGCGAAACCGGGTGGAGGCTACTTCTCGTAGGTGGTCACCGCGAGGCGCCGACGGCCCTTGGCGCGACGGTTCTTGAGCACGGTGCGGCCGCCCGCGGTCTTCATGCGTGCGCGGAAACCATGGGTGCGCTTGCGGTGGGTGCGGCTCGGCTGGTAGGTGCGCTTCGACACGGAAATCCTCCTTAGGAATGGCTAACGGGCGCGGGAACAAACACCACTCGACCGCGGGTGTCAAGCTCCGTCGCAACGAGCCGCAACACCTGCGTTTGGGAAAAGTGACGCCGAGGGCTCCCAACGGCCCCCGCGGCGAGCGATAGAGTGATATTGACACCCTACCGTCCGCTTTCGTATTTCCCCCGTAGATCACCTCCGAGGTTCGTTTGAGCACCCAGGGTAGACCGTCGATTGGTAAGAGACAGAAAGAACTGAGTCGCCTCGAGAAGCAGCGTGAGAAGGCCGCCGAGCGTGCCCGCCGCGCAGATGAACGTAAGAACCGCCCCCCGGGTGAGCCGGGCGTCGACCCCGACATCGCGGGCGTCGTCCCGGGTCCCCAGCCCCCGCTGGATGAGAGCGGGGCCTGATCCATGAACACACCGATGAACGACGACGCAAACAAGCTTTTCGTGGCGGGCCTCGCAGAGGGCGTCACCGACACCATGCTCCGTGAGCTCTTCTCCGAGGCGGGCATCGCCGTCCTCGACGTGAGCCTGCCCCGCGATCGGATGACGGGCCGCCCGCGCGGCTTCGCCTTCATCCGTCTCAACGGCCCCGACGACGTCGACCGCGCGCTCGGCCAGCTCAACGGCCACATCCTCGGCGGCGCGTCGATCTCCGTGCGCCGCTTCAACGCCGAGCCGCCCGCGCGCGGCGAGCGCACCGAAGGCGGCCGGCCCGGCCCCCGCGGCCCGGCGGTCGACACCTCCGACCGCACGCTCTACGTCGGCAACCTCCCCTACGACGCCACGCAGGAGGAGCTCGAAGGCGCGCTCCGCGGCGCGGGTGCCGACTCGTTCACCCGCGTGCACCTGCCCATCGACGCGGACGGTCGCCGTCGTGGGTTCGGCTTCGTCACGATGGCGACGCCCGACGCCGCCAAGGGCGCGGTCGATCAGCTCCGCGGCGCGCTCCTCCGCGGTCGCCCGCTGGTGGTCAACCTCGCGGCGCCGAAGGGCACCACGACGGGTCCGCGCCCCGAGCGCTCGTTCGGTGGCCCGCCCGGCCCCGGCGGCCCCCCCGCCGCGGGCGGCACCGACCCGCGCAACGCGAGCCGCTTCGGCCCGCCCGCCAAGCCCGGCGGCGCCAAGACCGACTACAGCCGCAAGAAGAAGACCGACGGCGAGGGCGCCCGCCCCGCCCGCTCCAAGCGCGACCACGAGGCCCGCTGGAGCAACCACGACGACGACTGACCGAGACGTCTTCGTGCGCCTCGTGGGGGCGGGGCAGAGCCCACGCCCCTACCCACCCTACCCTCCAATGGCCCCGCACGGCACAAGCGCCGTAGGGGAGGGGCTTGCCCCTCCTTCCGGGCTCAGCGCGCCGTCGTGAGGGCCCCGTCCAGCATCTCCATCACCCGATCGACCTGGGTCTTCGTCATCGACGGACCGAGCGGCAGCGTCAGCAACCGCGCGGCCACCGTGTCGGTCACGGGCAGCGTCGCGGGCGTGTCGGCGTAGGCCGTGAAGCGGTGCGTCGGGGGATAGTGCACGCTCGTCTGCACGCCGCCCTCGCGCATCGCCGCCATGAGCTTCGGGCGATCGGTGCCTTCGGGGAGGAGGATGACGAAGAGGTGGTGGACGCCGTCGCCGTAGTTGCCTCGCGTGAAGGGCGTGTCGAGGCCGCGCGCGGCGGTCGCCTCGCGGTACCACGCCACCACCTGCGCGCGCCGCTGGTTGGCCGCCGCGAGCTTGCGGAGCTGGATGCGCCCGATGGCCGCGCGAATCTCGTCGAGGCGCGCGTTGGTGCCGACGCGGGCGACGTCGTAGGTGAAGGCGTGGCCGCGGTGACGGTCCCAGGTGACGGTGGTCATCCCGTGCGAGCGGAGCAGCCGGAGCGCGGCGGCGACGTCAGGGTCGCGCGTCGTGAGCATGCCCCCCTCGCCCGTGGTCATGTTCTTGTTGCTGAAGAACGAGAAGGCCGCGACGTGGCCGAGGTCGCCGCAGCGCCCGACGCCATCGCGCGCGCTGGCGCCGGGGGCGTGGGCGCAGTCCTCCACGATGGGGACGTGCGACGCGCCGCGGGCGTCGAGCGCCGCGCGCAGGCCCGCCATGTCGGCCGCGAAGCCCGCGTAGTGGACGGCCACCACGGCGCGCGTGCGGACGGTGACCTTATCGGCGACGTCGCGCGGCGACACGCAGAGGTCGTCGGCGCTCGTGACGTCGGCGAAGATGGGCGTCGCGCCGAGACGTCGCGCGGCGTTGGCCGTCGCCACGAAGGTGAGCGCGGGGACGATCACCTCGTCGCCGGCCACCACGCCCGCCGCGGCGTAGGCGAGCTCGAGGCCCACGGTGCAGTTGTTGACGGCGAGCGCGTGGGGGCTGCCGATCATCGCCGCGAACTCGCGTTCGAAGGCCGCGACGCGCTCCCCTTGTGTGAGCCAGCCCGAGCGCACCACCTCCGCCGCGGCCTCGGCCTCTTCGTGATCGAGCGTGACGTCGGTGAGCGGGATCTGCCAGTTCATGAGTTTCTCCCTGCGAGCATGACGCCCCAAATGATGAGGCCGAGGACGGCGCCGCCCGCGACGATGACCGCGCCGAGCAGCGCCCGGTGCGCGAGGAGCTCGGCGTCGGTGGGCGCTTCGGGCGGGGCGTCGGACGGCGCGAGGTCGGGTGCGCCTGGCGGCATCCGCGGCGGCGGCGCGCCGATGGCGGGGGCGAGCGAGGGCATCGCGAGCTCCGGCTGCGTGGTCTCCACCGCGAGCATGAAGGACGCGCCGACCGGGGGCGGCGGCGCCGCGGGCACCGGGGGCGACGGTGCGGCGATGGCGATGGGCGCCTGCGTCGGGAGGAAGGTGTTGGCCTCCGACGCGCTCACGTCGTCACGCGGGCTCGCGAGCTGATCGGGGTGCGCGAGGATGGCCGTCCCCTCGGCGCGGAAGAAGCCAGCGGGTGCGGCGGGCGGAGGCGGCGCGACGGGGCCGATCACGTCGGTCATCGTCGGGTCGGTGAGCGTCGCGTCGCTCATCGATCGCTCGCCGAGCGTGGCGTCACCGTCGGTGAGCACCGTCGGGATCGGCGGCGTGATCACCGTCGCCTCGGAGGCGAACCACGACGAGGGAGAGGACGGCGACGGCGTGGGCGACGACCGGCGCGGAGCGGCATGAATGGTGTCGTCGACCAGCGCGCGCGTCGCAGCCGGCACGTCGATCTCGCTCAAGGTGGCCTCTTCGTCGAGGGCGTTGGGCGATGGGAGCGGCGGCAACACGGGCCGTGGCGGTGGCGGCGGCGCTGCGAGCGACGGTGCGGGCACCGGCAGCGCGGGCACGGGCGGGGCGGCGATGGCGGCGCGCGACGGTGGTGACGGAGGAGGCGGAGGTGGCGGTGGCGGCGGTGGCGGCGGCGCTGCCGGACGGGAGAACGAGGCGCCCGAGACCACGAAGTTGCGCGACGGGGCGAGCGTCTCCGGGCGCTGGATCGCGTTGGGCGGCGGCGTCGGCGGCTCGTCGCGGGCGAGGATCTCGTCGATGACGTTCGAACGCACGCGGGGCTCCCAGGAGATGCGCGGGAGCTGACGCGAGAGCTCGATCACGGTGGCGGGCGAGCGGTCGCGCGGGAGCGGGTGGAGCAGCGCGGCGGCGAGGTCGAGGAGCGCGTCAGATGCCTCCGGGCGGGCCTGCGCGATGGTCGAGCGGATGGACGCGGTGCGCGCGCTGGCGAACTCGCGCCACGGCGTCGTGCCCGACGGCGGCACGAGCGCGACGCCCGCGAGCAGCTCGACGAGGAGCACGCCCAGCGCGAACAAGTCGGCGCTCGGGGTGACCGCGGCGGGCTTCGCGGCGATCTCGGGGGCGAGGTGCCACCACGCGTGGACGGGGAAGCTGGTGGCGTGGGCGGCGACGAGGGGGACGACGCCGAAGTCGGCGACCTGCACCTGGAAGTCGCCCGACGAGCGCGCCGCGAGGAAGACGTGCGACGACGTGAGCCCGCCGTGACACACGCCGGCCTGGTGCGCGTGGCGGAGGGCGGTGACCACCTGCCGGAGGATGCGCTCGACGTCCGTCAGCGGGACGATGCGACCGCCGGTGCGCTGCTTCGCGATCCACTGGGTGAGGGGGACGCCGTCGGGCACCTCTTGAATGAGCAGCGCCTCGCCCTCGCGCTCGCCCGCGCCGATGGGGCCGATGACGTTGGGGTGACCGAGGGCGGAGAGGTCGCGGACGAGTCGCTCCACCTCGGCGAGCGGCACGGGCAGCGCGCGCGCGAAGTACCGCAGGGCGCCGGGCACGTCGGCGAGCGCGAAGGCCTCCCCCGCGGCGCCGGGCTCGATGGGCGCACCGGCGCGGCACTCGACGGTCGCGCCGAGTCGCAGTCGCCCGGAGGCTTTGAGCACCGTGAACCGTACCGGCGAAGACACGTCGCGCGACTCTTTACCACGCAGGGGGCGGCGGTCGTGAGGGAGATGCGAGGGGCGCTCACGCGGGGAGGTCGAGCGTCATCTCCAGCATGGTGGGGCGAAAGCCCAGCGCGCGGAAGAGGCGCTGCGCCCGCTCATTGGCGACGGCGGTGTGGAGCACCACCCGGGGCGCTCCCCGCGCGCGCACCGCGGCGACGAAGGCGTCGAGGAGCGCGCGGCCCACCCCGAGGCCCTGCGCGCCGTCGGCCACGAGGATGTCGTGGAGGGCGGCGTGGGCGTCGAGGAGGACGTTCCAGTCGCGGGGTTCGAGGCGGCCGTAGATGTAGCCGAGGAGGACGTCGTCGGCGTCGGCGGCCACGAGGAGAACCACCTCGGGCGACGAAAGTTCGCGACCGAACCACCGCGCGTAGCCCCGGTCGACGTCCGGCGCGAGCAGGAAGCGCGCGGGGTCGAGCGCGTGGTGAAAGCGCACGAGGTCGCCGCCGTAGCGACCGAGCGCGGGGAGGTCGCTCGCGCGGGCCGGGCGGATGGTGACGGGGGGCGGTGTCATGGGGGAGCGCGGAGCGTACACCGGGGGGCGGTGCTACTGCGCGGCGGCGACCGGGCCCGGGCCTTCGGCCACCACGCGCGCCACCTCGTCGACGGGCCGCCGCACCAGCAGCGCCACCACCGTCGGGAGCTGCTCGCGCGGGAGGAAGGCGCGCCAGGTGTCCTCCTTCGTCACCACGGCGACGTAGCCCGACGCGGCGTCGACATCGACCCGCTCCACCAGCCCGTGGAGCCGATCGACCGAAGGGACCTCCCGGTCGTTGACCTCGCGCCACGCCCGCACCGCCGCGTGGATGCGCTCGGGCAGGTCGGGCGTCCCCGCGGGAAAGAGGGCCGCCGTCGCCGCGTCGACCACCTTGGGCTTGCGGACGCGCTCCTCGGGGGCCTCCTCGGGCAGCGCGTCGGGGTCACCTTCGAGCGCGTCGTCCTGCGGGGGAATGGGGTCGGGGCGGGTGAGGGCTTCGAGGTCGGGGGCGTTCTTCTTACGGGCCATCGTCGTGCGTCGCGGTCGATCGTACACCAACCGCCTTCGCGCGCTTCACCCGCGTCACACGCCGTCGGGCCACCGCGAGGAGGAGCCCGTCGGCCAGCGCGCGCAGGGTGGCCGGGCCGTCGCGGAGGGCCCACGCCCGGTCGAGCGCGAGCCACGCGGCGTCGCCCACGCGCACCCACGCCGCGCAGGGGATGTCGGTGGGCTGCGCGAGCGTGGAGAGCACCACCCGCGCGCCGTCCGGCACCTCCGCCCACCCGTCGACGGTGAACAGCTCGACGCGCCGGTGCGCCAGCTCCGCCGCGAGGGGGATCGCCAGCAGCGCGCGCTCCTCCGCCGCGGCCGTGCGGTCGTCGTCGGTGTCGCAGCGCCACACCAGCCGGACGCGCGACCCCGCGGGGCCGAACACGCGCAGGAGGTCGGCCTGGAGCGTGAGGGCGAGGGCCTCCGCGAGCACCAGCGTCTGCGCCTCGACGTCCGCGAGCTTGTAGCGCTGCGCGGCGGGGCGGTCGAAGACGAGCGTGAGGTCGCGCCGCGCGTCGAGCAGCGGCGACTCGTCGCGGGTGTAGAAGAGGAGTTCGTTCTCGGCGAAGCGGACGTCGAAGAGGTCGACGCCGAGGGCCGCGGTGGCGCCCTCGCCGACGTAGATCACCTCCGAGCGGACGAGGTTTTCGAACGACCCCCTGGTCGCGATCGCGTCGAAGCCGCCCGCGGGGTAGTGGTCGGCGTCCTCCTGGTCGATGGGAACCTCCCGCGCCGTCTGCCGGATGCTCAGCGCCACCGACGCGGGGACGGGGCCGACGCGCCCGGCGATCCCGTGCACCTCACGCAGCGACAAGCGCGCGCTCTCGCTCGGGAGCTCGGGGAGGTGCGCGATCTCCCAGAGGTCTTCGGCGCGGAAGAGGCGCCCGGTGGGGGCCACGGGCAGGAGCGCTTCGAGCTGGTCGAGTCCCCACTGGCGCCACGCGGGGTCGAGCGCGGCCGCGTGCTCTTCGAAGCGCGTCGGGGCGCGCGCGGCGAGGGCGTCGGTGAGCGCGCGGAGGTGCGCGGGGTTGCCCCGCACGACGGCCTCGGCGCCGCGCAACGGGCCGCCGAGCGCGAGGCCGACGGCGTGGGCGACGGCGTGGTCGCGGTGGGCGGCGCCGAGGCCCGCGATGACGACGTGCGCTTCGAGCACGGTGGGGTCGAGCGCCCAGCGGCCGAGGAGGCGGTCTTCGTACGCGAGGCGCAGCGCGCGCTCGTCGTCGGGCCAGCGCTCGAGGTCGCGCGCGGAGGCGAAGCGGAAGTCGCGGCCGCGGAGGAGCAGGTAGCCGAGATCGTGGACGAGCGGGAGCGGGAGGTGGTCGTCGCCCGCGTCCCAGCACGCGCGGAGCCACGCGAGCGACGAGGGGAGCGTGTCGCGCAGGGACTCGGCTTGGGCGCAGAGGTAGCACCACGCCGGGAGCGCGGAGGTGAGCTCGTCGCGGGAGAGGTCGTGGGGCATCGGGGGGCGCGAGCATGGCGTCACGGCGGGCGCGCCGCAACCGGTGCTGTCGTGAGGGGGGTTTGGAGTAGGGCTTCGGAGCGACGAGAAATCTCGCTCGATCGCTTCCGCGCTACGGTCCGTCGTCCGTCGCCGTAGCCGAAGGGTCGCCCCCAACGAAGCGACGCACATCGACGCGAAATCTCGTTCGAAAGCGCCCGAATGGCCCCCGGCGACGGACGACGGACCGTAGCGCGGAAGCGATCGGGAGGAAGTTCTCGTCGCTCCGAAGCCCTACGCCGAACGCCCCCCCTCCCCTTCCCCTCCGCCTCCGCTTCGGTAGCATGGAACCTCCCGCCCGCGCGCCGCGTCTGCTCTCCCCGGAGGATCGTCACCACCCCATGGAAGCCACCGCCATCCGCCGCTCGCTCTCGCCCTGGCGCCCCGGCGCCTCGCTGCTCGCCTTCGCGGCGACGCTCGCGCTCGTCACGGCCTTCACCCGCATCTCCTTCCTCGCGCCCTTCGGGGCCTCCGAGGGGGTGCTCGACGAGATGCGTCGGCTCATCCCCTGGATGGTCGCCGTCGTCGCGCTCGTCCACGCGTCGCTCGCGGCCCTCGCCGCGCGCGCCCGCAGCGCCTCGCTCGGCGTGGGCCTCCTCGTGGCCATTTGCGCGGCCCTCTCGCTGCTTCCGCAGGTGGCGTACCCCGTGCTGCTCCCGCTCGTTCGTGAGGCCGCCCCCACCTTCTGCAACATGGCGCCGGAGTACTGTCCCCCGGCGGGGTGGTCGCCCGCGGTGGGGGCCCTCATCGGCCTCGCGCTCTCGCCCATCGTGGCCACGGCGATTCGCCTGCGCGCCTCCGACGCCCTCGACGCCCCCGCCTCCATGATGACGGTCACGGGCGCCTGGACGGGCCTCCTCGCGACCGGGCTCCTCCTCACCGAACACGTCCCGGGCGACTCGCTCCCCCTCGCCTACGGCGTGTCGCTCGCGTGCCTATTTACCGCGCTCCTCGACGCGCTCGTGCGCGGGCGGCGGCTGCGCGTGCTCGTCGCCCAGGGTCGCGCGATCGTCACCGAACGCCGCGAAGACGACCCCGCCGACCTCGGCGCGTACACCGCCCTCGGCGCCACCGCCCTCGGCGACCACGTGCTCCGCGTCGACGAGCAGCGCGTCG
Source organism: Polyangiales bacterium (assembly GCA_044375895.1). Classification (GTDB taxonomy): domain Bacteria; phylum Myxococcota_A; class Polyangia; order Polyangiales; genus CAISKJ01. The sequence goes on along the minus strand of JBILLV010000015.1, from coordinate 15,633 downwards.
CGGGGCCCTACCGCGGGATGCGCCATGGGCACCCGATCGCGCGCGTCCCCGCCGACCTCCGCGCGGTGCACGATGCGCTGCGCACCGCCCTTCGCATCCGCGCGCTGCTCTTCACCACCCTCGGCGGCGTGGTGGTGGCATGGGCTGTTGCGCGTTGACACTCCTGCGCGGCGCGTGCGAATTCAAGCGTTGAGGTCTTCCGCATGCGCGCGCAGCTTCTGTCGTCTCTCGGGTGTGTCGCCCTGGCGGCACTGATCGGTCCCTTCGATGCCGATGCGCAAACCTCCGACGCCACCCTCACGGTGCGCGTGGCGGTGGGGGCTTCGAGCCAGGGGCTCTTCAACAACGCCTCGCTCAACGCGACGCGGGTGACGGTGTTCGCGCGGAGCGGGCTCCAGGCGCGGCTCAACGGCCCGACGGGCATCGTCGGCCCCACCACGGGCACCAACGGGGCGGGCTCCACCTTCAACGTCACCGTCAACACCCTCTACTCCCCGACGGCCGCCGGCGCGCCCAACCCCTACACCCTCGAGCTCACCTGGAACGACACCGCCGTCCGCACCGTCACCAGCGGCCCGATCACCCTCGTGCGCGGCGCCAACATGGCGGGGCCGATCACGGTGGACAACCAGCCTCCCCCGGGCGCGACGAGCATCATGTGCTACCCCAACGCGCCGCGGGGCGAGTCCGAGCTCTACGTGTTCTGGTCGGCGCCCCCGCCGCGTCCGGTGGACTTCGACCGCTACGAGCTGCACCGCGCCACCAGCGCGGGCTTCACCCCCTCCGCCGCGACGCTGGTCGCCCCGCTGCCCTACGGCACGAGCAACCGCGTCGACACGGGCCGCGCCGCCGACACCGCGTACTACTACTGCCTCCGCGTGGTCGATCAGTACGGCGCCTTCTCCGACCGCTGCACCACGGCGCCGTGCCGCACGACGATGGCCCCGCGCGACGCGGGCCCCGACGTGATGGACGTGCCCATGGACCTCCCGCGTGACACCGCGCCGGACGTCGCGATGGACGTCGCCGTCGACCGCCCCGACGCGACCGACGCCGCGATGGACGCCGCCATCGACCGGGCCGACGTCGCGATGGACGTCGTCGCCGACCGCACCGACGTGACGGACGTCGCCAGCGATGTCCGGCTGGACGTCCCGGGTGACGTCCCGCTCGACCGGGCGGACGTCGTCATCGACCTCGGCGGGATGGCGGGCTTCACCAGCGTGGCCCCCACGACGGCGGCGGCCAACACCCCCTACGCCTACACGCCCACCGCGGTGTCGGCCGGGGGGATGCCTGCGACGGCGTACCGCGGCGCCGACCTGCCGCCGGGCGCCTCCATCGACGCGCGCACCGGGGCCGTCTCGTGGACGCCGGGCTTCGCCGAGGTGGGCATGATGCGCATGTTCACCATCATCGCGACGCTGCCGGGCGGCGGCGAGACACGGCAGACGGTGACCGTGACGGTGGAGTGCCCCGACAACGACCGCGACGGGCGCCGCGACGTCCGCTGCGATCGCGGACCGATGGGCGGCGACTGCGACGACGCGCGCGGCGACACCTTCCCCGACGCGCCCGAGCGTTGCAACGGCGTCGACGACGACTGCGACGGGCTCATCGACGAGGGGGCCGCGGTCGACCTCTGCGGCCCCGGCCAGTCGTGCGACCCCAACACCCGCACCTGCCGCCCCACCTGCCTGGCGGCGTCGGACTGCACCGCGGCGCCGCGCACCTGCACCCGTGACGGGGTCTGCGCGTTCTGCACGCCGGGCCCGATGGGCGACGCCACCGCCTGCTCGATGTCCGAAGACGGCCGCGCGTGCCTCGCCGACTCGCTCGGCGGGGTGTTCTGCGGGTGCAACACCGACGCGGACTGCGGCGGGGCAAGCTCGGGGCGCGTCTGTGAAGCCGACCGCCACCGCTGCGCGCCGGGCTGCGCAACGGGCGCCGGGCGCAACGGGTGCCCCACGGGCCAGCGCTGCGTAGTCACGGGCGCGGGCGTCAACACCCGCGGGACGTGCACCCTCGACTGCACCTCCACCCCGATGTGCGGCTCGATGCTCCCGGCGCTGCCGCTGTGCCCCGACACGGGCATGCGCCGCTGCGTGGAGTGCCGCGCGGACGGGGACTGCAGCGGCAACGCCGACGGGCGGGTGTACTGCGACCTCACCGCCGGGCGCTGCGTGGCGTGCCTCACGGGGGGCGCGAGCCAGTGCACGGCCGCTGGCGTCGGCGCGGCGTGCCTGCCGGGCGGCGCCTGCGGGTGCAACACGGACAGCGACTGCGGCGCGCGGGAGTCGGGCCGCGTGTGCGACGCCTTTACCCGCGTGTGCCGCGCCGGGTGCCGTCCGTCCGGGGCCATGGGCAACGCCTGCCCCGCTGGCAGCGTGTGCACCCCCACGGCGATGAACACGGGCCGCTGCACGACGCCGACCGTCGACGCCGGGGCGGATGCCGCGGCAGACATCCCCGCCGACCAGGTCGACGCCACCCCGACCAACGACCTCGCTGCCGTCGACGTGCCCCCTGTCGACGCTGCCATCACCGACGCGGCGCCGCTGCCTGACGCGCCGGGCGAAGTGGGCGACCTCGGGATGGACGGCTCCCTCCGTCCCGGCAATTTCCAGGGAGGCTGCGGCTGCCGAGCGAGCGGTTCGGGCGCTTCGCCGCGCGGTCTCGGCGCGCTCCTCGCGGTCGTCGCCCTCGCGTGGCGCCGCCGTCGCCGCTAGGCCCGCGACGCTTCGGAGGAAATCCGCGCTTCGTGTGCGTGTGGATCGAAAAGTCCGTGTAGACTCGCGGCCGCGGCCCCGGTGAAGGTATGGCGTGGCCGCAACCACCCACGGCGATGATGCAGTCGGCAGCGGCACGAGACGGCGACAGACGACCCGAAAGGATCGGGCCTTATCGCATCGTCGGCGCGCTGGGTGAGGGCGGCATGGGGGTGGTGTACCGCGCGGTGCATCACGAGTCCGGCGCGCCCGTCGCGCTGAAGACGGTTCACACCTCCAACGAGCGGATGTTGTCGAGCATCCGGCGGGAGGTGCACGCGCTCTCACGACTCAATCACCCTGGGGTCGTGCGGGTGGTGGGCGAGGGCGTGGACTACGCGCAGCCCTGGTACGCGATGGAGCTCCTGGAGGGCCTCACGCTGCTGCGCCTGGCTCGCTCACGTTGGGGGGCCGCGCTCGCGAGCGCCCCCACGATGTTGAGCGAAGCGGGGGGCATGCCCGGCGTCGGGCGCAGCGGAGAGTTTACCGTCCGCGAGGGGACGGGGTCGACCGAGCCGGGGGTGTCGCCCGAGGCGCTCATCGGGCAGCCGGCGGCGGCGGGCAACCTCCCGGAGGCCCTCACGCTCATCCGACGGCTGTGCGTGCCGCTGTCGTTTCTCCACGGCGAAGGCATCGTCCACCGCGACCTCAAGCCCGAGAACGTCTTCATCCGCCCCGGCGACGTGCCCGTCCTCGTGGACTTCGGCCTCGTCGCCAGCTTCGAAGGAACCTCCGGCCGCGAGGCCCTCGAGCTCGCCGGCGCCACCATGGGGACGCCCGCGTACATGGCCCCCGAGCAGGTGCGCGGCGAGGTGGTCGACGCTCGCGCCGACCTCTACGCCCTCGGGTGCCTGCTCTACGAGCTCGTGACGGGCCGCGTCCCCTTCATCGCGAGCAACACCCTCGAGCTCGTCGGCAAGCACCTCCTCGCGACGCCCACGCGCCCCTCGGAGCTGGTCACGGGCGTCCCCGCGGCCCTCGACGACCTCATCCTCCGCCTCCTCGCCAAGAACCCCCGCGAGCGCATCGGCCACGCGGATGACGTCGCCGCCGCCCTCATCGCCCTCGGCGCCGACGCGGCCCACGGCTACGACGTCAAGCCCCCGGAGCCCCGCGCCTACCTCTACCGCCCGGGCTTCACGGGGCGTGACGAGGTGTTTCGCAAGCTGCGCGCGCGCATCGACGGGGCGCGCAACGGGCAGGGGGCGGTGATGTTCGTCGCGGGCGAGAGCGGCGTCGGCAAGACGCGCCTCGCCACGGAAGCGGGCCGCGCCGCCACCGGGCAGAGCCTCCGCGCCATCGCGAGCGAGTGCACCCCCTTCAACGTCGCCGAGCAGGAGGGGGCCGACTACAACGGCGCGCCGCTCCACCCGTTCGTGCGCGTCCTCGAAGCCGTCGCGGACCGGTGCCAGGAGTTTGGCCCCGCGGAGACCGCTCGGCTCCTGGGGCCGCGGTGCCGGGTGCTCGCCCCCTACGCGCCCGCCCTCACGCGCGCCCCGGGCTTCTACGACTTCCCCGAGGCCCCGTCGCTCTCCGCCGAGGCCGGCCGTCAGCGCCTCTTCCGCGACCTCGCCGAGACCCTCGCCGCCTTCGCCGCCGACCGCGGGCTCTTCATCCTCCTCGACGACCTGCAGTGGTCCGACGAGCTCACGCTCACCTTCCTCGAGTCGCTCCCCGCCGCGTACTTCGAGGAGAACCCGGTGGTGTTCCTCGGCACGTGGCGCAGCGAGGAGGCCACCGACGCGCTCCGACGCCTCGCGGCCATGCCCCACGCCGACGCCTTCGAACTCACCCGCATGGACGAGACCGCCGTCGGTGAGATCGTCGCGGCCATGCTCGCGATGCAGAAGGCCCCCGACGGCTTCGTCCGCTTTCTCACCGAGCAGTCCGAGGGCAACCCCTTCTTCGTCGCCGAGTACCTCCGCACCGCCCTCGCCGAGAAGCTCATCTACCGCGACCTCGCAGGCCACTGGCGCCTCCTCACGGGCGACGACGACACCCGCGCCAGCCTCGAGCGCCTGCCCCTCCCCCGCTCGCTCCGCGACCTCGTCACCCGCCGCCTCGACGGGCTCCCCGAAGCCTGCTGGCACCTCGTCGAGGTGGCCTCCGTCCTCGGCCGCGACGTGCAAGGCGACCTGCTCCAGGAGGTGGCCCGTCAGGAGGCCGGCATCGATGAGGTCGCGTGGCTCGAGGCGCTCCGCACCGTGCTCGACCGCCAGGTGCTCGACGAGCGCGCCGCGGGGCAGTTCCGCTTCGTCCACGATCGCCTCCGCGAGATCGCCTGGCACCGCATCCCCGAGGCGCGGCGCCACATGCTCCACCACCTCGTCGCCGAGCGCATCGAGGCGAGCTGCGCGGCCCACAACGACCACCCCCAGCACTACCGCGCCCTCGCCCACCACTGGACGCAGGCCAACGTCCTGCCCCGCGCCATCGAGTACCTCGACAAGGCCGGGATGCAGGCCCTCGACACCTTCGCCAACAACGAGGCCGTCGCCTTCCTCTCCGAGGTGCTCGTCCTCGCCGCGCGCGACGGCGCGTCCATCGATGTCGCCCGCCGCGCCCGCGTCGAGCGCTCCCTCGCCGAGGCCCGCCTCCGCCTGGGCAACCTCAGCGAAGGCCGCGCCCACGCCGAGCGCGCGCTCCAGCTCTGCCAGCGCCCGATGCCCGTCTCCACCCCGCGCTGGGTGGGGGGCCTGCTCATGCAGTCGGGCATTCGCTTGTGGCGCTCGCTCTTCCGCGTCTCCAACCGCGTCGACGACGTCCTCGCCCTGGAGGCCGCCCACACCTTCTTCCGCATGATGGAGGTGTTCCTCTACGGCAACGACCCGCTGCGCGGCGTGTACTGCGGCCTCCGCACGCTCAACGTCGCCGAGGCGCTGCCCACCTCGCAGCCCCTCGCGCGCGGCTACGCGATGATGGCCGTCATGCTCGCCGCCACGCCCCTCCGCGCCATCGGGACGTCGTGGAGCGAGCACGCCATCGACCTCGCCGAGTCCCTCAACGCCCCCTCCACCATCGCGTACTGCCTCTCCCGCGCCGGCGTCACCCTCATCCATGAGGCCCGCTGGAGCCGCGCCGAGGAGCTCCTCCAGCGCGGCATCGAGCTCTGCCGCCTCATCGGCGACAAGCGCCAGCTCGAGGAGTGTCAGGCCATCCTCGGCAACGGGCTCTTCTACCGCAGCGCCTTCGAAGAGAGCCGCCAGGCGTGGCGCGACGTGCTCCGCTCCGCCAACGAGCGCAACGACCCGCAGATCGCCTGCTGGGGGCGCCTCGGCCAGGCGGTGTGTCTCCTGCGCATGGGGCGCTTCGACGAGGCCCTCACCACGCTCGACGAGGCGATGCCCTGGGTCGACGCCCACGCCGCCAGCGCCGACGTGCTCTGGGCCTACGGGCTCCTCGCCCTCGCGCGGCTCCGCGTGGGGCGCCGCGAGGAGGCGCGCGCCGCGGCCGACAAGGCCCTCGCGCAGATGCTCCGCTCGATGCCCGTGGTGTACTGGGTCCAGCCCGCCCTGGCCGGCGTCGTGGAGGTCTACAACGACCTCTGCTTCGACGCGAAGGGCGCCGCGCGCGACGAGCTCCTCGCCGTCGGGCAGCAGGCCGCGCGGGTGCTCCAGGTGTTCTCGTGGAGCTTCCAGTTCGCGCGGCCGGCGGCGCTCTTCCAGCGGGGGAAGCGCCTCCTCGCGCTGGGGCAGGGCGCGAAGGCCGTGCGCACCTGGCACCGGGGCCTCACGGTCGCCCGCGAGCTCGGGATGCGCTACGAGGAGGCCCAGCTTCTCCGCGCCCTCGCCGACCACGACCCCACGGGAGACAAGGTCGCCCTGCGCGCGCAGGCCCTCACCCTCTTTGAATCCCTCGGCGCCGCCGCCGACGTCGCCGCCCTCCGCGCCCCTTCGACGTGATCGCCCCCGACGAACTCGCCCTCCTCCGGTGCCCGACCCCCCGCTGCCGCGCCGCGCTGCGCGACGACGGAGCCGCCCTGGTGTGCGCCTCCTGCGGCGCGCGCTGGCCCGTCCGCGACGGCCTCGCCCGGCTCTACCGCGAGGAGCTCGTCCGCGGCAACGACCGCCTCCTGCGCTTCATCTACGACCGCTTCGCCGCCCTCCACGACGTCTCCGTCCAGGTGCTCATCCCGCTCTTCCAGACCGAGGGCACCGAGCGCGCCCTCCGCGACGCCTACGTCCGACGCATGGCGCTCGGCGCCCTGCGCGCCCGCCCGGACGGTTCGCCCGCCCGCATCCTCGAGGTGGGCGCGGGGACGGGCGCCAACCTCTCGCTCGTGCGCGACGCGCTCCCCCGCGACGTCCCCGTCGAGTACTGGGCGATGGACCTCTCCGCCTCGATGCTCGCCCAGCTCCGCCAGCGCGTGGCGCGCGACCCCGCGGTGGTGCCCGGCGACGGGCGCGTGCGGCTCGCGATGGCCGACGCCCACGCGCTGCCGTACCCCGCGGCGAGCTTCGATCGGGTGTTTCACATCGGCGGCATCGGCGGGTACCGCGACCCCGCGGCGGCCCTCGCGGAGATGGCCCGCGTCGCCGTCCCGGGCACGCCCATCGTGGTGGTGGACGAGCAGCTCGACCCGTCGCGCACGCACACGCTCTACCACCGGGCGATGTTTCGCGCGGTGACCTTCTACGACCGCGACCCGCACTGCCCGCGCGAGCTCGTCCCCGCGGGCGCCGTCGACGTCGTCGAAGAGGCCGCGAGCCGGTTCTTCTACTGCCTGTCGTTTCGTATGCCCGCGTGATGTCGCGCCTGTCTCGCTCGCTCCAGCGCCTCGCCGCCCGCGCCACCGCGCTGCTGCCCGACCCGCCGGCCCTCGCGCGCCTGTCGACCCTCCGCGGCGAGGTGCTCGACGAGCTCACCCGCGAGCGCGCCGCCGACCTCGACCGCGCCGCGCGCTCCGACCGCGACGTGTACACCGGCCTCGCCGCGTCGCTCGTGCGCGAGCACCGCCGCCGCGTCGTCGCCCGCGCGGAGGGCCTGCTGCGCGTCCCGGCCCTGCTCGACGCGCGGCTCCCCACGGGCGCGTCCGAGCACGTCGACGACCCCGCGCTCCCCGCCGCGCGACGACGCGCCGTGATCGAAGACGTCGACGGCTTCAACCGCCTCCTCGGGAGCTACGTGCGCTTCCTCGAGTTGCTCACGCCGCTGCTCCCCGCGGGCGGCGGCACCGTGCTCGACGTCGCCTCGGGGCACGGGTGCTTCCCCCTCGCCCTCGCCGCCCACGCGCGCGACCGCGGGCTGCACCTCCGGGTGATCGCGTCGGACCTGCGCGACGAGTACCTCGCCATCGGACGCGCGAAGGGCGACCCGTCGGTGGAGTTTCGCGTGCTCGACGCGCTGGCGCTGCGGGGCGTGTTCGCGCCCGGCGCGGTGGACGTCATCACATGCACGCAGTCGCTCCACCACCTCGACGCGGGGCTGGTGGCCGGCTTCCTCGCGGAGGCGCTCGCGACGGCGCCGGGGGTGCTGTTCGTCGACGCGGGGCGCGCGGCGTCGGCCGTGGCGGGCGCGGCGGCCCTCTCGCTCGTGGGGACGGGCGACCCGGTGTTCGTGCACGACGCGGTGGTGTCGGTGCGGCGCGCGTTCGTGCGGGAGGAGCTCGCGCTCATCGCCCGCTGCGTGCCGGGCGGCGAGCGGGTGGAGGCGCTCGACGTGCGGCCGGGCTTCGTGGCGCTGCGCACGCGGGGCTGAGCGCGTCGTCTACTGCGCGTCGAGCTGGCGCATGAGCTCCTGCATCGCGCCCTGGAGCTCGTTCGCCCCGCCGCCCGGCGCCGCCCCCGAGGGGATGCGCTGCGGCCCGTTCGCTCCACCCGGCGACGGTGATGGCGTCGGCGTCGCGCCGCCCATCGCCCCCTGGAGCATCGGCCCGAGCATCTCGACCGCCTGCTGCATCTCCGGCGTGAGGTTGCCCCCCATGACGCCCTGAAGCAGCGAGGCCATGTTGGCCTGCCCCAGGTCGTCATCGCCGTGCGACTCGTGGAGCCAGCGACGGGCGAGCGCACGGTAGCGCGCGGCCCCCGCGCCGTGCTCCGCCGCGAGCGCGTCGACGAAACCCGTCGGCGGCGCCGTGCGGAAGCGCCACGTGTCGACGTAGCGCCGCACCGCGCGGAAGAACACCGCGTCGCCCGCCGCCTCGCGCAGCGCGTTGTAGAGGTAGGGCCCTTTGCCGTAGACGATCCCGGCGTAGCGGAGGGGGTCGGCGAAGGCCGCGGCGGGGCGGTCGACGGCGCCGTCGGGGCGGCCCATCATGCGCATCATCTGGTAGTTCATGCGCACGTTCATGTCGGCGTCGCGGCGGGCGCGCTCGGCGCCGTAGCGGTCTTCGAGGTAGAGGGCGGCCGACCACTGGGCGAGCGACTCGTCGACGAAGGGGTGCAGCCGCGAGTCGCTCCCCACGAGGCCGTGCCAGTACTGGTGGGCCACCTCGTGGGCCGTCACAAACTCCAGCATCGCGGGCATCATCTGCCCCATCGCCGCGCTGGCGTCGCCCATGCCGAGGAGGTTCATCAACCCCCCGCTCAGGCCGCCCATCTGCGGCGGCTTGTAGAACATGCTCGCCACCGTCACGAGCCCGGGAAACTCCACGCCCCCGGCCCCGCCGACGAGGGGCGCCTCCACCACGTCGAGGTCGACGTAGGGGTACGGGCCGAAGCGGCGCTCGTAGTCGGCGAGGGCGGCGGCGGCGACGTCGAGCACGCGCTCGCCCGCCGCCTGGTCGGCCGGGAGGTAGTGCGAGCGCACCTCCACCTCGCCCACCCGCCGCGTCGCCGTGCGCAGCGTCGCCCCCGCCATCACGCAGAAGTCGCGCACCGCCGCCGCGCCCACCTCCAGCCGCTGCCGATCGTTCGCTACCGAACGACCGAGCGTCACGCCCGTCGTGGCCACGGTGTACGAAGCGGGGAAGTCGAGGACGGCCCGCACGTTGGCGAGGTCGTCGGAGCCGAGGTCGCCCGCGTGGCCGCCGTCGTCGCGCTCCCACCGCCCGCCCACGCGGCGCCCAACGACGGCGTAGAAGTTGGCCATGCTCACCACGCCGTCGCCCACCGCCAGGAGCCCGTAGTCGCCCGACGACTCGCCCGCGCCGAGCATCGAGAGCGACTCCATCCCCTGCGCGAGGATGTTGGTGCGCGAGCTGTCGATCTCCGCGAGCGTCCCCTGGAGCTCGACCACCACCCGCAGCGAAGCGCCGGGCGCGAGCGGTACGCGCGGCCGCACCACGATCACCGACGGGGCCTCCTGGCGCACCGCGCAGACCCCCGTGACGCAGCGCCCGGAGACGAAGCGGACGGGGGGGTCGCCGTGCTCGCGCCGCGCGGCGTTGGCGTACACCCGCAGCACCACCTCGGGCATCGGCGCGCGCTCGTTGTTGGTGAACCACAGCTCCTCGGCGACGGAGAACGCGCGCTCGCCCTGCGTGAGCGACACGGTGAGGCTGTAGAGCGGGAGCTGATCGAGGCGCTGGAGTCGCGCGGCACCGGGGAGCGCGTCGCGGGCCCACGGGCGCAGCGAGGGGAGGAGCTGGGCGGGGTCGTAGCGTACCGCCGGAGGCGCGGGCTGGGCGCAGGCGACAGACGACGCGAGGAGGAGGGCTCCGAGGCACGGCGGGGTGACGATCTTCCAGCGCATGGCACGGTGGTCGTACCACGGCGAACGGACGTTGCGGGGCGGGCGCCTCTCGAAGTACACGGCCCGTCATGGGCGAACCCTTCCTCCTCCGCGCGCAGGCCGCCGCCGCACGCGCGCTTCTGCGACTCCCTCCCTCCGTGCTCGTCCAGCTCGCGGGCGGCGCCCCGGTGGCCCGCGACGGGTGCGTCCTCGACCCGCAGACCCAGATGCTCACCTGGCTCGCGGCGAAGCTCCAGCGGGGCGCCCGGGGTCGTGGCCCCGTCGATCGGGAGCGCGTGGAGTTCGATCGGGAGGCCGTGGCCTTCGTGCGGCGGGAGTCTCCCCTCGCGTCGGTGCGCGACGAGCGCGTGAGCGAGCGCGTCAGGGTGCGCGTGTACACCCCGCGCGGGGCCGTGAAGGCCGGGCCGGCGGTGATGTTCATCCACGGGGGAGGCTTCGTGCTGGGGGGCCTCCGCTCGCACGACCCCATCTGCCGCGCCCTCGCCCACGACACGGGCTTCGTGGTCGTCGCGGTGGACTACCGCCTCGCCCCCGAACACACCTTCCCCTGCGCGGCGGACGACGCGACGGAGGCCTTCCGCTGGATGGTGCGCGAGGCCGACGCCCTGGGCATCGACCCGCTGCGCATCGCCGTCACGGGCGACAGCGCGGGCGGCAACCTCTCGGCGGTCGTGTGCCTCGACACGAAGGACGACGCCGTGCGCCCGCGCTTCCAGGCCCTGGTGTACCCGGCGACGGACAGCACGTGGTCGTTCCCGTCGATGCACTCGATGGCCACGGGGGGGTTGCTGGAGCGCGAGGCGGTCGGGTGGTTCCGCGGCTCCTACACGCCCGACCCGGCGACGTGGACGCTCCCGCGTGCGTCACCCTGGTTCGCGCCCGACCTCGCCGGACAGCCGCCAGCGTTGGTGCAGACCGCCGGCTTCGACCCGCTCCGTGACGAGGGAGAAGCCTACGGAGAGAAGCTCCGCGCGGCCGGCGTCCAGGTGACCGTCACCCGCTACCGCTCCCTCTCCCACGGCTACCTCAACGTCCTCGGCACCGTCACCGCCGTCGACGAGCCCTGGAACGAACTCGTCTCGGCCTTCCGCCGCGCCCTCTGACTGATTTTACCCTCAACGGAAAGTTACAAGTTTGACGGAACATTCCCGTCGTGACAGAAATCGCGCGTGCCGATTGCTGTGACACCAAAACTTTTCACCCTCACGGTCGTCGGAGAGAACAGTCGGTTCCCACCCCCGGAGAGGTTCACATGACGGCAGCCCGCGAAGACTCGGTTCTCACCTCGATTCGAGAGATTCAGCGCGTGGAGGAGGAGCGCCAGCGCGAGACCGTGCGACGCGCCGAGGCCGCCGCGCAGGAGCGTCAGGCCCGCGCCGAGGCCGCCCGGATGGAGGCCGAGCGCGCCGCCACCCTGCGCGCCGAGGCCCTCGAAGCCGAGCGCCGCGACGAGCAGCGCCGCCGCGACGAGGCCGAGCGCGCCGCCCGCGAGGCGAGGGACGCGCGGGAGCTCGCGATTCGCGCCCAGGCCGACGCCGAGCGCTCGCTCCGCGCGCAGCAGCTCGCCGACGACCACGCCCTCGCGATGGCGAAGATCGAGGCCGAGCGGCGCCGCGGCGTCCAGGCGCCCAAGGCCCTCGCGATGGTGCTCGGCGCCGTGGCGCTCACGGGCGCCCTCGGGTGGTTCGGGGTGTACGTACCCCACGCGCGCCAGCACGCCGCGGAGCTCTCCTCGATCGAGTACCGCGCACAACTGGCCCAGCGCGACCGCGACCGCGTGCGCGCCGAGGCCGACGCCCTCGCCGCGCGGGTGCTCCAGGCCGCCCAGGCGCCGCGCCCGACGGCCCCCTCCGCCGCGCTCCCCGCGCCCGCACCGACGCGCAATTCCCCTGCGATTCGTAGGGTTCCCGCGCGCACCACGACGCCGACGACGCCCGCCGCCATCGACATCGACGGCCCCGATCCGCTCGGCGGCAACGACCCCTTCGCCATGGATGATGGCGCCCGCAGGGCCACCGGGAGGGCTCCGCGGCGCTGAAGAGAAATGTCACGCGCCACCTTCGCGCGGCGGCGAAGGTTGACACGGAAAAGGCGCACTGGTAGCAAAGTTTTCCGCCGCACCCTGTCGTTCTCCCCATCGGAGGAAACGTTCGATGAGCCAGCAGAAGGAAGATTCGGTCCTGTTCTCTCTCCGCAGCCTGATGGAGATTGAGGAAGATCGAATCAAGCAAGAGGAGGACTCCAAGCGCCGCGCCGAAGAAGAGGCGAAGATGCGCGCTGAAGATCAGCGCCGTCGCGAGGAGGAAGAGAAGGCCGCGAAGATCCGCGCCGCGGAAGAAGCGCGCGCCGCCGAGGAGCGCCGCCGTCAGGAGGAGGAGGAGCGCCGCCGCCGCGAGAACGAGGAGCGCGAGCTCCGCATCCGCCTCGACGCGGAGGCCCAGGCCCGCGATCGGGAGCTCCAGGCCAAGATGGAGCACGAGCAGAAGCTCGCCCTCATCGAGGCGCAGAAGAAGAAGGGGATGTCGTCGGGGGCCGTCGCCGGGATCGTGTTCGGCGCCATCGCCGTCATCGGCCTCGGTGGCTTCTTCGGCGTCGTCAAGCCCGCCCAGGACCGCGCCGCCCAGGAGCAGCGCGATCGGGTGGCCCGCGACGCGCGGGTGCAGGCCGAGCTCCAGGCCGCCGAGGCCCGCGCGGCCGAGCAGCGCCGCGAGCTCGAGCGCCTCGAGGCGCAGCGCCGTGAAGACACCCTCCGCGCCGAGCGCGAGCGTCAGGCCGCGGCAGCCGCAGCCACAGCCGCGGGCAGCGTCCCGGCGGTCGCCACCTCGCGTCCCCGTCCCTCCGGCGGCGGTCGTCGTCCGGCCCGTCCTGCGGGCGGCGGCGGTGGCGGCGGCGGCGGCGGCGGCGACTTCGGCGATCTCGGTCTGTGATCGTCGCCTCGCGCATCCCTCCTCAACCCCCTCCCACGATCCATCCTGCATGAAACGTCATCTGTGCGGCGTCCACGCCGTGCGTGAGGCCCTCGCGAGCCACGCGAAGGACGTCGCTGTTGTGTACGTCACGGGCGACGCCTCGCGCGGCCCCCTCGCGGAGCTCTCCGCCCTCGCGCGCAGTCAGCGCGTCACCGTCGAAGAGACCACCACCGCGGCGCTCGACGCGCTCGCGGGCGGGCTCCGTCACCAGGGGGTGATCGCCGTCGCCGGCGGTGACTACCCCTACGTCGACCTCGACGCCCTGCTCGAGAAGGCGAGCGCGCGCACCGAGCGCCCGCTGGTGGTGTGCCTCGACGAGGTGACAGACCCGCACAACCTCGGCGCCATCGTCCGCTCGGTGGTGGCCCTCGGCGGCGATGGTGTGGTGACGCTCAAAGACCGCGCCGCCCCCGTGACGCCCGTCGTCGTGCGCACCTCCGCCGGCGCCACCGAGCACTGCGCCATCGCCCGCGTGGTGAACCTCTCCCGCGCCCTCGACACCCTGGAGCGCGCGGGCTACCGCACCGTCGGTCTCGACATGGCCGGGTCCACCGACCTCGAGGCGGTCGACCTCACGGGGCCGATCGCGCTCGTGGTGGGCTCCGAGGGGAGCGGGCTCCGACGGCTCGTGCGGGAGCGGTGCAGCGTGCTCGCGCGCATTCCCCTCCAGGGGCCGGTGGCGTCGCTCAACGCGTCGGTGGCGGCAGGCGTGGCGATCTACGAGGTCACCCGCCAGCGCCGCGCCCCGTCCGTCTGATCGCATCACTCGCTTGACAACGACCACCGCGGGGAGTTACCCATCCCGTCCCTCCCATCGCATGCGAGCGTGGCGGAATTGGCAGACGCGCTGGATTCAGGTTCCAGTGGGGTAACTCTCGTGAAGGTTCAAGTCCTTTCGCTCGCACCCTGAAGACGCCTCGGATTCTCTACGACGCCCTCGCAGCCCACCACCGGCTCCGAGGGCGTTGTCACGTCTGGGGCTGCGCTCGCCGCGTGCGCTCGGCCCACCAGACGCGCTCCAGCCGGTCGATGACGCGGCGGACGAGCAGGCGCGGGGGCACATCGGCGTTCACCACCTCGGAGACCCAACGGGCCCAGTGGGGATCGAAGACCGGGCCGCGCACCTTCGCGTGGGTCGCCTGCGCGCGGAAGGCGAGCACCACGCGCGCCTCGCTCGTGAGGGCGGGCACCTCCACGGGCGACGCCGTGGCGATGCGCCGACGAAACATCGCCGCGTCTTCCCACGCGAGCACGGTGCGCTGCTCGGCGACGTCGTCGAGCAGCGCCGCGGCCTCCGCGCGCAGGTGGGTGAGCGCCTCGGGCGTGATCGCCATCACCACGCACGCCCCCGGCAGCGTGCCCCCGCAATAGAACGACAGCGTGCGGAGGGCGGTGCGGCGGTCGGCGCGGGAGGTGCCGTTGCGGTAGAGGTTCTCGGCCTCGTCGACGAGCAGCACGGGGCCCGCGCAGCCCTCCAGGCGCTCGAGGAGCGCGATCCAGAGGAGGAGGCGCTGGTAGGCGTCCTGGCGGTAGTTGGCGTTGGAGGGCCGCCCGGCGAGCTCCGCGGCGCCGAGCCACGACTCCAGCGCGGCGCCGTGGTTGGGCGCGCGGGCCGCGAACGACAGCGCCTTCTTCGCGGGCGCGGCGACGTCACCGCCCTCCGCCGCGAGCGCTTCGAGGGCCGCGAGGAGCCGTCGACACTGCTGCGACGAGCGCGTCCACGCGGCGAGCCGATCGAGCGCCGTGGGCTGACCCGGCAGCGGGAGCGCGGCGTGCTCCAGGAGCCGTCGGAGGTGGCGCTGGGGGCTCCCAAGGTCCATGTCGAGGCGCTCGAGGGAGAGGCGAAACACCGGGCGCTTGTCGGCGAGGGCGCGCCCCGTCAGGTGCATCAGGAGGTGCGACTTGCCCGTGCCGTAGGCGCCGGTGAGCAGCGCGAAGACCGAGCTCTCCATCGCCGCGTGCGCGAAGAGGGCCGTGATGGTCTTGTCGATCTTCTCGTGCCCGACGCTCATCGAGGGGACGGGCTCGGCCGGCGGGAGCCCCTGCGCCGCGCGGATCACCGTGCGCAGCGCGGGGAGCGCGGACGCCACCGTCCCCTGCGGACTCGGCGGATCGAAGGCGAGCGACCAGCCCGGCGGCGGGGAGACGTCGATCACCGGGCGGTGCGGCGGCGGGAGCTCGTCGGGCGCGTCGTCGAGGGGCAGCGCGCGCATCGCCAGCGGGGCGAGCGTGCGGAGCCCGCGGGCGCCGTCGAAGAGCGTGGC
>JBILLV010000189.1:0-18186 GCA_044375895.1 Polyangiales bacterium | reverse complement strand
CGTCGTTGGGGCGGCCGTCGTTGCGACGCCCGTCGTTGGGGCGGCCGTCATTGCGGCGCCCGTCGTTGGGGCGAGCGTCGGCGCGCTTCGGGTCGTTGGCGCGCCCGTCGTTGCGGCGGCCATCGTTGCGGCCGGCGTCGGCGCGCTTGGGGTCGTTGCGGTTGGCGTCAGCGCGCTTGGGGTCGTTGCGGTTGGCGTCGGCGCGCTTGGGGTCGTTGCGGTTGGCGTCGTTGCGGCGACCGTCGTTGCGGTTGTTGTCGTTGCGGCGTTCGCCCTGGCGCGGCGCCGGTGCGGCGGGGCGGGCGGCGCTCGTGGCCTCGTCGCCCTCGGCGGCCTCGGCGGCCTTCGCGGCGGGCTCGTCGTCCCCTTCGGCGCCCGCGTCGGCGTCGACGGCCACGTTGGCGCCCCACTCGCGGAGCGCGAACACGCCCGGCCGGACGCGCACGATCGCGGTGTCGCCGTGGTCCTTCTTGGTGAGGGTGGCGAGGCGCGTGCTCATCGTGACCTCGGGGGTCTTGCCGATGTGGGAGAGCAGGCTCTCGTCGATGGCGATCTGCGTGATCTTCTTGTAGTGCAGCGCGCGACCCGCCTTGCGGAGTACGGCCTCTGCGGCTTCGGTGAACGTCATCCTGTGTCTCTCCAGGGGAGCGACCGGACGCAGCGCTTCAGACCCTTCACCGCGGCACAGGAGCCGTATGCTCGTCCCGCGGGTGTCGGCACCTGCGGCGGCGACGGCGATCCCTTCGTGTGGAATCGACCTCCGACCACGGCCTTCCGGGGGCGTCGACTCCGTGAGGGACGCTAGCACCGGGTCTCCGGGCGCGTAAAGCGCGATTGTCGCCATTTGTGAGCCCCCCGGGGCGCTTCCCTGCGGTAAGGGATGCGCCGAGGTAAGCACCGATGTCCACCGAAGACGCGCCCCGCAAGGGCCTCGACCGCTTCACGATCGGGCTGATTGTTGCGCTCCTCGTCGCCGCGGCCGGCACCTTCGTCGCGTGGCGCCGCGCGCGCAACCCCCTGCGCATGTGGGCCAAACAGGCCCAGCAGAACCACGCCCGCGAGGTCGATCGCGCCCTCGAGCGCTGCTTCGGGACGACCTCCGCCGCGGGCGTTCGCGCGCTCGTGGCGACCGTGCAGCGCGGGCCGATGCCCTCCCCCTTCAAGGACTGTCACCGCGGCCCGATGGCGGAGCTCCTGGTGGCGCCGAACGCCTTCGTGTCGACGCTCCAGTCCACGCCGCTGGAGCTGTATCGCGTGCGTGAGACCGAGCGCGTGGCCCTCCAGCGCCTGTCGGCCTCCGTGCGGCTGCTCGAACGGGCCGTCACCGCGGGGGGCGCCGCGCCCACCGACGCGCAGCGCCAGGAGATCGCGCGGAAGCTCGAAGACCTCGTGCCCGACCTCGAGCAGGAGCGCACCATGTTCGAAGACATGGTGTCGGTGGCCGAGCAGCAGGCGGGGGCGTTCTAGCGGTCGGCGTCAGGGCTGGTAGCGCCAGCCCAGCGGGGTCGCGCGGTCGGAGCGATCCCAGCCGCCCACGACCACGAGCTCGGTGCCCGTCCACACGCCCACGGCGCCCTCGCGGGCCGTGGACGAGCGGTCGTCGGCGTTGAGCGCGGGCAGCGGGCGCCACGCGTCGTCCCACGGGTCGTAGAGCGCGCCGTCATCGAACACGCGCCCCTCGTCGGCGCCGCCCCACACCAGCAGCGCGTCGCCCGTCCACGCCGCCACATGCCCGTAGCGGGCCGCGGGAGCTCCGGTCGCAGTGACCTCACGCCACGCGTCGGTCGCCGGGGTGTACGCCTGCGGCGCCGCGAGGGCGCGCCCGGTCGCGTCACGCCCGCCGAACACGAACACCTGCGACTCCGCCCACGTCGCGGTGTGCCACGCGCGCGGCGCCGGTGCGCCCGCCGTCGGCAGCGCCCGGGAGCGTCGGCGCGACGGGGAGAAGCGCCACCCGTCGTCGCGCGTCTGACCCCGCTCGTCGAGCCCGCCCCACACGAAGAGCTCGCTCCCGGTGAACACGCTCGCGTGCCCGCGCCGCGCTCCCATCACACCGCCGCGCGCGCCGAGGGGGGCGAGGTCGCTGAGGTCGGTGCTCGCCCGCCACGTCGCGTCGGGGTCTTGCAGCGGGACGAACACCAGCCCGTCGCGCGTCACCACCGTGGCCACCGCGGAGGAAGGCGTCGGCCCCTGCGGCGGCTGCACCCACGCGTCGAGGGAGGGCACGTACGCGGCGCCGTCGGTGAGCGCGCCGGTGCCGCCGCGGCCGCCCCAGATCACCATCTCGCGGCCCGTCCACACCGCGGCGCCCGAGCCGTCGTCGTAGCGGGCCACGGGGGCGGCGAGGCGGGTGATCGCCCGGACTTCACCGCGGGCGAGGTCGATGCGCAGCCCGTCGCCGTACACGTGCCGCTCGCGGCCCGGGCGCGGGTCGTGGCCGCCCCAGACGATCACTTCGGCGCCGGTCCAGACGGCGTAGTGGCCCACGCGCGGGTCGCTCGACGCGACCTCCGGGGCCGCCAGCGGGAGCCAGTGGGGGAGGCAGGCGCCGCGCACGCACGACCGGCCCCCGACGCAGCCAGACGCGCACGCCGACGCGGCGACGGGCGTCGGGGACGGCGTCGTCGCAGGCGGCGCGGCCGGCGGGTCGAGGCGGAAGACCACGGGCTCACAGCCGACGCCGCAGAGGGCGGCGAGCGCGATCACGCCAGGTCGCATGGGGTCGTTGCTCCTTCCGTCAGAAAAGAAACTCCGCGCCGATCTCCGCGCCCACCAGGGGGCGACCCCATTCTGCCACCGAACCGTCACGCAACACCAGGATCACTGCGGCGAACGTCGCCCCCACGCTGGCCTCCGCGCGCAGGGCGAAGAAGCTGTTGACGCGCCAGCGGGCCGACGCCGCCGCGGAGGCCGCCACCACGCCGTCGCGGCGCTCGGTGTCGGGGCGACCGTCCTGCGCGTGGGCGAGCGCGAAGTAGTCGACGCGCCCGCCCACGTCGACGCGGAGCGATCGCGCCACGGGGAGCGCGAGGCCCACGCCGAGGGAGGCCGTGAAGACACGCAGGGTCGAGGGGCCCGCCGCCGCGCCTCCCCACGAGAAGGGGGCGAGGGAGAGGGCGACGTAGAGGCGCTGCGCCCACCGCAAGTTGGCGACGGGGGCCACGATGGGGCCGAAGCCTCCGGGCGACACCAGCGCGCGGGCGCCGAACGACACCCCGAAGTTGGGCTCGGGGGGAGGGGGCGGCGGTGGTGGGGGCGGTGCGAGGAGCCCCGCGCGGACGGCCTCGCCGACGCGAAGGGCGAAGAGCGCCTCGGCGTCGCGCTCGGTGGTGAGGGTCACGACGTCGACGGGCGTTCGCGCGCCCATCGCGATGGTGGCGGCGAGGCGATCGGCGCCGAGGGAGAGCGTGACGCGGCCCTGCGCTTCGGGCGTGGCCACGACGACGACGCGGTGGCCGAGGGCTTCCAGCTCCGTTCGAACGCGCACCGTGACCGGGCTCGCGGCGTCGCCGACCAGGACGATGACGGGGTCGTCGGCGCGGGCGATGGGGGCGAGGAGGGTGAGCGCGGCGGTGAGCGCCGCGCCAGGGAGTCTCACGGGCGGAGGATAGCGCGGGCCATGGGGGCGAAGGGACCCTCACCGTCGTGGAGGAGGTAGTCCTCGGCGGCGGCCCGCGCGGCGGCGGTGTCGGGCGTGGCGTGGAGGGCCTCGACGCGGCGGCCGCGCGCGGCGTTGGCGAGGGGCGCACCGGGAGCTTCTCGGACGCAGAGCTCGAACCAGCGGGCGGCGGCGGCGGGCGAGCGGAGGGCGTCGAGCGTGAGGGTGCCGAGCGAGAAGGCCGCCCGCGCGGCGTCGGGCGAGCCCGGGAAGCGCCTGCGGAGGTCGATGAGAATCTCCCGGGCGCGGAGGGCGTCACCCGCGCGCCGGAGGGCATCGGCCTCGCGGAGCAACGACGCGCTGTCGACGAGCGTCGGCACGGCGGGCTCGACGGCCGGCTCCGGGGGCGCGACAGGCGCAGCGAGCGGGGCGTGGGCGGCGCGGTCGAGGGAGGCCACGGCGCGCGACGCGGTGCGCGGGTGCGCGGGCGACGGGCGGCCGGTGGTGGGGATGGGCTCCTGGGGGACGGGGCCGTGGGGGATGGGCTCTTGCGGGACGGGGCCGAGCGCGACCTCGGTGCGGAGCGGGCCGACCGTGAGCGTCCCGGCGGAGAGGTCGGCGTGGGCCTCGTCGCGGTTCTGCACGGTGATCCCCTCGGCGCAGCGGGGGCCGCGGAGGGTCACGCGGCCGTCGCGCATCGCGAGGTCGAAGCGGGCGCGCTCGGGCTCCCACGCGAGCCCGAAGGACGTCCCCGTGACGTGAACCGCGTAGGGGCCCGCGGAGAAGATCCAGCGGGCGTCGGCGCCGTGATGCACCGACGCCTCGGCGCTCCCCCGTTCGAGCAGGACGCGCGCGCCGTGCGGGTCGAGGGACACCACGCGGGCGTGGGAGCCAGGGGCGAGCGACACCGCGCTCCCATCGGAGAAGCGGAGGGAGACCGCGCGATCTCCCGCCGCGATCCACTGGCCGACGGCGACGGGCGAGCCACCGATGGAGGCCGTGAGGGACGCCGGGGCGCGGGGGGCGGGGCGGGCGGCGACCCGGGCGATGAGGCCCGCGGCGGCGGCGACCGCGAGGCTCGCGGCGACGGCGACGGCGGCGCGGCGCGGGGGGGCGCGGCGGGCGACGAGGTGGGCGCGCTGGCGGGCGAGGCGGGCGGGCTCGACCGCGGGGAGCGCGTCGGCCACCGCGCGGCCGAGGGAGGGGAGGTCGGGGGCGGAGGGGTCGTGCGGGGTCACGGGGGGCTCCAACGGCCGCCGAGCGCGAGGCGCCGGGCGAGCTCGGGGTGGGTCTTGCACTGGGCGACAAAGCGCTGCTCGGCGCGGGCGAGCCAGCGCTTCACGGTGGCGAGGGAGCAGTCGCAGGCGACCGCGACGTCGGTGAGCTCTTCGCCGTGGACATAGCGGAGCGTGAAGGCGAGGCGCTCGTCGACGGGGAGGGTGTCGAGCACGCGCCAGGTCTCGCGGAGGAGGTCGCGCGCGGCGGGGTCGCTCTCGTCGGCCACCTCGGGGAGCTCGTCGGAGGTCGAGAGCATCAGGAAGCGACGCACCTTCCGTCGGCGGAGCTCCGCCCGGGCGACGCGGACGGCGATGGTGGTGACCCAGGCCTTGAGGGCGCTCCCGTCGCGCAACGAGCCCACCGAGCGGAGGGCTTCGAAGAAGGTTTCTTGAACGCGGTCGTCGTGATCGGCGCCGCCGCCGAGGATGCGCTGGAGCACCCGGTTGACGAGGGGGCCGTAGCGGTCGAAGAGCTCGCCCGGCGCGCGTTCATCGCCTTGCTGGAGGGCCTCCACGAGGCGCGCGTCGTCGTCGTCCGAGGGCGGGCGCACCAAGGAGAGGGCGGGCGGGCGAGCGTGGGGGGGGCGGGCGGCCATTGGGGGTCGAGGGCGATGGGCTGTGCATCCCTCAGTGGGGGCGGAGGGCTCCGGGCGGCTCACCCTTTCTGAAACTTTCGTGAGCCGCGGCGCGGGTGTCGCGGCCACTGAAGGGGGAGAGGCGGTCTTGCGTCTCTCGCGTGATTGGAAATCTCCCGCGTCACGCGGTTGACGCAGACGGTGGTTGTTTCGTAGGTTCCGCGCGCTTTTCGGGGCGCCCGACGGGTCGAGAGACTTCCAACGGGGACGCACCCACCCAACGAAGGCGAAAGGATCGGTTGTTCGTGCAGCTTCGGACGTTCACCTACCTCGACGTGCTCCAGCCGCAGCTGACGGGCTTCTTCCAGACGGTGGCGTCGGGCTTCCAGCCGCTCGCGGGTCAGGCCGCGCTGATGGTGGAGATCGCGCCGGGCATCTCGATCAACAACCTCACCGACGCGGCCCTCAAGCGCTCGCGGGTGTACCCGGGGATGCAGATCGTCGAGCGCGCGTACGGCCTGCTCGAGGTCCACAGCTTCGACCAGGGCGACGTGCGGGCGGCGGGCGACGCCATCCTCGAGCGCATGGGCCTCAAGGAGACCGACCGCATCGCGCCGGAGATCGTGTCGCGGGAGATCATCCACGGGATCGACGGGCACCAGGCGATGCTGGTGAACCGCATGCGGCACGGTCAGCTCCTCTTGGAGACCGAGACCCTGTACGTGCTCGAGGTGCACCCCGCGGGCTACGCGGCCCTGGCCGCCAACGAGGCCGAGAAGGCCGCGAACATCAACCTCCTCGAAGTGATCACCTTCGGGGCCTTCGGTCGCCTCTACCTCGGCGGCCGCGAGGAGGAGATCGCCCAGGCGGCGGCGGCGGCGGAGCGGGCCCTCGCGTCGGTGCAGGGGCGCAGCAGCAAGAAGGGCGCGGCCTGATGGAGTCGCTGCGCGGACAGCACGTGGTGGTCACCGGCGCCGGCGGGGCGTTGGGGGCGAGCGTGTGCGCCGCGCTGGTGGCCTCGGGCGCTGCGGTGACGGCGGCCGACCTCCGTCGCACCACGCTCGACGCGTTGCGCGCCGAGCTCGGGCAGCCCGAGCGCCTCATGGTCGCGGAGGCCGACGTGTCGTCCACGGCGCGCCTCGACGCGCTCTTCGAGGCGGTGGAGCGGGGCACGGGGGCCATCGACGCGGTGGTGCACTGCGTGGGCGGCTACGCGGGGGCGGCGCTCGTGGAGTCCGATGACGAGGTGTTCGAGCGGATGATGCAGCTCAACTACTTCGCGGCGGCGCGGGTGCTGCGGGCTTCGCTGCGCCGCATGCTCCCGCGGGGGGCGGGGCGCGTGGTGGTGGTGTGCGGCCTCGCGGCGGAGCGTCCGGCGCCCGGCGCGGCGGCGTACGGGGCTTCGAAGGCCGCCCTCGCGCACCTGGTGGGCTCGGCCGCGGCGGAGTGCAACGGCCGCGGGGTGACGGTGAACGCCGTGATGCCCGGGATGATGGACACCCCGGCGAACCGGGCGGCGATGCCGACGGCGGACGCCACGCGGTGGGTGCCCACGATGACGGTGGCCAAGGCGATCGCGGCGCTGTTGGGGCCGGGGGGCGACGGCGTGAACGGCACCTCGGTGCGCCTGCCCGAACGAAGCTGAACTTTTTCTCGACGACGGCGCTGCCGAACACGCGGCGCCCGCACAAAAAACGAACGCAACACACCGGTCGCTCCTCTCGCGGGCGAACGGACTCACGAGACGACAAGGAGCAATGAACACGATGCGCAAGTTTGGATGGCTTTCGACCCTGCTTATGTCCGCGGCGATCGGCTGCGGCAGCGACCCGGCGCCCCAGAACCCGACCCCCGACGCGGCCCCCACGGAGGACACCGCGATGGAGGCCGCCGTCCAGCCCGACGTCGCGACCGACGCGCGCGTCGATGCGCGCCCTGACGCCGACGCCGCCGTGGCGGACGCGATGCCGAGCCGCGCGGGCGCCGCCTGCACGATGCCCGACCCGATGGGCGGGATGGACCCGGCCTGCGGCGACTCGCTCCTCTGCATCCCCTCGGGCACGACCCCGATCTGCAGCGGCCAGTGCGAGAACGACACCTCGCAGGCGATGGAGCGCGCGTCGTGCGGCGGCGCGGGCTCGACGTGCCTCACGCAGGGTGACCCCCCGCAGGCCAACTCGATCTGCACCTCCTCGTGCCGCCCGGCGGCGATGACGGTCGCGACCGGCGCCTGCCGCGCGGGCTTCATCTGC
This sequence comes from Polyangiales bacterium, assembly GCA_044375895.1. Lineage (GTDB taxonomy): Bacteria > Myxococcota_A > Polyangia > Polyangiales > CAISKJ01. The sequence goes on along the minus strand of JBILLV010000189.1, from coordinate 10,484 downwards.
ACCGGCTGGTGGTACACGCACGCGGGCGCGACGCCCGACTCCCCCGGCTGCTTCCCGTTCTGCTCGCAGAACTCGGACTGCGGCATGGGCGCGCCCGGCATGGTCTGCAACGCGCGCACCGGCAGCTGCGGGATGACGGCGGTCGACACGACCCGCCTGCCCGACGGCGCCCCCTGCAACCCGATGACGACCGTCATGGTCCCCGGCGAGACGCGGCCGCGCAACATCCAGTGCCGCGGCATCTGCTTCGGGACGAGCTCGACGGCCCGCACCAACGGCATCTGCGGCAGCCTCATCAACACGCGCGTCGCGACGGGTTGCCCCGACGACCCCGACACGATCGCGCCGCTCGCTCGCGCGGGCGCCGACAACCTCGCGATCTGCATCTTCCGGCAGTGCAACACCAACGCGGACTGCCGCTCGCCGCACATCTGCCGCTACCCCGAGGACGCGATGGGCACGCCGGCGACCGAGCAGCAGACGACCTGCGACTACCCGACCGCGATGCAGCGGACGGGCGTCGTGGGTGACGGCGGCACGACGGGCGACGCCGCGGCCGACGCGCCTGCGCCGACCGACGTGGCCCCCGTGGACGCCGCTCCCGCGGACGCCGCTCCTGCGGACGCCGCTCCCGCCGACGCCCCCCGCGCCGACGCCGCCGCGGGCTGATCGCCCCGACCCCGTCTACCGCCGCTGCGCGTGCGCGGCGGTAGACCCGCTCCCTCCGACACTCTCAATCAACCGGCCGCTCACGCGACGCGGTCTCCCGCGCGGTGACCGGAACGCCCGCGTGCTCCGGACGTCCGGTCGAAGACCGAGGTCTACGTCTCGTTCTCGGTGCGGCGCGGGCGGTGCGACTGCGGGAGGACGGCCTTGCGCACGCGGACGGCGGCGGGGGTCACCTCGACGAGCTCGTCGCGGTCGATCCACTCCATCGCCGTCTCCACGGAGAGCACCTTCGGCGGGTACAGCATGACGTTGTCGTCCTTGCCGTGGTTGCGCACGTTGGTGAGCTTCTTCTCGCGGACGGCGTTCACGTCGGCGTCGTTGGGGCGGTTGTGCTCGCCGATGATCATCCCTTCGTACACGGCCGCGCCCGGTCCGATGAAGAACTCACCGCGCGGCTGGAGGTGGAAGAGCGCGTAGGGCGTCGCCTCGCCCGCGCGGTCGGCCACCATCGCGCCGTTGGCCCGGCGGAGCATCGGCCCGCCCCACGGGCGCCACCCGAGAAACTCCGTGTGCAGCAGCCCCATGCCGCGCGTGGAGGTGAGAAACTCGCTGCGAAACCCGATGAGGGCGCGCGAGGGCACCTCGTACTCGACGCGGGCGCGGCCGAAGCCCGGGTTGGCCATGCGCACCATCTGCCCGCGGCGCTCGCCGAGGCGCTGCGTGACGACGCCGATCATCGAGTCGGGCACGTCGCAGACCACGAGCTCGACGGGCTCGGAGAGGACGCCGTCGACCTCGCGGGTGACCACCTCGGGGTTGCCGAGGGAGAGTTCGAAGCCGTCGCGGCGCATGGTCTCGACGAGGATGGCGAGGGCGAGCTCGCCGCGGCCGAAGACGAGAAACTGGTCGGCGCTCTCGGTGTCCTCGACGCGCACGGCGGGGTTCTTCCGGGCCTCCTTCATCAGGCGCTCGCGCACCTGGCGGGAGGTGAGAAACTTGCCGTCGCGGCCGGCGAGGGGCGAGGTGTTGACGCCGAAGCGCATCTTGATGGTGGGCTCCTCCACCTCGATGCGCGGGAGGGCGTTGGTCTCGCCGATGTCGCCGACGGTGTCGCCGATGTCGATCACGTCGATGCCCGCGATGGCGATGTTCTCGCCGGCGCCGGCGTCGCTGGCGCGCTTGCGGGCGAGGCCCTCGAAGGTGAAGAGGGCGGCGATCTTGCCCTCGGTGTTGCCCTTCGCGCCGAGGACGGTGACCCGCGCGCCCTCGCGGATGGTGCCGTCGACCACGCGGCCGATGGCGAGGCGCCCGACGTAGTCGTCGTGGTCGAGGCTCGTCACGATCACGCGGAGGGGCGCGTTCTCGTCGCCGCTCGGCGCGGGGACGCGCGCGACCACGGTGTCGAAGAGGGGCTTGAGGTCGCTGTTGGGGGCGTCGAGGGAGAGCTTCGAGACGCCCTCGCGGCCGATGGCGTAGAGCACCGGGAAGTCGGCCTGCGCGTCGGAGGCCTCGAGGTCGCAGAAGAGGTCGAACACCTCGTTGAGCACCTCGGGGGCGCGCGCGTCGGCGCGGTCGATCTTGTTGATGACGACGATCACCGGGAAGCCGCGCGCCAGGGCCTTGCGCAGCACGAAGCGCGTCTGCGGGAGCGGGCCCTCGGCGGCGTCGACGAGCAGCATCGCGCCGTCGGCCATCATGAGGGTGCGCTCGACCTCGCCGCCGAAGTCCGCGTGGCCGGGGGTGTCGACGATGTTGAGCTTGTACTCGCCCCAGCGGACGGAGGTGTTCTTCGCGAGGATGGTGATCCCGCGCTCGCGCTCGAGGTCGTTGGAGTCCATCACGCGCTCGACCAGCTCCTCGTTGGCGCGGAAGATCCCGGCCTGACGGAGCATGTGATCGACGAGGGTGGTCTTGCCGTGGTCGACGTGGGCGACGATGGCGATGTTGCGGATCTTGTCTCTGGGGGTCATAAGGGCGCGGGCGCACTAACACGGTTCTCCCGCCGCGTCACGCGCCATGCCCGCCCGCCGCCGCGCGCCGCTCGGCCCTTGCCCTGGGGTCGCCCTCGTGCTCCCGCCGCTCGCGCTCCTGCTCGGCGCGCGTGGGCGTCATCGCGCGGAGAAAGGCCGCGCGGCGCCACGCGAGCTCCGCCGCGCCCAACCCCGCCGCGACGAGCACCACCCGCCACGCCGTCCCCTCGGCGACGCGCGCGAGGTTCGCCGCGAAGTCGCGCGCCCCGCCGTGGAGGAGCGCCCACGCGGCCCACGCGCCCGTCCCCGCCACCGCGACGCCCCAGAGCGCGGTGAGCGCCGCCTCGCTGCGCCCCGCCGCGCGCGTCCGCCACGCCACCAGCAGGCGCGTCTGCGCGAGGTGGGCGAACAGCAGCGCGGCGGCGGTCGCGCCGAGCAACGGCGCCGAGGCCCGCAGCGCGCCGACGAGCGCGGCGGAGACGGCGCCGTCGGGGGGGACGGGTTCAGGCGCCGACGCTTGCGTGACGGCCCGCTGGAGGGCCGCGTCGAAGACCGCGCGGAGGATGCGCGCGGTGACGCCGACGAGCGCGAGCGCGGCGGCGAGGCTCGCGCTCACGGACAAGCGGTGCGAGACGGGGACGTCGCCGCGGGCCCGCGCGCGGCGGAGGCGCTCGGGCGACGGCTCGCTCATCGACCCTGGACGGCGACGCCGAAGGACTCCCGCTGGCGCTCGTCGCCGTTGTGGTTGAGGCGCCAGTAGGGGAGCCGCTCGGTGCGAACGAGGCGGACGTCTTCACCGTCCGACCCACGCCACGCCAGCACGCGGTGGGGCAGGGCGACCTCGACGTCGAAGGTGCGGGTCACGTCGGCGTAGCGGAGTTCGAAGCGGGTGACGGGCGCGCCGTCGAGCGTGGCCTGCGAGCGGGTGATGGTGGCGTCGACCGGGCGCAGCGGGTGGTGCGCGCGCCGCGTGGCCCAGAGCGAAGGGACGAGCGAGCCGCGCCAGGTGCCGCCGCCCGCGAAGGGCCCGTCGAGCTCGCGGAGCTGGATGAGCAGCGCGTCTTCGTAGAGGGCGCCGCGGGGCGTCGGGATCTCCTCGCGCGTCTCCCCCTCGCTCGCGAAATACGACATGACCTGGGAGGTGAAGCGGTCGTCGCCGGGCCACACCGCGTGGAAGACGTGGCCGCACCACTCCTGCACCGAGACCGAGAGCTTCACCGGCGCGAAGGCCTCGTCGCGGTAGCGCTCCACCGGCGAGAACACGCTCGTCAGCACGGAGTACGGGTAGACGCCGGTCTGAAACTTCAGCGACGCGTTGAGCTTGAGCACGTTGACCCGGTCGCGCGGCGAGGCCTCGTCGTCCTTGATCCAGGTCTGGCGGTTCATCGGCTCGGTGACGTAGATGAGCACCACCTCGGCGGGGCGCATCTCACCGTAGCGGTTGATGGTGGCGCGGTAGCCCGAGAGCTCCGCGTTGCCGTCCGACCAGTGCGACCAGAACGCCGGCGACGCGCCCTGCCGCGGCTGCGCGGGAAACGCCGGGAAGCGCGCGTGGGCCTCGGCGCTCGCGGCGGTCGCGGCGGGCGGGGTCGGGCGCGTGCACCCGAGGACGACGAGCCCGGCGAGGGCGAGGTGCCTACGTTTCATCGCGTGGAACTCCCTGTGCGCCGTGCGTCGCGCAGCGCCTCGGCGAAGCGTCGCGCCGTCGCGGCCCCGTCGGGCATCCCCCCGTGGGCCTCGCACCACGCGCGGACGCCGATCGCGCGCATGTCGTCGAGCACCGCGGCGACCCCTCGGCCCGCGTTGGGGTTGCGAAACCAGTCCTCGTCGAAGCGCGACCGCAGCACGTCGACGACGAGCGGCTCGACCCGCGCGCCGAGCGCCCTCCCCGCGGGCCGCGCGCTCCACGGGCCGTTGCCGTCGTAGAGCGAGGCCGCGACCCACGGTGCCCAGCTCGGCGGCGGCGCGATGCCCCACGCGCGGGTGAGCTCCTGGTCGAAGCGGGCGCCCGCGTCGGGGCGGCGCGCGAGCACGTGCGCGAAGAAGCGGGCCAGCGCGACGTCGAGGCGCAGCCGCAGCACCTCCGCGTGGAGCGTCTCGCACATCACCCGCTCGCGCGGCAACGCGTCGACCTCGCCCTCCCGCTTGAGCCAGTGGCGTTCGAAGAGCAGCCGCCGCCCGAGCGCGTGGGCGACGCCGTCGAGCGCCCGGTCGCACCCGCGGCGGACGCCCGGAAACGGCCCGCGCCCCAGCGTCTGCGACACGGCCTCGGCGAGCGCGCCGAGCACCTCGCCCGCGCCGCTCCCCGCGCGCACGGGGCGGCCCGCGACGACGCTCTGTTCGCCAGGGGCGATGGGGATGACGGCGACTCCCTTGGCCTGTGTGGAGGCGGGGCGGAGGTCGTCGACGACGCCGCGGAGGGCAGGGTCGAGGCCGAGGCGCAGCCACGCGCGGCAGCCGAGCGAGGTCCACGTCGGGGGAGGGAGCGCGCGGAGCGTGGCGGGCCCGAGGAGCGTGTGGAGGCGGTCGGCCCACGTGAGGTGCTTCGGGTCGAGGCCGAGGCCGTGGCAGGCCCACAGGTCGAGCTCGCGGAGCACGTCGTCGGTGGCGTCGTAGAGGTCGCCGTGGCCATCGTCGCCGAGCGCGAGGGCGGGGACGAGCGCGGGGTCGAGCGCGTCGAGCGCATGGCGGAGCGCGTCGACCACCGCGCGGGCGCCGTCGTGGGTGTTGGGGGCGGAGGCGTCGGTGGCCACGCGGAGGGCCTCGCGGCGCGGCGCCAGTACCTCCGTGAGGAGGGCCGCGGCGGACGACTCCCAGGGGATCTCGGGTTCGTCTTTGCGGAGCTTCACCGACGCGCGGATCGCCCCGCGGCGCAGCGACGCGAGCGCACGACGGCGGTGCCCGACGACCCACGCGTCGGCCAGGAGCGTCGCGCGCCACGGGTCGACGGGGCGCTCCTTGCGGGCGGCCTCGGCGAAGGTGCTCACGTCGGGGAAGGGGTACGGGTGCTCGGGCGGCGGGAGCTCGTTGGCGTGCGCGTGGCGGAAGTCGCCGTCCATGCGGAGGGCGCCGGCGGCGTGAAGCTCGAGCGCTTCGACGGAGAGAGCCTGTCTCATGGCGTGGTGTTGAGGACGAGACGTCGCTTCGAGGAGGGGACGACGCCCGCGGCCTCGAAGGCCTTCTTGTAGTCGGCGAAGCGACCGCCAGCATGGGTGGCGGCGAGGACGGCCCGGCCCGCGCGCTCGCCGCCCTGCGCGAGCACCCACTCGACCCAGGCCCAGCGCGCGCTGGTGGGACGCACGTCGGCGCGGCCGCGGAGGCCCTTGCGGAGCCGGTCGAGACGACCCTCGACGACGTCGATGCCCGCGAAGGGCATGTTGTCGAGGGGCGTCTTGCGCTTGGAGACGAAGGGGGCGATGCCGAGGGCGATGGGGTTCACCTCGGAGAGCTTGGAGACGAAGGCGACGCACTCGTCGATGTCGTCGTCGGTCTCGGTGGGGAGGCCCACCATGAGGTAGAGCTTGAGGGTCTGCATCCCGTGGGCGCGGGCGAGCTCGGCGGCCTTCTCCAGGTGGCGCTCCTTGGCGTGGCGTTCGAGCGAGAGGCGGAGGCGCTCGCTGGGGCCGTCCATGGCGGTGGTGAGGGTGCGGTAGCCGCCGCGCTTGAGGGCGCCGACGAAGCGGTCGGTGAGGCGGTCGGGGCGGAGCGACGAGAGCCCGACGCCCATCCCCCGGTCGGCGAGGGCGTTGACGATGTCGACGATGCGCGGGTGGTCGCTGACGGCGGCGCCGACGAGGCCCACCTTGCGGGCGTCGTCGGGGATGCGCGCGAAGATCTTCTCCACGGAGGCGAGTCGCATTCCGCCGTTGGTGCTCTTGCGCATCACGCAGTAGGTGCAGCCCCGCGAGCACCCGCGCTCGGTCTCGACGAGGAACATGTCCGACAGCTCCGTGTCGGGCGTCATGATCTGCGCGTAGGCGGGCACCTTCACGTCGTGGTCGGCCGCCCCCACCGAGGGGAGCGCCTCGCCGTGGAGCGCGGGCACCCACACGTGCTCGAGGTCGGCGAGGGCGCGGAGCTGCGCGTCGTACTCGCCGTGGGCCATCATCGTGTCGAGCACGCGGTGGACGATCTCCTCCGCCTCCCCGATGATCACCGCGTCGGCGAAGGCCGCGAGGGGAACCGGGTTGGAGAAGGTGAGCGGCCCCCCCATGAGGATGAAGGGGTGACGGCCGGGCGAGCGGTCTTCGCGGAGTGGAGGGATGCCGCAGAGTTCGAGCGTCTCGATGAGGGAGCCGAGCTCGTTCTCATAGGCGACGGAGATGGCGACGAGGGGGTGGTCGGAGACGGGGCGGCCCGACTCGTACGTGAGCACGGGCTCGCGGGTGCGGCGCGCGTGGGCGAGGTCGTCGGGGGCGAAGGCGCGCTCGGCCACGGTGTCGGGCCGCTCGTTGAGCTCGCGGTAGATCACCTGGTAGCCGAGCGACGACATCCCGACGCGGTAGGGCGACGGGTAGAGGAGGGCCACGCGCTGCGGGGCGTCTTTGAAGAGGGTGCCGCGCTCCATGGCGAGGCGCTGCTGGATGGTGTCGCGGATGGAAGCCACGTAGGGGGGCGAGTATTGGGGGCGCGCGCGCGGAGACGCAAGGGGCAGCGGGCGGCCTTCGTCTTCGGTGCGTCGGCGGGGGCGGGTCGACGGGTCAGCGCTCGGGGATGCGGCGCCTCCGACAGGCTTCCTGGTAGGTGCTTTCGAAGTCGACGGGGACGAAGAGGTCGCCGCGCAGCCGCAGCGGGAGGACGGGGAGGGCGGCGCCGACCTCGCAGGGCTCGCACCACACGTCCACGAGCGTCTCGTCACCGCGCACCAGCGGGCGGTAGGCGGCGCCGTAGAGGTGCACGTCGGCGGGGAGGAGGGCACCGTCGGCGCCGACGAGCGCGACGATGTCGTTGTGGAGGTTGTGCCCGCGCGTGGTCACCACATCGAGCACGACGACGCTCACGCCCTGGTGGAGGAAGCCCGCGCACTTCGCCGCGAAGGCCCGGCGCTGCTCGGGGCGGTCTTTGTTGGCGGGGCTCACCAGCTCGATCACGCCCACCAGCGTCGCCCCACCGGAGTCGCTGAGCACGCGCACCTCGAAGGCGTCGGGGACAGCGAGCGCCGTACGGACCCGCGGAGGCGGTGGCGTCCAGGGCGGCGTCGGGGCGTCGCCCTCAGCGAGGCGCGCGACGGTCGCGGTGGGCGAGGCTTCGAAGGTGGCGACGTCGATCTCGAGCTGCGTCCCAGCGTGCGTGTGCTCCTCGGCGAGGTAGTCGCGGGGCAGCCAGCGGTCGTTGAGCGCGTCCGCGATGCGCGTCGCCCAGTTGGAGTGGAACGACTCCCAGTGGTGGAGCGGGTGCAACGGTGGGCGGAAGTGGTCGTGGAGGGCCATCGGCGCGCAGAGCGACTTCTACCACGTGACGCCCAGCGCCAGAAACCTGACAGCGCCCCCCGCCTCGTGCCTACAACCCTCGCCGATGCACGCGATGCTCCTCTGCGCGGGCCTCGGCACGCGCCTCCGCCCCCTCACCGACGAGCGCCCCAAGCCCCTCGTCCCCCTCGTCGGCCGCCCCCTCGCGAGCTTCGCGCTCGACACGCTCGCGCGCCACGGCGTCCGCCACGTCGTCGCCAACGCGCACCACCTCGCCGCCCAGATCGACCCGGGCCTCCGCCCCTGGTGCGAGCGCCACGGCCAGTCGCTCACCACGCTCACCGAGACTGCCATCCTCGGCACGGGGGGCGGCATCCGCAACGCCCTCCCGCACCTCGGGGGAGGGGACTTCCTGGTGTTTAACGGCGACGTGCTCGCGGCCCCTGACCTCACCGCCGCGGTCGCCCACCACCGCGCCACCGGGGCCCTCATGACGATGGTGCTCCGCGACGACCCGCGCGCCGAAAAGGCCGGCGTCATCGAGGTGACCGCGTCCGGCCGCGTGGTCCGCATGCTCAACGAGGGCGCGGTTGCCGACGAGCCCACCACGCGTTGCCTCTTCACGGGCATCTACGTGGTGTCGAGCGCGATCGCCGACGAGCTCCCCGCGGAGGGCTGTGTCGTCAAGCACACGCTGCGGCGGCTGCTCGCGAAGGGAGCGCGCGTGTCGGGGGTCATCGACGCGTCGCCCTGGTACGACCTCGGCACCCCCGCGGCCTACGCCGAGGCGTCGCTCGCGCTGGCGTCTGGGACGCTCGCGTGGCCCGGGTGGTCGGCTCCCGCGGACGGGGTGGTGCGGGGCGACGGCGTGAGCGTGGCGGCGGGGGTGACGCTCGCAGGGCCGCTGGTGCTCGGCGACGGCGCGGCGGTGACGGGGAGCGGCGTCGCGCGCGGCTGCATCGTGTGGGACGGCGCCACGCTGGAGGCCCCCGCCGAGCGGGTGATCGCGTCGCGGGGGCATCGGGTGGCGATCCCCTGACGGCACGAGCCCCGGGCCGAGATACACTCCGCGGCCCCGATGACGACCGACGCCAACCCCCTCCTCGACGACCGCGACGTCGCCTTCCTCCTCTACGACGTCCACGACGCCGCCTCGCTCTGCGCGCTCCCCGCGTTCGCGATGCACGGCCGCGAGACCTTCGACCTCACCCTCCAGAACCTCCGCCGCCTCGCCCGCGAGCTCCTCGCCCCGGCCAGCCGCGAGGTCGACGCCCTCTGCCCCACGCTCGCCGCCGACGGCTCCGTCGCGCTCCACCCGAAGATGCGCGCGATGTTCGAAGCCCTCGCCGCGCAGGGCGTGCTCGCCGCGACGCGCCCCTTCGAGGTGGGCGGGCAGCAGCTCCCGGCGATCGTCTACACCGCGGCGTCGGCGTACCTCTGCGCGGGCAACGGCTCGGCGGCGGGCCTCGTGATGCTCACCTCCGAGGCCGCCCACCTCATCGAGTCCTTCGGCGGCGACGAGCTCCGCGCGCGCTACATGGCCCCGCTCTACGAGGGCGCGATGACCGGCACCATGGCCCTCACCGAACCCCACGCGGGCTCCAGCCTCGGCGACATCACCACCCGCGCGACGCCCGCCCCCGACGGCTCGTACCGCCTCTCCGGGTCGAAGATCTTCATCTCCGGCGGCGAGCACGACCTCACCGACAACATCGTCCACATGGTGCTCGCCCGCGTCGACGGCGCCCCCGCTGGGACGCGCGGCGTGTCGCTCTTCTGCGTGCCCAAGCGCCGCCCCGACGGCGCGTTCAACGACGTGCGCTGCGCGGGTGTGCTCCACAAGATCGGCTGGCGCGCGCTGCCCAGCGTGGTGCTCAACTTCGGCGAGGAGGGCGACTGCCACGGGTGGCTCGTCGGCGCCGCGGGGCGCGGTCTGCCGCAGATGTTCCAGATGATGAACGCCGCCCGCATCGGTGTCGGAGCGAGCGCCGCGGCCACCGCCTACGTCGCGTACCAGGAGGCCCTCCGCTACGCGCGCAGCCGCCCGCAAGGTCGCCCCCTCACCGCGCGGGACGGCGCGTCGCCGCAGGTGCTCCTCACCGCCCACCCCGACGTGCGCCGGATGCTCCTGCGCCAGAAGGCCATCGCCGAGGGGGCCCTCTCCCTCGCCTTCGAAGCCGCTCGCTTCGCCGACCTCGCCGAACACGCCACCGACGAGGGCGAACGAACCCGCGCGCGGCTGCTCCTCGACCTCCTCACGCCCATCGTGAAGACCTTCCCCGCCGAGCGCGGCTTCGAAGCCAACGTGCTCGCGGTGCAGGTGCACGGCGGCTACGGCTACACCTCGGAGTACCTCCCCGAGCTCTGGATGCGCGACCAGAAGCTCAACAGCATCCACGAAGGAACCACCGGCATCCAGAGCCTCGACCTCCTCGGC
>JBILLV010000523.1:0-4662 GCA_044375895.1 Polyangiales bacterium | reverse complement strand
CAACGGCCCCTTCCTCTGGCGCTTCCTGCGACGGAGGAAGGGGAAACGCGCGAGCGATAGCGAGCGGGGGATGGAGGCCGCGCGGCCTGATGCGCATCACGTGGGCTCCGCGAACCGTTGGGACGTTGGGGACTACTTGTGCGCGTGGCGGGCGCGGCTCCAGACGTGGAGCTCGGGGCCGTGGACGAGGAGCGCGAAGCTGAGCGTCATGGTGCCGCAGTCGAAGACGGGGTAGTCGATCCAGTCGAAGACGGGGAGCTTCGGGGGGCGCTCGCCGTACACGCCGCGCAGCCACGGCTCGACGTCGCCGACGCGCGCGGTCTCGGCGCGGACGAACGCGCGAATCAGCGCCAGCGGGTCGACGGGCTGCGCGACGGCGCCCGCATCGCGGGTGAGGCACAGGCGGCGGACGAAGCCGTCTTCGATGGGCCGCCCGCTCTCGGCGCAGCGCACGCGGTACGCGCTCGCCGCGCGCCACCCCGCCAGGTCGAGGAGCGGCCCGCAGCGCACGCCCGGGTCGTCCCACGCAGAGAACAGAACCAGCGCGAAGAGGGCCCCGTCAGCCTCGATGGACACGCGCCGCGCGAGCTCGCGCGCGGTCGCGGCCCAGAGGGGTTCGGGGTACGCAGCGTCCTGACGCCAGTTGCCCGACGTGAGCCGCGGCTCGCCGGTGATCATCTCCAGGTGAACCGGCAGCGGGGGGGACCAGAGGGTGTCGGGGGTCATCGGCGTCTCTCCCTCACGCAAAGTTCATGAACGCGCGGGTGACGCCGGCGGCCTCCGCGAGGGCGTCGGCGAGGCGCATCGCCTGCGACAGCGGCCGCTCCTCCCCGAGGCCCACCACCGCGACGGCGCCCGCGTAGTCCCTCGCGCGAACGTACCGCAGCGAGAGGCGCTTCGAGAGCTCGGTGCGGTGGTACTTCGAGGTCATCTTGCGCAGCACCACGAGGGCCTGCGCGTCGAACCCGCGGTCGGTGAGCATCGACCCGACAAACTCCAGGCTGCTCGCCTTGTCGCGCCCCTTCAGGCCCGCGCAGAGCTTCACCGCCTCGTCGAGGAGGGCGAGGCCGCGGGGGTTCTGCCCCACGGAAGCGAGGGCCACACCGAGGGTGACGAGGCCCTCCCCGGTGAGCGCGTTGGCCGCATCGAGCTGCGCGCGGAGCTCGGCCTCGCGCACCGCCACGAGGCGAAGGGCGCTCTCCGGGTCAATGGCGTAGCGCGCGCGGAAGGCTCGCACGAACGGTTCCCCCGGCAGCGCCGGGAGCGTCGCCTCGGTCGCGCGGAAGTGCGCCCGCAACGCCGCGAGGTCGTCGCTCGTGCCGAGGTCGTTCGCCAGCGTGGTGAGGCGCTCGGACGTGCGAGGGAAGCGCGCCACGGTCGCCTGCAGGATGCGCCGGGCGAGCGGCAGGTGGCCCTCCCCCGCGAGGGTCTCGCACACCTCCCACGCGACGTAGTCACCGTAGGACGCGTCCTCCGCGAAGTCGCTCACCATCGCGAAGAGGGCCTCGCCGTGGCCCGCCTGCACCGCCGCGAGCGCCGATCGGCGCAGCGCGTTGTGCGTCTCGTACGCGCTGAAGGCCGCGAGGGCCGCGCGCCATTTGCGGTAGCCCGCGAGGTCGCCGCGCTCGACCGCCCGCGACACGACCGCCTGCGCCGCGGTCGCGTCTTCGAAGCTCAGGGAGGTGCCGGGCACGCGCCCGAAGTGGGCGATGAGCTCGGCGTCACGGCCCAGCATCGTGTACGCGCGGACGAGGTGAGGCCACGGCTGGCTGGGGTTCACCTTGTCCCGCCGCGCGCAGGCGACGGCCGCGGCGAGGGCGGCGTCGACGCCCGGCTCATCGCCCCGAGCCCGCAGCGCGAAGGCCAGCGCGCGCCACGCGAGGGTCCCCCGCTCGCCGTCGACGCCCGGTCGTTGGAGCGCCTCGCGGCTCGCGGCGAGCGCGGCGTCACACCCCGCGAGGTCACCCGCCAGCGCGCGGCCCTCGGCGATCTTGGCGAGCCCCTCGGCGCGCCAGAAGTCGTACTCGTTCACCGACTCGATCCACGGGGCGACGCGCTCTGCCCCGAGGAGCTTCGAAGCCGCCACCGTCGCGCCGAGGCGCACCTGCGCGCGCCAGTACCCGTCGGTGACGGCGTGGGCCTGCGCGTCGAACGCGTCGAAGATCACCGCCGGGGTGCTCACCCCGTTGTCGCCCGGAGCCTTGGGGGCCTTTGCCATGGTGGGCGCGAAGGTACGTCGTCGGAACGACGTGGCGCAACGGAGGGGCGACGCGCGCCCACGTGATGTGCATCGGGTCGCGGAGCCTCCATCCCCCGCTCGCGGACTCGCGCGTTTCCCCTTCCTCCGCGGCAGGAAGCCGCAAAGGAAGGGTGTCACTCTGCGCGCGGAATGGGCATTTCGCGAGGAACGCGCGCACACGGGAGCGCCCATTCACGGATTCGAACGGTCCCTTCCTTTGCGGCTTCCTGCCGCGGAGGAAGGGCAAACGCGCGAGTCCGCGAGCGGGGGATGGAGGCTCGACGCTCCGCGCCCATCGGCGGGTGACGTCCGCCGACGCGTACAACGCCGCGTTCGGCGCCGGCGGCGGATCAGGCGGTGGGAGCGGGCTTCGCGTCGGCGTCCGGCACGGCGGGCGACGCGGGCGGCGCGGGCGGCGCGGCCGGGGCGGCGGGCTTCTCGACCGCGCGCTTCGCAGCCGAACGCTTCGCGGCGGCGGGCTTCGCGTCGCCGGGCTTCGCGTCGGCCCCCTTCGTCGCCGCGGGCTTGCGCTTGAGCGCGTTGCGCGTGAAGCGCGGCTGGAGGGTGGGCACCGCGACGTTCGCCGCGTGCCCGGCCGCGAAGGCGCCCATCATCTGCCGCATCAGCGTCATGGCGAGGCCGCGCCACCGCTGCTCGGCGGCCGTGTCGACGGCCTCGAGCGCCGGGGCCTCGCGGGCCGCGAACGCGTCCTGCGCCGTGGCCGCGGTGAGCGCCAGGGTGTCGAGCCACGACCCTTGGAGACCCCAGGCGGCGCAGCGCGGGGCGTTCTGCGGGTCGGCGAGCAGTTCGCGCCCGAGCGACACCAACGAGTGGAGCGCGCGGCCCGGACCGGCGTCCTCGTGGCCCACGCTCCCGGGGTTGGCGGCGATGCGCACCCGCTCCAGCGCCGGCGCGTCGCCCGCACACACGTGGCGGAGCGACGCCGCGAGCTGACCGACACCCGTGCGGGCGTGCTTCAGCGCGTCGGCCTGCGCCTTCTCGTCGCAGGGAGCGGCCTTGCGGCGGTCGATCCGCGCGCAGGCGTTCTGGCGGTGCTCGACGGCGGCGCGGGCGGCGCAGGTGACCATCACCCGCACCACCACCTCGCCCATCCGAACCGCCGCGACGGGCGCGCCGCCGCGCCGATAGAAGGCCCGCGCCGTCTGGGCGAAGTGGGCGGCCTCGTCGCAGACGCGCACCGTGCCGCAGCGCCTCGCCGCGACGACGATCGCCTTGGGCGAGAACCCGCGGACGAGCCCGTCGACCTCGGCGTCCGTGGCGCCGTAGGTCTGGGCGAGCTGCTCCACCGCGCGCTCGCGCTCGTCGGCGCTGGCGGCGGAGGCGTCGCCGGCGGCGCCGTCGTTCGTCGTGGGGACGGGCGGCGAGACGACCTCCTCGGCGCTCATCGCGACGGGAAGGAGGCTGCCGGTGGAGGAGGAGGCCGAGGCAGGAGGCGAGGCGTTGATCTTCTGGTGTTGACCCATGGAGTCACTCCCGGTGGAAGGAGGCGCGCGGCGAGACGCATTCTCGCCGCGGGCGCTTTCACCAAGGGGTATCGGAGCGGGGGGCGCGGGGCTTGAGGGGGGCGGGAGGGGGCGTGTCCGAGGGGGTGGACGCGGGGGTGACGCGGGTGGAAGACGGACACAGCGCTCACGCCGCACGGCGAGGTGGGAGGACGGAAGGGGCGCGGCGGTGCCGCCTGCTCAGGGCCCGGGAGGTCCGGGCGGGCGAGAAGCGGGACGGCCCGTCCGCGGGGTGGACGACGACGGCGATCACGGCGGGAGCGTCAGCGACGGCGGCGGGGTCCTCGTCCGGAATAGGGACCGTGGTCGATCGCGGATCGCCGCTGGGCATCTCCGCGGCGAACGGTGCGACTGGAAGGGCCGGTGCTCAACGCCTCGCGGCATCATGGCGACGACGGGCGCCCCTATGAGCGCGCCCACGGCGGGCGCAGTCGCGGGGTGGTGCTCAACGCCTCGCGGCATCACAGCGACGACGGGACGAACTGCACATTCTTCCGTCGCATCGTCGCAGCGTGCTCAACGCCTCGCGGCATCACGGCGACGACGGGGACCACCGCGTGGGGCCGCTCGGAGTCCAGCGCCGCGTGCTCAACGCCTCGCGGCATCACGGCGACGACGGGCAGCTCGTCGGTGGACACACGGATGTAGACAGCGACGCGGCTGTGCTCAACGCCTCGCGGCATCACGGCGACGACGGGCGTAGGGCTCCGGGTGCGTCGGGAGCGTGGTGTCGTGCTCAACGCCTCGCGGCATCACGGCGACGACGGGCTTCTTCGCCGCGGTGGAGTCCCTCTCGACCATGCACCGGTGCTCAACGCCTCGCGGCATCACGGCGACGACGGGCCTCAGCGTACTCCGACACAGCGCCATCGTTCATGCTGTGCTCAACGCCTCGCGGCA
>JBILLV010000188.1:0-18218 GCA_044375895.1 Polyangiales bacterium | reverse complement strand
GAGCCGGGCTCAGGGAGAGCCATGGAGGGTCCTCGACGAGGGAGCCCGGCTTTGCGGGCGATCCGATTGGAGCCCAGGCGTGAGCTCCTGCGAACCCTGGGAACTCCCGATGACGCTTGCCCCACGCCTTTTGACCGGCATTGAAGTTGGCCCAGGCGTGAGCTCCTGCGAACCCTGGGGACTCCCGATGACGCTTGCTCCACGCTAACTGACCGGCAGTGGGGCTAGCGATTCGTCGATCAACGAAGGGCGGTGGCTGCGGTACGCTCCGGCGCCTCACGGATGCGCTTCACCAACGCGACCCCTCTGTCGCTCCTCTCGTTCGAGCGGAGGACGCCCGCCGATGAGCGCCTCCTCGTGGTGGTCGCGCAGGGCGTCTTCGCCGTCGGCGCCGACGGACTCACGCGCCCCGTCTCCGTGCAGCCCGACGTGGCCCTCGGCGACGAGCACCGCGGCGACCCGAAGACCACCAGCCTCCGCCGTGAGGGAGCCCTCGCGACCTTCAAGCCGCGGAGCGACATCCACCTCGACGCTGTGGCCCGTGCGCCCGGCGGCGGCGCCCGCGAAGGGTGGCCGGTGCGCGTCCGCGTGGGTGATCGCACCAAAGACCTCGCCGTCCGCGGGCCGAGCGCGTGGACGTGGCGCGACGGGCGCTGGCAGCGGGAGCGGGAGGCGCCGTGCACGGAGGTTCCGCTGACGTGGGAGCGGGCGTTCGGGGGCGCTCACGTGGTGGACGGCGCGCGCGTGGCCGAGGAGCGCAACCCCCTCGGGACGGGCTTTCTCCCGCCGGGCATTCCGACCGACGGGGTGTGGGCGGCCCCGCAGGTGCTGCGCCCGGACGAGCCCGAGCATCGACCCGGCGAGCGCTACGACCCGCAGGGCGTCGCTCCGCTGGGCCGAGACACGGCGTGGCGGCTCGATCACGCGGGCACCTACGACGACGCGTGGCGTCGCACGCGCTGGCCGCGGCTGCCCGACGATTTCGACATGCGCTTCTACAACAGCGCGCACCCCGACCTCGTGTACGACGGGTACCTCCGCGGCGACGAGCGCGTCGAGCTGGTCAACCTCGACCCCGGCGGGAGTCTTCGCTTCGCGCTGCCGGGCCTGCGCGCGTGGCTCCGCGTGCACGGGGATGAGGGCGGCTTCGACGCGCGGCCGCTCCACCTCGACACGCTCCACCTCGACGTGGCGTCGCCGCGGGCCGACGATCACCGCCTGGTGCTCACGTGGCGCGCGTGTCTCCCGATGACAGAGCCCTTCGCGCAGATCGACGTGCTCGGGGACGCGGTGTAGGAGGCGTATGGCGGAGGACGAGGGAGGCAGCAAGACGAGCGAGGCCGTGGTGGTCTCGATGTACCCCGACGTGTGCCTGAAGGACGGCAAGCCCGTCCCCTACGACATCTACGGGCTCGGCAGCGACGACATGCGCCACAGCCCCGACGTGCGGTACACGAAGTTCTGGGCGCTCAACGAGCGGACGCGGCTGTCGACGTCGTATGGCGACGACCCCGCGAGCGCGGGCGTGCAGAGCGGCGTGGTGAAGGGGGTCTGCCGCCCGGTGGCCGACTGGGCCGAGAAGGTGCGGGTCAACGGCGTCCCGGCGGTGCGCCACGACACCGAGTTCGAGATGAACTGCGCGGGCCCCAACGGGTCGTGCAACACCACGGGCAAGCTCGTCTACGTCCGCAACAAGAACTACAAGCCGCTCACCCCCGAGGAGGAGGCCGAGTTCGAGCGGAAGCGCAAGGAGATGCTCGAGCGCTTGAAGGGCAAGTTTGACCAGCCCGACTTCTACAACCAGCTCGCCGACTACGACCCCGCCAACGCGAAGGCGTGGAACGACATGGCCGGCGTGCAGGAGGGCTTCCGCGCGGGCGAGGCGGGCTACGACGCCGCGACGCGGGCCTACAGCGAGTCGATGCGCCAGACGCTGCACCAGTCGACCATCAACCTCTTCGAAAACCCCACCGCGCTCCACTCCGTCCAGTCGAGCAGCTCCACCGGGCTCTACGACTGGTACATCCGCATGCACGGCACCGCCTTCCGCGAGAACGGCGCGTGGAACAGCGACATGCTCGGCCGCGGCCTCGGGGTGATGGGCAACACCTCCCCCAAGATGCTCGGCAACACGCGCAACATCCTCGGTGGCATGTGGGAGCACGACCCCTTCACCGCCAAGGCCGTCGAGCAGGTGCGCGAGATGCGGCGCCGCAAGGGGCTGCGCGTGTCGCGGAAGCCCGGCGAACTCCAGCCCGAGACCATCGAGGAGATGAACCGACCGATCGACCCGAACGCGTTCAACTGGCCGATCTGACGGCTCTCTAGACGACGAGCTGGCGGAGCTCGGGCTGGTGGCGCTCGGCGTACACCGAGAGCACGTCGAGGGCGTCCCGGATTTCGCTCGCGTCGAGGTCGTTGAGCGGGAGCTCCACCGAGAGGATCACGTCGCCGTCCTCGTCGAGGGAGAAGCGGGCCAGGAGGATCTCCCCGTTGAGCTTGAGGAGCTGGTGGTAGAGCTTCTCGGCCTTGTCGAGGTCGCCCGGGAGCCGGACGATCGGGAGCACGTGCAGCTTGCACCACCCGTCCTCGACCTGGATCACCAGCGGGAAAACCCCAGTCTTCCCGCGGAAACTCGACCGCCAGGTGCCCGGCGCGAGGGGGATGACGGGCCACGCGAGGGTGTTGAGGTGCCCCTCCACCTTCCCGATGTCGTCCTTTGACGGTACACGCACAGCCGGGGACGGTAGCCTGAAGGGCGCCGCGACCACAAGCGACACGTCATTCCCGCGCAACCAGAGGGCGACTCGGTGCTTCCAACTCAGCGACAAGGTCCGCTCCCCCCCGAAGGCCCCCCCAAGACCGCGATGCACATCCTCGTCGTCGACGACGACCGCTCGATCCGCCGATCGCTGGAGAAATTTCTCGGCGACCTCGGGTACACGGTCACGACCGCCGAGGACGGGCTCAAGGCCCTCGCGGCCGTCGAAGCCGGGGCCTTCGACCTCATCCTCCTCGACCTCGGCCTCCCTGGCCTCGACGGTTTGGAGGTGCTCGCGCGGCTCCAGGGGCGGGAGGGCGTTCCCCCCGTGATCGTCATCACCGCCCGGGACGACATGCGATCGACCGTGGCGGCGACGCAGCGGGGGGCCTGGGACTACCTGGTGAAGCCCCTCGACATCGAGCGCCTGAAGATCACCGTCCGCCGGGCGTTGGAGTCGGGCGAGCTCTCCCGCCGCATCGACCGCCTCGTCGAGACGATGGCGCGGGAGTACCAGGTGGACAACATCGTCGGGCGCACGCCGGCGATGCGGGAGGTGTTCAAGACCATCGGGCGGGTGGCGGACTCGTCGGCGACGGTGCTCATCACGGGCGAGTCGGGGACGGGCAAGGAGCTCGTGGCCCGCGCCATCCACTACGCCAGCTCGAGCCGCGACCACGCCTTCATGGCCGTCAACTGCACGGCCTTCCCGCGCGACCTGCTGGAGAGCGAGCTCTTCGGCCACGCCCGGGGGGCCTTCACGGGGGCCGTCGGGGAGAAGCTCGGGCGCTTCCAGATCGCGGGCGGGGGGACGCTCTTCCTCGACGAGATCGGCGAGCTGCCGATGGAGATCCAGACGAAGCTCCTGCGGGTGATGCAGGAGCGGGTGTTCGAGCGGGTGGGCGACCCGAAGCCCATTCGTCTGGAGGCCCGGATCATCACGGCCACCCACCGCGACCTCGCCCAGATGGTGCGCGAGGGCACCTTCCGCGAGGACCTCTACTACCGCCTGCGCGTGGTGGAGGTGCACCTCCCGCCCTTGCGCGAGCGCCGCGACGACCTCCCCATCCTCGTCGAGCACCTCCTGTCGAAGATCACCCGCGACCAGCACAAGCGCATTCGCTACGTGGCCCGCGAGGCGCTCGACCTCATCGCGGCCTACCCGTGGCCCGGCAACGTCCGCGAGCTGGAGAACGCCCTCACCCGCGCGGTGGTGCTCACCAAGGGGGAGGTGCTCGAGGCGAGCGCGCTGCCCATCCAGGTGGAGGAGTACGACGACGGGGGGGAGGTGGAGGCGCCGAGTGCCTCCGATGAGCCCGCCCCCAACGGACTCGGGTCGCTCCGCGAGGTGGAGCAGCGCCACATCGCCGCCGTCCTCACGGCCACCGGGTGGAACAAGCACCGTTCGAGCCAGATCCTGGGCATCACCCGCCAAACGCTCGACCGCAAGATCCGGGATTACCGCCTGGAGCGACCCAACGCCCCGATGAAGCCTCCAACACCCTGATGGACCGCTCGCTCGCCACGCTCGCGTTCTTCGCCGTCGCGCTCCTCGCGATGCTCGCGCACCGGATCCGCCGGGATACGGGCGATCGCGTCGACACGCGCTACTTCCAGCTCGCCGCGATGGCCTCGTCGGCCCGGGTGCTGGCGCTCACCTTCGGCCTGCTGGCGGGCATCCCCTCGTCGCACCCGGTGCTGGCGCTGGCCAGCGTGGCGACGGGCCTGGCGTCGGCGCACTTCCTGGTTCTGTTCGCGTACAGCTTCCCGCTCAACCGGGTGCCGCCGCGGTGGCTGCGCTGGTCGCTCAACGCGGTGACCGTCGGCGTGACGCTCGGCTCGCAGCACCCGGCGCTCGCGGGGATGCGCGCGCCCTACCTCCTCTTGTTCGCGCTGATGCCGTCGTACTTCGCGCTGGCGCTGGTGTTCCTCGGGCGCAACCGTCGGGCGGCGACGGCGCCGGGGGCGTCGCGGCCGTCGGTGCCGGTGACCCTGGTGCAGGTGAGCGTGGTGGCCCCCTGGGCGCTCTCCCTGGCGCTCATCTTCGGCCTCGATCGGGCGCATCACCACCAGGTTCCGGTGTGGGTGCTCGTCGCGCAGGCGGTGGGGATGGCCCTCGGCGTCCTTGGCGGGACGGGCGCGGCGGTGCTCCGCTACCACCTCTTCGACGTGCGCGTGCTGATGGCCGAGGTCGTGCTCGCCATCGCCGCCGCGGGGGGGCTGGCCGCGTACGTGGGCCTCGCCGCCCCGTCGCTCCACGCCGCCCTCACGACCAGCACCTCGCCCGCCCTCGCCACGGTGGTGGTCACCGCCGCCTCCGCCGAGATCGCCCGGGTGGTCTTCGGCGCCCTCGCGCGGGCCCTCAAGAACGTCGACGACACGGTCGCCGGCGCCGCCCCGGTGCGCAACGTGGTCGAGCGCGCCATCGCCGACACCGCCCGCACCGTCGACCCCGACGCGTCGCTCACGGTCGTCTCCGAGGCCATCGCGGGGGCCACGTCGTGCGGCGTGCGCTTCCTCCGCGCGGCCGCGCTCCCTTCGGTCCGCCATGCATCGCTCGACGCGGCGCTGGCCGACGCGCTCCGGGCCTCGCACCGCCCGTTCTTCTCCACCGCCCACGCCGCCGAGCTGCCGCCGTCGATCACCGCGGCGATGGAGGCCCTCGGCGCGCAGCTCCTGGTGCCCGTCCGCCGTCACGAGACGCTCTACGGGGTGCTGGTGATCGAGCGGGCGGAGGCGCCCGGGCGCGTCGCGACGGAGGCCTTCGTCACCCTGGCCGACCACCTCGCGCTGAAGTTCGAGAACCACTGCCTGTACGCGGAGGCCGCGGAGGCCAGCCGCGCGCTCGCCGAGGAGGTGACCGAGCGCCTGCGGCTCACCCGCGAGCTGGAGGAGTCGCGCCGCCTCGCCGCCCTCGGGGCCTTCGCCGCGGCCATCGCCCACGACATCCGCACGCCGCTCACGTCCATCCAGATGAACGTGCAGATCCTCCGCGGGCGCGCCGCCCTCTCCGACGGCGACCGCGAGTACCTGGACATCGCCGTCGTCGAGATCGACCGGCTCAACCGCTCGGTGGGGGCCATCCTCGAGTTCGCCCGGCCGCTCACCCCGGCGCTCGCGGCGGGTGACGTCGGCGACCTCGCCGCGGACGTGGTGCGGGCGCTCGCGCCGGTGCACGCGCCCCGCGGGGTGACGGTGGAGTTTGCGCGCGGCCCCGCCGACGGCGCCGCCGCCAGCTTCGACGAGGTGCTCCTGCGCAAGGTGGTGGTGAACCTCATCGACAACGCCGTGGAGGCCTCGTCCCCGGGGTCGACCGTGGCGGTGACCACGTCGTACGCGGGTGACCGCTGCCTGCTCGAGGTGAGCGACCGGGGCCGCGGGATCGAGGCCGCGGCGCTCGAACGGATCTTCGAGCCCTTCTTCACCACGCGCCCGGACGGGACGGGCCTGGGGCTGGCGATCGTGCAGAAGATCGTGCGGGCGCACCGCGGCGAGATCACCGTGGAGAGCGGCCCCGCCGGGACGCGCTTCCGCGTGAGCCTGCCGCGCGGCGCTACTTCGTGACGGCGCGCACGAGGACGACGGTGATGTTGTCCACCCCGCCCGCCTCGTTGGCCGACTGAACGAGCTGCTTGCAGGCGTCCTGGAGCACGGGGGTGCTGCGGACGATGCGCGCGATGCGCTCGTCGGTGAGCATGCCGGTGAGGCCGTCGCAGCAGATGACGAGGGTGTCGCCGTCGTGCATCTCGTGGCGGTGCATCTCGACGCACACGTCCGTCTTCATCCCGAGGGCGCGGGTGATGACGTTCTTGTACGGGAAGCGCTTCACCTGGTCTTCGGTGAGGTCGGGCCGGGTGCGGCGGTACTCTTCGAGGAGCGAGTGGTCGACGGTGAGGGGCTCGATGTGCCCGGCCGCCCGCACCACGTAGCCCCGCGAGTCACCGACGTGCGCGACCCAGGCGGCGTTGCCGCGCACCATCGCGCCGACGAAGGTGGTGCCCATCCCGCGCCGGTCAGGGTTCTCCCGGGCCGACTCGAAGATGCGCAGGTTGGCGTACTGCACCGCGATGGAGAGCGTCTCCGAGTCGTAGATCTCGTCGCGGTTCTGCTTGAAGGGCCACGTCACGGGCGGGTCGCTCCGCGAGTCGAGGATAAACTGCCCGACGATCTCGACGGCCATGGCGCTGGCGACCTCGCCCGCGTTGTGGCCGCCCATCCCGTCTGCGACGAGGAAGAGCTGCTCCTCCTGGATCACGCGGAAGGCGTCTTCGTTGTGGGCGCGCTTGCGCCCTACGTCAGTGGCTGCGGCGTATTCGACCGTGAGACGTTCGGGCATGGGGCAGTTTCGCGATTGTCAGGGCACCCGCGCCGCGGGGTCAATGCAGAACTCCCGGGAACATCCTGTGCCTCGCGCCGGTTTCATCGCCCGTCGAGTATCGCTTCGAATCTCCCCCGCGGATGGACTAAGGTCCCTCGCGCAGCATCGTAGACGCCGAGAGCCACCGTGTCCGACCCGACCCCCAGCGACCCGAAGAAGCCCCGCCGCGCGCGCAAGGCCAACCCCGCGCCCCCGCCGCCCCCACCGCCGGCGTCGTCGTCGGGCGAGTCTGACGGCGACGAAGACGACGTCGTCGTCGGCGAGGTGTCGACCGACGCGGGCGACGACGCCTCCGTCGCGCTCGAGCCGATGGTGGAGACCCGCGCGTCGGGCCTCGATCGCTACGACCCCTTCAAGGCCTACCTCTCCGAGGTGCAGCGCCACCCGCTGCTCACGCCCGACGAGGAGCACGAGCTCGCCACCCGCTACGCGCAGACGGGCGACGTGAAGGCGGCGGCCCGCATGGTGACGGCCAACCTCCGCCTCGTCGTCAAGATCGCCTACGAGTACCGCCGCGCCTACCGCAACCTCATGGACATCGTGCAGGAGGGCAACATCGGCCTCATGCAGGCGGTGAAGCGCTACGACCCCTACCGCGGCGTGAAGCTCTCCACCTACGCGGCCTGGTGGATCCGCGCGTACATCCTGCGGTACATCGTCAACAACTGGCGCCTGGTGAAGCTCGGCACCACGCAGACGCAGCGCAAGCTCTTCTTCAACCTCAACAAGGAGAAGCAGCGCCTCGCCCAGATGGGCATCGACCCTTCGTCGTCGGAGCTCGCGCGCCGCCTCGACGTCCCCGAGAGCGAGGTGGTCGACATGGACCGTCGCCTCTCCGGCAACGACCTCTCCCTCGACGCCCCCGTGGGCGACAGCGAGGGACGGAGCCTCTCGCGCGTCGACACGCTCCCCTCCGGGGGCCGCGGCGCCGACGACGTGCTCGCGGGCGCGGAGATCGACGACATGGTGCGCGAGAAGCTCGTGGCCTTCGAGAAGACGCTCGGCGGCAAGGACGTCGACATCTTCCGCGACCGCTTCATGGCCGACGAGCCCGTGACGCTCCAGGAGATCGGCGACCGCTACGGCATCTCCCGCGAGCGCGTCCGCCAGCTCGAGAAGCGCCTGCAAGACCGCCTGCGCGCCTACCTCACGGGCGAGCTCGGCCGGGCCATCGACCTTGACTGACGCGCGCCGCCCGCCGCCCGCCCTCACGGTGGTCGCGACGCCCATCGGCAACCTCCGCGACATCACCCTCCGCGCCCTCGACGCCCTCCGCGAGTGCGACGAGGTGCTCGCCGAAGACACCCGCAACACCCTCGCGCTCCTCCGCGCCCACGCCATCGAGCGCCCCGTCACCCGCTTCGACGACCACGTGGCCCGCGAGCGCTGCGACGCCCTCGTCGAGCGCATGAAGGAGGGGCGGCGCTACGCCCTCGTCTCCGACGCGGGGACGCCGCTGGTGAGCGACCCGGGCGCGCTTCTCGTCGCCCGCTGCGCCGAGGCGGGGCTGGTGGTGGAGGCGCGCCCCGGGCCGAGCGCGGTGCTCGCGGCCCTCGTGATGTCGGGCCTCGGGGGAGGGGGCTTCCGCTTCGTGGGCTTCGTCCCGCGTGAGGGAACCGAGCGGCGCACGGTGCTCGCGGCCATGGCGCGCGACCCGCTGGCGACGGTGTTCTTCGAGAGCGCCGAGCGGACGGCCGACACGCTCGCCGCCCTCGGGGCGCTCTGCGACGCGAGCCGTCGCGCGGTGGTGACCCGCGAGCTCACCAAGCTGCACGAGGCCTGCTACCGCGGCACCGTGGGCTCGCTCGCGGCGGAGCTCGCCGCGCAGGGGCCGCGCGGTGAGGTGACGGTGGTGCTGGAGGGGGCGGCGGAGCTCGCCGATGCGGGAGACGCGCTCGACGCGGCCATCGCGGCGGCGCTGGCGTCGGGGATGCGGCCTTCGGATGCGGCGCGGGAGGTGGCGCGGGCCCTCGGGCTCAAACGGAGCGAGGTGTACGCGCGGGTGCTGGCGAAGGGGGAGCGGGAGGGAGGGTAGCGGGGGGCGCTACGGCCGGCCGGTGCGGGCCTGGTCGTAGGTGATCACGTCGTTGATGGCGGTGGTCGTGCACGCGGCGGGGGTGGTGAAGGTCACGCGGGCGACGCGCCAGAAATCGCTGTTGCCCGCGGCGGCGGAGGAGCCCGTGATCGCGCGGGTGTAGGTGCCCGCGAGCGTGTCGCCGCAGTAGACCCGGACGGTCGCGGTGGTGCGGGCGGCGCCCGAGTAGTTGTGGACGCCGATGGTGTACGTCTGGGCGCCGACCACGGGCTGATCGACGCGGACGTTCTCCGGGCCGAAGCCGTAGGTGTTGTCCACGTCGAGGGCGGGGTCGTCGGCGGCGCCGCGGGCGTTCCAGTCGGGCGTGCGGTTGCGGTAGTAGCAGTCGTTGGGCGCGCTGAACCACGTGGTCGCCGCCGCGTTGTGGACGTGCAGGTCGACGTCGATGCGGCCCGCAGTCGCCGGGGGGGCCACGCCCGTGTCCCAGCTCAGCTCGACGCGGAGGCCGTGGCCCCGCATCGTGACGCCCGCGTCGCACGAGGCGCTCCGGCCCATCGCGTCGGTCGCGGTGAAGCGCAGGACGAAGGCCCCGACGATCACCGACGTGAACGTGGTGCTCGTGGAGGTCGGCGAGCCGACGGTGGCCGACCCGGTGCCGCCGAAGGGCGTCGAGATCACGGTCCACTGGTAGCGGGTCGCGCCCGTCGCGGATGCGCGCAGGGTGACGGTGGTGCCCGCGAGCTCGGTGATGGCCGCGGGGCAGGTCACGGTGGGGCCGCACGACACGCCGTCGTCCACCTGGCCGTTGCAGTTGTTGTCCATCCGGTCGCAGGTCTCGGCGCTCGGGAGCGTCTGGCCCGTGCACGCGCTCCACGCGCTCCCGATGCCACCCGCGCCGCTGTCGCAGCGCTGCGTCCCGACGTGGCAGGCGCCGACGCCCGAGGTGCCCGATGGCCCCGTGTAGCACCCCTGGGTCGCGCCCGGCCGGCACGCGCAGCCATCGTCCACCACGCCGTCGCAGTCGTTGTCGACGCCGTCGCAGCGCTCGGCGCCCGGGAGCACCTCACCGCTGCACGCGCTCCACGCGCTCCCGACGCCGCCCGGGCCGCTGACGCAGCTCTGGCCGCCCGGAAGGCAGGCGCCGACGCCCGACGTTCCCATCGGGCCGGCGTAGCAGTTCTGTGTCGCGCCGGGGCGGCACGCGCAGCCGTCGTCGACGACGCCGTCGCAGTCGTTGTCGACGCCGTCGCACAGCTCCGCGGCGGGGGTGACGTCGCCCATGCACGCGCCCCACGCGGCCGTCCCCCCGACGAGCGCGCAGGTCTGCATGCCCGCCCGGCACGCGCCGACGCCCGTGGTGCCCGCGGAGCCGCCGTAGCAGCTCCGCGCCGCGCCGACGACGCACGCGCAGCCCTCGTCGATCATCCCGTCGCAGTCGTCGTCGACGGCGTTGCACGTCTCTGCCGCCGGGAGCGTCTCGCCCCCGCACGCTCCCCACGCGCTCCCCACGCCGCCGGCGTTGAGCGCGCAGGGCTGCGTCCCGGCGCGGCACGCCCCGACGTTGGCCGTCCCCGCGGGGCCCGTGTAGCAGCTCCGGGTGTCCGCCGCGCGGCAGGCGCAGCCCTCGTCGAGCATCCCGTCGCAGTCGTTGTCGACGCCGTCACACACCTCGGTGGCGGGAAGTGTCTCGCCCCCGCACGCGCCCCACGCGCTCCCCACGCCGCCGGCGCCCGCCACGCAGCGCTGCGCGCCCGGGCGGCACTGGCCGACGCCCGACGTCCCCGCGGGGCCCGTGTAGCAGGGCTGCGCGGCGCCCGGCGCGCACACGCACCCGTTGTCCGCCGCGCCGTTGCAGTCGTCGTCGACGCCGTCGCAGCGCTCCATCCCCGGGAGCGTCGCCCCCGTGCACGGACCCCACGACGCGGCCCCGTCGACCACCGCGCAGGCCTGGCTCCCGGGGCGGCAGACGCCGACGCCGTCCGTCCCCATCGGGCCGTTGAAACAGCGGCGCATCTCGCCCCGGCGGCACGCGCACACCTCGTCGACGGCGCCGTCGCAGTTGTTGTCGGCGTCGTCGCAGCGCTCGGCCGACGGGAGGCGCTCGCCGGTGCAGTCACCCCAGGACGATCCGACGCCGCCCGCGCCCGCGGCGCAGGTCTGCTGCCCGGCCGCGCAGGCGCCGATGCCGCGCGTCCCGGTGGGGCCCGAGTAGCACGCGCGGGTGTCGCCCGGGCGGCACTCGCAGCCGTCGTCCACCTGGCCGTCGCAGTCGTTGTCGACGCCGTCGCACGCCTCCGCCGCCGGGAGCTCCTGACCCGTGCACGCGCCCCACGTCGGCGCGCCGTCCGTCACCGCGCAGGCCTGCGTGCCGCCGTGACAACGGCCGACGCCCGCGGTGTCCATCGGGCCGCCGTAGCAGCTCCGCGTCGCGCCGGGCGTGCACGCGCAGCCGTCGTCGATGGTGCCATTGCAGTCGTTGTCGACGCCGTCGCACGCCTCCGCCGCCGGGAGCGTCTCGCCGCCGCACGCGCCCCACGCGCTCCCCGTGCCGTCGCCGCCCGCGGCGCACACCTGCATGCCGTCGCGGCAGGCCCCGATGCCGCGCGTCGCGGCGGCGCCCGAGTAGCACCCGCGGCTGTCGTCGATGCGGCACGCGCAGCCGTCGTCCACCTCGCCGTCGCAGTCGTTGTCGATGCCGTCGCAGCGCTCGCCCGAGGGCAGCGTCGCCCCCGCGCACGCGCCCCACGCGCCGAACTCGCTCACCCCCTCGCAGCGCTGCGTCCCGAAGGCGCACTGCCCGACGCCGGCCAGCGCGCGAGCGCCGGGGAAGCACCCCTGCGTCGCGCCCGGGAGGCAGACGCAGCGCTCGTCCACCGTGCCGTCGCAGTTGTCGTCGACCCCGTTGTCGCAGGTCTCCACGGTCGCGCAGGCCACCACCGGGACGGGTCCGCCCGTGGGCGTGTCGCTCGCGGGCGCGTCGACAACGTCCGCGCTCGCCTCCATCGCCGCGTCGGGCGCAGCGGGTGCGTCGTCGGCGGGCTCGGCGGCCGCGTCCATCACGCTCGGCGCATCGGTCGCGGCGTCGGGATCACTTCGGACGGGGTTCACCGCGGCGGTGTCCACCTCGGTGCAGCCCACGAAGACGGTCAGTGCACTCACACTCAGCGCGAACCACGGCGTACGGCATCGAAAGCTCTTCATCCTTGCTCCTCGGAGACGGTCGCTCCGAGCGGGTTAGCGGCGCCACCCCGGTGCACCTTGAGCACCCCGCGCAAACTTCCGCGCGGTCGTCGGCGCGCGGCGGGTCGCGCCGTCGTCGCGACGTGTGCGATCCTCGCGCCGTGAAGCTCCGACTCACCGTCGCCCTCACCGTCTCCCTCACGTGGATCGCGTGTCGCGCACCGCGACAGCCCCGCCCCGCCCCCGTCGTCGCCGCGCAGCCCGCGGACGCTGGCGTGATCGGCTGTGTCGCGCCCGGCGTCACGCCCGCGGGCGACGGCGGCGTGAGCTTCTCCGAGCGCGACTGGCGGCGCATTCGACGGATGTCACCCGTCCCCGCGGTGCCGCCCGACCCCACCAACCGTTACGCTGACGACCCGCGCGCGGCGGCGCTGGGTCGCGCGCTCTTCGACGACGTCGGTCTCTCCCGCGACGGGCGGACGGCCTGCGCGAGCTGCCACGCGGCGCCTCACCTCTACGCCGACTTGCGGCCCCTCGCGGTGGCGGGCGATCCGCCGCGCGTCGGTCGTCGCAACGTCCCCTCGCTCGTCGGCAGCGCCTTCAAGCGCTGGCAGACCTGGGACGGCTCGGCCGACTCGCTCTGGGCGCAGCCCGTCCTCGCCTTCGAAAACCCCCTCGAGCACGCGCTCACCCGCCCCGCCCTCGCGCGCCTCGTGGCCGAGCGCCACGGGGAGGCGTATGCGCGGGTGTTCGGCGCGCCGGTGACGCACGCCACCCGCGATGAGGTCGACCGCGTGGTGGCCAACGTCGGCAAGGCGCTCGCGGCCTACGTGCGCACGCTCGCGGTGGGGGCCGCTCCCTTCGACCGCTGGGTCGCAGGCGAGCACGCGGCGATGTCGCCCGAGGCGGTGACGGGCCTCGCGCTCTTTCTCCGCGTGGGCTGCGTGCGGTGTCACAGCGGGGCGATGTTCTCGGACGGCGACTTCCACGCGGCGCGCTTCCCCGACGACCCGCGGGTGGGCCCCGACCGCGGGGCCATCGAGGGGCAGGCCCGCGCGCGGACGAGCGTGTTCGAGGGACGCGGGCGCTACAGCGACGCACCCGACGAGCCCTTCCCCATCGACGCGCCCACGGAGGAGATGCGCGGGCGCTTCGTCACGCCGACGCTGCGCGGCGTGGCCCTCACCGCGCCCTACGGCCACGCGGGGACGGTCGCCACGCTGGAGGAGGTGGTGGGGCTCTACGCGCAGGGGGGGATGCCGGTGGGGCACGCGCTCACGCAGGGCGGGGACGACCCGTTTCTGGCGCCGTTCGCGGTGAGCGAACCCGAGGTGCGGGCGCTGGTGGCCTTCCTCCGCGCGCTCACGCCCGACGATCGGTGAGGGGTCAGCGGAGTGCGACGGAGAAGTGGTAGTTCTGCCCGTTGCGCGAGTCCCACGCCTGACAGCCCCAGCGGTTGGTCTGCTGGAACCACAGCGCCAGGTCGCCCGCCGCCGTCAGCTCCACGCTCGCGTCGACGGTGGTGCGTGTGCCGCCCGTCGCGGCGACGCCCGTCTCGAAGCTCCGCGCCGCGGCGCCGTTGAGGCTCGCGAAGCCCGTGATCGCCCACGCCGCGTTGCCCATCGTGGTGCCCGTGCACGACGCGATGCGATCCTGCGCGTAGCGGACGCGGAGGCGCTGGCCCACCGCGAGGGTGCCCGTCTGGCTCACGGTGCCGTCGCGGTGGAAGGTGAGCGTCGGGCCCTCGGTGCTCACCGGCGGCGTCACGCCGCCGGTCGGGAGCTGCACGGCGAAGCGGTAGTTCATCCCCGCGCGCGAGTCCCACGCCTGACAGCCCCAGCGGTTGGTCTGCTGAAACCACAGCGCCAGCGTGCCCGAACGCGGCAGGGCGATCACCTGGTTGACGGCGACGCGGGTGCTCCCCGAGACGCGGCCCGTGTCCCACGACGTCGCCGCCGCCCCCGCGAGGCTCGCGTAGCCCGTGATGGCCCACCCGGGCGCGCCGTTGACGTTGCCCGTACACGTCCGCAGGCGCGACTGGCTGTACTTGATGCGCACGTTGCCGCCCGCCACGAGGGGCGCGCTCTGGGTCACCGTGCCGTCGGTGTTGAAGGTGAGCGTCGGCACCTGCGTGAGCGCGTCGCTGTCGTCGGCGACGCCCTCGTCGGCCGCGCTCTCGTCCACCGCACAGCCAGCCGCTGTGAGCATCGCAACCAGCCACCACGTAGCGCTACGCATCGATCGGTCTCCGGGAGAACAGTGGTGCGCGCGACCACCCGCACGCGCGGCGCTTCTACCACAGGCCTTGTCCAGGGTGTGAGCCCCGCGACAAGCGCCCGCTTCCGTGCGATAGGGGCAGCCGGAGTCAGTACCCCCGATGCGCCTCTCCCACGCGCTCTGCCTCACCCTGCTGGCCTCGGGTTGCGCCGAGGTCGTCACCCCTTCGTCGCGCGCGGTGGACGCGGCCGACGAGGCGCCCGCCGACGCCGTCGAAGAGCTCGCGCCGCCGCCCGGGCTGGTGCGTGCGCTGCCCATCACGGACGTGTCGCTCTTCCAGGTGGTGCGGGTGCCGCTCCTCGCCGACGGGGTCGTCGTGTCTCCGCGTCCCGTGCCCATCATCGCGGGTCGTCGGGCGGCGGTTCGTGTGTATGTTCGCCCCGACGCCGGGTACACCCCCGTCACCGTCGAGGGCGAGCTCACCGTACGCAACGGGAGCTCCCGCACCGTGCTCCGCGACCGCCGCTTCATCGACCGGGCGTCGCGCGACGAGTCGCCGTCGAGCGTGTTCACGTTCACGCTCCCCGATGAGGCGCTGGGCGACGACACCCGAATCTCGGTGCGGCTCCTCGCGCCCGGTGGTGCTGCTGAGGTCGCGGGCGAGGAGAGCGCCGCCCGCTTCCCCTTCGACGGCGGCGAGCACGCGCTCCGCGCCGTGGATGGCGGGCCGGTGGAGGTCACGGTGGTGCCGTTCCGCTGGGACATCGACGGATCGGGGCGGCTCCCCGACACGACGCAGCTCCAACTGGAAGACCTCCGCTCCCTGCTGCGCGCGATGTACCCCGTGCGCGAAGTGAGGCTCGAGGTGCGCGAGCCCGTGGCCTGGACGGGTGGCCTCTTGCGCGACGGCAACGTGGACTTCGGCGCGCTCCTCTCGCGGGTGCGGGCGCTGCGGTCGAGCGACGCCGCGCCCGCGGGTCGGTACTACTACGCGATGGTGGCGCCCGCCGAGTCGCCGCAGGACTACTGCCGCGGGCGCTGCGTCTACGGTCAGGCCTACCTCCCGGCGGCGCCGATGGATCCGCGTGGTCGCGTCGCGTCGGGTGTCGGGTTCGGGGGCCGGGCGGATGTCGAGACCTTCGCCCACGAGATCGGTCACGCCCACGGCCGCATGCACGCCCCCTGCGGCGGTCCCGCGGGCATCGACCCGAGCTACCCCAACGAGAGCGGCGAGATCGGCACCTGGGGCTATGACGAGCGGCGCCGCGCGTTCGTGTCGCCGCGCAGCTTCGACTTCATGGGCTACTGCAACCCCGAGTGGGTCTCCGAGTACACCTACGCGGCGCTCTGGGACTGGATCCTCGACGTGAACGGCGTGATCGCCCCGCGCGGCCTCGCGGCGCCCTCCCGCTTCGGCCCGCGGGCGCACCAGCGCGTGCTGCGCTTCGGCGCGGAGATGGCCCCCGAGTGGCTCGACGCGTTCGAGGAGGTGACGGTTACTTCGGGGGATGTGACGCTGCGCTGGCTCGACGCCGCGGGCCGCGTGGTGGCCCGTGGGGTGACGCAGTCGGAGCGCCTCGCCGACCGCGACGAGACGCACGTCCTCGTGCCCGACGGGCCGGCGGCGGCGCGGTCGGTGGAGCTGGTGGTGGGCGGTGTGGCGCGCGAGGTCGCGCTGCCCGCTCGATAGTAAACGCTGGCGGGAGTTGCCCTGCGGTTGGCGTGCAGCGTCGAGCCTCCATCCCCCGCTCGCGGACTCGCGCGTTTCCCCTTCCTCCGCGGCAGGAAGCCGCAAAGGAAGGGTGTCACTGTACGCGCGGAATGGGCACTTCGTGAGGCGCGCCCTTTCACGGGAGCGCCCATTCACCGAAACAATGTCCCCCTTCCTTTGCGGCTTCCTGCCGCGGAGGAAGGGGAAACGCGCGAGTCCGCGAGCGGGGGATGGAGGCTCTGCGTTGCGCGCTGACCGACCGGTGACTTCCGCCACCGTGTACTCGCTTCGGCAGCGACGCTCAGCGGTCGTCGATCGAGGTGAGGATGGCCTCTCCGTCCGCTCCAGCGACCATCACCAGCGTGCGCCCGAACTGTCCCACCACCGCGTCGACGCGACGGGTCTCTCCGCGCCCCCGGAAGTGAACGCCCTCGGATTCGGCCGCCCACGCGGCGAGCGTGGCGGGGTCACCTGCCCGCAATGACTCGACGAGGTCGACCTCGCACGCCAGCGTCACCGCCATCATCGCGCGCCGTTCGGTCGCGCGACGGCAGCGCCGATGGAGCTCGCCCGCGCAGGTGTAGACCGTCATCGGAACCCGAACGTGCGCAGCGCCCCACGCGGCGTCCGCCGGGCCGCCGATGCCGCACGCGCGCCGCAGCCAGCGCTCCACCATCGGCGCGTCGGGGGGAGGCGTGGGAGGGCGCCGCTGCGCGTGCACGGTGGAAGTGAGGAGCACGGACAGCAGAAGCTGCGATCCAACGGAGGGGGGACGGCGGTGCGGAATCACGGTGTGCCACTAACCCACGAGTCACTGAGCGTCGAGGGTTGTCCGCGCTGGCGTGTGCCGTGCAGCGTGCTGGCGTCATGAACCTTCGCAACACTCGCTGGTGCCTTCTTCCTCTCCTCCTGCTCGGCTGCTCCGACCCGGCGACGCCCGCGGACGCTGCGGCCGACACGATCGACAGCGGCGATGTGCCGAGTGTGTCAGACCGGCCGGACGGGTCGGACGTCGCGGACGTGTCGTTCCGCTGCCCGACGCAGTCGCTCGACCCGGTGTTCGCGCAGCCCTGCGCGGGCTACGAGGGGGCGGTGTGCCGCTACGGGTACGACGTCCCCGGCTGCGGTGGGCGCACGCAGACCTGCACGGGTGGGCGCTGGATGGAGGTGCACACCGACCCCAGCAGCGCGTGCTTCGACGCCGGCGCCGACCGCGTCGACGCCACGCCCGACAGCGCGGCGGACAGCGCGGCGGACAGCGCGGCGGACAGCGCGGTGGACAGCGCGGCGGACAGCGCGGTGGATGCGGGCAACCCCTGCCTCGCGGCGCGCGGGATCTGCCTCGGCAACGGCGCTTCGTGCACGGCTGGCGGCGGGACGGTGTCGGCGGCGGGCGCGGCGGGCTGCGTCTTCAGCGATGGCAACGGGGTGTGTTGCGTGCCGCCGGCGCCGATGCCGACGGGCGATTCGTGCGCGGCGCACGGCGGCGTGTGCGCGCCCATCGCGGGGTGCAACTTCGTCCAGGGCGCCTTCGCGCCGCCGTCGTGCGCGGGGGCGGGCGTGGTGTGCTGCGTGCCGCGCGCGGTGTGCGGGCCGGAGACGATGGTGTGCTGCGCGCCGGGTGGGGCGACGACGTTCCGCCCGTCGTGCGACCGCGGGGCTTACCGCTGCACGATCGAGGGGACGATGTTGATGCCGCGCGACCGTTGCCCGTAGGGGCGGCGGGGCCGCGGTTTGCGTCGCTCGTCGGTTCGCGGGGAGCGCCCATATCGGCCGTCGCTCGTCGCTTCGTTGGGAGCGCCCGTAAGTTCGCGGCGACGGACGACGGACCGTATCGCGGGAGCGATCGGGCGAGATCTCTCGTCGCTCCGTGGGGAGCGCCCGTAAGTTCGCGGCGACGGACGACGGACCGTATCGCGGGAGCGATCGGGAGAAA